>CAYWEE010000007.1:0-36206 GCA_964457295.1 uncultured Gammaproteobacteria bacterium
CGTGGCGTTAAATGATCTAAATGACATTCATCGGTTTCGGCGTAATACGGCTTATCCGTCGCACGAGGACCATACAGAACACTCGAAGAGGCATACAGCACCTTGGCATGATACTGAACGGCCATATCCAGAACATTCTTCACGCCAACGGAATTCGTAAGCACCGTCGCAATTTTGAAATCATCAAAATGACGCTTAGAGATCGGGCAAGCTAAATGGTAAATCTCCTGAATCCCCTGAAACTTGATCTTGAAGCGCTCGAGCTCTGGCAAGGTCGTCAAGTCCAACGGTTGAATGATGTCATGATTGATGAATTCAAAATTTGGATCCTGAAGGAGATGATCGATATTCGAAACATGACTCGTCAAAAAATTATCAATACAGATGACGTGATGCTCTTTGACGAGTCTGTCGCACAAATGCGAACCGATGAATCCAGCACCACCGGTGACGATAACGTTTTTACGTTCAAAGACAGGGGGAGATGACATAGCCTATAGTATAGCGCATTTACAAAATAAATATGATCCATATGTCTCCCGCCGGGGCACATGTCTCTGGACGGGATAGGACGCTGACCATCCACCTAAAGGGAATCCGCAGACCGGGAAGAGACATGTGCCCCGGCGGGAGACATGTCCGCTAAGTGAGCATTCACAACCCAGAACGAAACGTAAATAAGCGATGGCTCGTAAAGGTAAAAAAAGCCACAATCGCCGAACTAAGCACAATGATCCCCACATCCCAAAACCCCAACACATCATGCCCTAACCAAAAAATAAAATTCTGCAGGGCAAACGCACACACAGCGACAATGGCAAAACGTGAAAGTGTTGTCTTGTTGCGAGCACCACGAAACGTGAAAAGCCGATTAGCCTCATAATTCACATACGTCATCACAAGGATCACCAATGCATACTCCAACGTCCGCGGACCACTTGGCCATAGGATCCGGGACACAAAAGCATAACTGACCACCGTCAATAACAAACACGAAATGCCAATCACCAAAAAAACTCCAACAGAACGCTTCTCCCTTTGAACATGCTGCAAAATAGATTCCAGAAAACGAGGCATACAATATATTCAGCCCAGTTTAGCAGACAAGTCTCGATCTCGACGAATGTCACAGAATCTGACACCCTAAGGGGGATCTATGCCTTACATTGGAATCCAAGCTAAACGACTTGTCCTGGTTTTGGGAGACTTTGCCGTCTTTCAAATTGCTCTGGCCCTCACCCTGTTTATACGCTACGGCCATATTACGGAATGGAACATTCACGCTCTCCCCTTTTCAATTCTCGGCATCCTATGGGTCATCTCGTTTTATGTAGCCGGCCTCTACGACCTCTCACTGACCCGTGATAGCCTAGCCTTTCTTCGCCTGTTCTTAGAGGATATGGCCGTAAACCTCGGTATCGCCCTGGCCTTCTTTTATCTGTTGCCTATTTTTGGCATCGCTCCACGTACCAATTTGATTCTTCATTTTGCCATCGTTTTACTCTTGGGCTATGCCTGGAGACTCTTCTTTAATCGTTTGATTGCGCCCGCCCTCTTTCGAAACCGCGCGCTCTATATCGGCCCAGCAGACAAGGCGACAAAACTAACCGAGCTCCTACAGGATAGCGCCCTCGGTTTTGAAATCCGTATCGTGGCAGAAACCTTGCCCGGCGCTCGCTCAAATGACCCGTCAATCATGTGGACAGATGATCTCGCCGCACTGCCCGCCCTCATCAAACAACACAACATTCGAACCATTATTGTGAGTGAAAACCTGGAACATGATCCACGTGTGCAAAACGTCCTCTACTCAGCCCTATTTGAATCCATTACCATCATGGATCAATCCGCACTCGAAGAAACCGTCACCGGACGTATCCCGCTTGAATATGTTTCCCAAACCTGGTTTTTGCGCCATCTGCGAGAAAATGAAAAAGCCTGGTACGAGGGACTCAAACGCATCGCGGACATCGTACTTGCTATCCCCTTTGGGATCATCACGGCCATCATATTTCCCATTGTAGGACTATTAATCAAACTCAGCTCGCCCGGACCAATACTGTATTCACAAAATCGAGTTGGTAAACATGGCGAACTATTTCGCATTTGGAAATTCCGAAGTATGCGTACCGATGCGGAACGTGCCGGCCCACAATTCACCGCCTCGGCAAAAACCGATCCGCGCCTGACCTCAATTGGACGCACACTGCGCCGCCTGCGCATCGATGAACTTCCACAAATCTGGAACGTCTTACGAGGCGATCTGTCTTTTATTGGCCCACGACCAGAGCGTCCAGAATTTGTCGCCCCTTTAATTGAGCGCATGCCACAATACGCCCTGCGCCACCTCACCCGCCCAGGTCTCACCGGTTGGGCCCAAGTCCGGCTTCTGACTCCAACGGCAACTCTAGAGGACAATCTGACCAAACTCCAATACGACCTGTTCTACATCAAGCGCCGATCGCTGCTATTGGATGTAGCTATCCTTCTCAAAACGATTGGAATCGTATTGCGACGCCAGGGGACTTAAGAAATAACGGAACCGATTCCCCATTCATTCAAAAGGTCGCGCACACCATCAACAAAACGAACACGCGGCCTCCATCCCAGCAACTCGGTTGTGCGCGAGATGTCAGCCATTGTATGAGCAGCCTCTCCCGGCTTACCTGGAATATACGCCGTTTGACATGGAAACAAGCGCGCGATGGCATTCATCGTCTGTGGTTCTCCTGCGCCCACATTCAGCACCTCCCCCTGCCCCACCGTATTTGATTCCATGGCCAAGATATTCGCCTCAACCACATCAGCCACATGCGTAAAATCACGGCTCTGTTCGCCTGTTCCTGTGATAGTTAGAGCCTCGCCACGCAAGCATTGGGCAATCCAGATTGGTAAAACCGTAGCATACGGCCCCTCCGGCGTCATCCGAGAACCATAAACATTAAAATAACGTAAACTCACCGTCGAGAGTCCGTAAAGCTCGGCGTGCTGACGACACAGCAGCTCTCCTACATATTTCTGTAGCGCATATGGATTCAATGGCCGAGGGACCATGTCCGGATGCAATGGCAACGTATCCTGCTTGCCGTATGCGGAAGATGAAGCAGAAAATACCACTCGGCGCACATTCGCCTCCTTAGCCGCCACCAACACATTGAGCGTACCCATAATATTCGTTTCAGCGCTCAACACGGGATTCTGAATAGATGGACCAATACGCGGCAATGCCGCTACATGAAAAATCCCCTCAATACCTTTGACAGCATTGCGAACACCATCAAGATTTCGGATATCAACCTCACAAAACTCAGCTTGAGCTGATACGTACTCTCGTTTTCCATTAAACAAATTATCAACGACGCGCACCGTATGGCCTCGGTTAATAAGAGCCTCAACAAGATGCGAACCGATAAAACCAGCGCCTCCGGTGACGAGATAGTGCATAGATGATGTTAAGAGACTTCTTTGATTAAACGATGTAAACGCTCAAGCTGCGCTTCAAGAGAATGGTGCGCCACGGCAACCGCACGCAACCGTTGACGTATGTCTGCACGCTGCGCAGAAGAAAGCATCAAAATACGCTGAACAGCAGCGACACGCGACGCCTGATCCGGAGCATGGAGCCACAAAAGATCCGGAGGTAAAAATCCACGAACGGCTCCCGTTGCGGCCACAACGATCACCCCACTCATCATACACTCAACAATCGTCTTATCTAAACTCGCTTCATACGCATTCACCATGACATCAAATTGCCGCACCGTTTCGGGAAGCTGATCATAACTCACCGAAGCCGGCCCCCACATCACCGCCGGATGATCTTTCATGTACGCATCGATCTCTGCAGCATACTCAGGATCAAGATGCGGACCAATAATCGTAACCGTGGCTCCATGGTCCGCCGCGCCCGCCTCAATACAAGCCCGTGCGCTATCCAACGTCTTCTTAATACGCTGCACACGAGATGTTCCCAAGAGGATACGAAGTGGCCCATCATGAACCTCACGCGCTGGAACAAACCGCTGCGCTTCGATAGCCTGACCAATACAGATCGGATGCGCCGGCGGATACGCGCACGCCTCAGGAGCAGATGTCACCACGCGCGTAGCCAAACGCGCAGCGATCTTGCACAAACGCGTCACCGTATAGTGGGCGTACCAAAAGATGACCGACTTCCCCAACATGCGCCACAGCCAAGCGCCTAAAACAACGTAGATCGCATCTCCCCGGATAAACACGGCGTCATATGTATGACGCATGCGCCAACTCACCGACCACAGCGTTCGAATCACAGCAAATTTAGAGCGACTTCCCGATGAACGCAGCGGTATCACAGAAACATTGGCAGGCAGATCAAAGCGTCCTACACGCAATGCCAAAACCGTCACCGAAGAAAATGTCGCGGCAGCCTCACGGAGCCAAGTCACAAAAAAACCAAACAGCGCATCGTCCCCGTCAACGGCCTGTGCGACAACCAATAACCGATCTACGCCTGCGCGCATCAACGATGCACGCACCTGCGCAACCGATGTCTCAACCATAGGCAGAGCTTGAACGATCTCTCGTGCGCGCTGCGCAAAACGTTGAGCGCTTGCGGGATCATTCACGACATCCAGCACCGCCCGCGCAAACACCAACGGATCACGAACTAGAACGACGCGACCCGATTCTCCATCACGAATAATCTCTCCAGCCACGCCCACATCCGTCATAACGACCGGACGACCGGCGTGAGCCGCCTCGACCGCAACCAATCCCCAACCCTCAAACACCGAAGGTACAGCGAGCGCAGTCGCCCAGGCTAAATGGGGCACAATATCTGTAGCTACACCCACAAACTCTACCGAAGCCTGCAGCCCTGATTGATAAACGCGCTGCTCCAATGAACCGCGAAGTGCACCTTCTCCCACGATACGCAGCTTGGCATCCGGACGCTCTCGAATCACATGTGTCCAAGATTGCAATAAAAACTCCACCCCTTTTTCTGGTTCAAGTCGCGCGATACACAACACGTTCGCTCCTGACGTTTGGCAGGGAGGGATAGACGCAAAGCGCGCAGGATCTGTGGAAATAGGAATGACATCAATCGCATGAGACGCCACCCCAACGCTCTCCAAGCCCCGTCTTCCACGCTCGCTCACGGTACGCACACGACGAGCACGACGCACGAGTCCACGCGCAGAGAATCGTAAAAAACGCTCCGCCCACGTATACGGCAACCTCGCAAACATAGCGCTATGATCCTGAACATGCACCGGCGTGCGTGCACATCGCGCGGCATAAAAAGCAACCATCCCGGACCATAACGGATCTTGCGCCGTAACAACATCAGGTCGATGCTCACGAACCATCCTCCGCGCCAATCTTAAACCTCTCCACAATGCGTGAACCTTGTTGAATCCTCCCGTGGTATGAACACGTAAGCCGGAACCATATTCCTGATAAGCCGCATTGCCCGATGCCAGAATAACAATATCAACATCCCATCCATCGTAATACGCACGTTGACGCGCAAACGCCTGTGAGGATACGTCAGCAATAGAACGATCGATACCGATAGATAGCAACTTCATACGTGGTGCAATATATTCATCGCCGCATCTGCCGCATCAGTAAATGAGCGAATATGTGCTGGCGCGCGTCGAGGGCGATCAATACCTAAGGCCCGGACCCACGCCTCATGATCTTGATAGGGCACAACCTGGACATACTCCGGAAACTCTTGAGCTGTCTCCGGATTCCCTCCACGATCACTCACGAGACACGGCAACCCCATCGACACCGCCTCAATGACCACATGCGGATACCCCTCATAACCAGACGGCAACACAAACACATCCGCCGCCTGATTCCATTCAGCGACCACCTCGCGCGACACACGGCCCAAAAAACGAACCCGCGACGCAAGACCCCGATCCTGAGCGCGTTGTTTCCACGTTTCGAGCAAAGGCCCCTCGCCAATCACCACCAGAACATACGCCTCTGGAAGACGAGCTACGACATCAATCAAAAAATCTACACCCTTCCAAGGCACAGCACGCACATTTGTTAATATAACTTTTTGATCACCACAGGCGAACACCCGACGAACCTCCTCGCGAGAACGCGAAACACGTAACGGCTCAATCGTACTCTGAATCACCTGAATGCGCTCCGTCGGAACGCCCCACAGCTGAACGATACGTTCAAGATACCGACTCGGAACAATCACCATTCGCGCACGGCGCGCCGTCCATCGTTCTATACGCTCATACCAACCAATCGTGCCACCGTGAGATCGTTGAATAAATTCATCCAA
Source organism: uncultured Gammaproteobacteria bacterium (assembly GCA_964457295.1). Lineage (GTDB taxonomy): Bacteria > Patescibacteriota > Patescibacteriia > 2-12-FULL-60-25 > 2-12-FULL-60-25 > CAYWEE01. The sequence goes on from CAYWEE010000007.1 coordinate 6,299, forward strand.
CAATTCCCCGCGTGCCCCGGACTGCTGCATCGACATCTCCCAGGCATAATCCCCAGGCACACGCATCACCGTTTTGACTCTCGCGCAGACAGCGCCCAGCGTTCCCGGCAACCCCTCTGATACGCCACCTTGGAGATACACAACGTCAGCTTGTCGCGCGAGCCGATAGACGCGAAATATGTACCGAACATATCGCACGATCGGCCCACCAACACGTGAAACGACATGCACCGGATACCCATCCCCACCGGCTAAGGTTCGTTGATCTCCATAGGTTACAACCGTTACCGTATGCCCCCGCTCAATGCACGCACGAGCAAAATTACGCGCATACACGGCCGGACCCCCCGTCTCTGGCCAATAGATCCCCGCGGCAATCAAGATACGCATAACCCCCATCATGCCAAGAATATGCAGTATATAGCAAGAACCCCGCCGCTCAAGTGTGAGCGACACTCGACGCTCGCAAAATAAACGCTAAAACCTAGCAATTTTCTTGCGTTTTGTCAATTATATGGCTATAGTTTGTCAAAATATGGCTCAAACGATCGTTGTTACTGGAGGTGCTGGATTTATCGGATCACACCTGTGTAAAGCCCTGGTCAAACAGGGTCATCGCGTGATTTCGCTGGATAATTACTTTACTGGCTCTCGTGAAAACCATGTTCCAGGAGTTGAATATCGAGAGGGCCATACAAAAGACATTGAAACACTCATCCCCGAAAAACCGGATCTCGTTTATCATCTTGGAGAGTATTCACGAACAGAGAAAAGCTTTGAAGATATTGAGATCGTTTGGAATCTTAATAAAATTGGAACGTTTGCCGTACTAGAATTCATGCGTCGTCGTGGAGGAAAGCTTATCTATGCCGGCTCCTCAACCAAGTTCGCTGATGACGGTCTTGGTCGCGATCAAAGCCCGTACGCCTGGACCAAAGCCACTAACAGCGAACTTGTAAAGAACTACAGCGCTTGGTTTGGTATTTCATATGCCATTACCTATTTTTACAATGTCTACGGTCCCGGCGAACGTGGAGATGCCTTTGGTACGGTTATCGAAATTTTTCGACAAAATTATCTCACGGGTCGTCCACTAGGAGTCACATCACCAGGAACACAAACGCGCAATTTTACCCACGTAAATGATATCGTAAACGGTCTCATTCTTATCGGTGAAAAAGGTGAAGGAGACGGTTTTGGGCTAGGCGACGAACGCGCTTACAGCATTCAAGAGGTAGCAAAGCTTTTTGGAGGAACGATCATATCCCTCCCTGCCCGCGCGGGAAATCGTCTCACATCTTCCGTCGATTCATCAAAATCACGAGCTCTGGGATGGGAAGCGCGACAACATCTTGCGGAATATATCAACACCTCTATCGCCTCTTCACAGCCAGCAGCATCCTCAGGGAATCGTGTTCTCGTTTTTTCAGCAACCTACGATCCCATCGAGGGACCGGCGGAACAAGCTCTCCGTGAACTTACACAGAACATGCCAGATCTAACGTTTGATATCATCACAACCCGTTACGGAAAAACGACTACCCCCGTAGAACACCCCGCACCAAATGTACATGTTTATCGTGTCGGCTCAGGACATCGGTTTGATAAATTCCTACTCCCTCTCCTCGGCGCAAAACAGGCTGGCGTCTTATTGAACCAACATCGGTATATTTTCTTATGGTCCATCATGGCGAGCTATGGGGCTGCCAGCATGCTCTTAACGCGTAGACAAAATGCGCCCCTCCTCATAACCCTCGCCGATCAAAAACTAACATGGTATGTCAATCTCTTTCTCCGTTGGGCACTCAGAAAAACAGATCAGGTATATAGCTCAACGAATTCACAGGCGCGACATCTCGCCTCACTTAAACAACGCATGAATACCAAGCAGATGATCGGTACCGGAGATGCATTCGTTAACCAGATTCGTTTTGCGTACACTTCCTTCTTAAAAAAATTATGAAAAAAATCCTTCTGTTCTCTCTTAATTATTATCCCCGCTTCATTGGTGGAGCTGAAGTTGCTATTAAAGAAATCACTGACCGTATCGATCCATCGGATATCGAATTTCACATGGTCACCTTGCGTTCCGACGCCGATCTCCCGCGCATAGAACGCATTGGAAATATTTTGGTTCATCGCATCGGGTTCACCAAACGAGCGCCAACCGTCGCCGACTTGAGAACCTATCCACTCCATCTAAACAAATACCTCTATCAACTCCTTGCCGCTTGGACAGCATTAAAACTCAATCGTACGCATCACTACAATGGCATTTGGGCGATGATGGCTCATTCGTGCGCAATTCCTGCGGGAATTGTCAAAACTTTTTATCCCAAACTTTCATATCTCCTCACGCTTCAAGAAGGGGATCCCTTAGAGCACATCGAGGGATTGATGCGCCCCGTATGGCCCCTATTTCGACGGGGCTTTACCAAGGCTGATATCCTCCAACCCATTTCCACCTTCCTCTTACGCTGGGGTGAACGTATGGGATTTAAAGGCAAAAGCGTGCTCATTCCTAATGCTGTTGACACAAAGCGATTTACCCACGCGTATACGCCAGATGAAATACAAGAGATGCAGAAAGCTCTTGGCAAGCAAAAGCACGATGTCTTGCTCGTCACCACCTCGCGCCTCGTCAATAAAAATGGCGTTGATGATGTCATTCGGGCGCTAGCTTTACTTCCGGAACATATCTCTTTTCTGATTTATGGTATCGGGCCAGATGAAAACGCCCTCAAGCAACTCGCTGCCAATCTGGGGGTGTCACATCGAGCACGATTCATGGGACAAATTAGTCACGCAGCCATGCCGCTCATGCTTCAAGCGTGCGATATCTTTATCCGACCTTCTCGCTCAGAAGGTATGGGAAACTCGTTTATCGAAGCCATGGCTACCAAGCGACCAGTTATCGCCACCCAAGAAGGAGGCATTGCGGACTTTTTATTTGATGCAAACCGCAATCCTGATCAATCAACAACCGGATGGGCTGTCGACAAAGACCGACCCGATCACATTGCTCAACAAGTACAAAACATCCTTGCACATCCTACGGAAGTGGCACGAGTTACCGAAAACGCCTATCAATTAGTTCTCCAAAAATATGACTGGGAGCGCATCGCTACGGATATGCGTGAAAAAATATTCCGCTATATGTAAGTGGGCCAGGCACGCAATAGCATAGTTTCTTACCGAGGAGTTCCCATAACTGCCTCCAACCACATAGCCAGACTATACAGCATCCACAGCCGGTTTCCATGATCAAATCCTCGCGCGTTCTCTTGAACGATTTGCTCAATACGCTCCTGCCGAAGAACCGATGCTAACGGACCATGCGGATCAAGACAACGATCTTTAAAAGCTCCAGCTAAAGGACCGCGAAACCACTGGGCCAAAGGAACCTGAAACCCTCGCTTCGGGCGATACAAAACCTCTGACGGAACAACGCCCTGCAAACATCGCTTCAAGGCGATTTTTGTTTTACCGTGCGCCACTTTATCGTGCAGTGGAATCCGTAACGCCAGCGCCACTAACTCTTGATCTAAAAAGGGAGCACGCGCCTCCAGGCCAAAACGCATACTGGCACGATCCATCTTCACATTCAAATCATCAGGAAGATACGACGTCAGATCAAACCGCATGGCCGCATCCAGATCACTCGCTCCACCCATGTGCGCGCGAACATAGTCCACCGCATCGTCCTGCTGCGTCTCACGCCAGATATCGGGCAGCATCAAGTGCGCGACATCGTCGGTAGCAAAATACGATGCACAAAATAATTCTCCATACGCACGATCCGGAGCGCGATTAAGCATACGGAGTGTCGAAGCCATGCGCGAAAACCGAACATCAGACAGCAGCCTGCTAATCACCGTGCCCGCCTGCATCACGCCCCAAGATGCCAAACGTGAACGTGACAAACGCAGAGCGCGCTCGTAAGCCACATATCGACGATAGCCGCCAAATAATTCATCACCGCCATCACCCGTTAAAACGACTTTGACCTTTTGAGACGTTTCACGAGCCAGCAACCACGTCGGCAAAGCTGATGAATCAGCATACGGAGCATCGTACTGACGAATAACCTCTTCGGCCACCGCTACCAAGTCTTGCGGCTGAGCACAGAATTCAGCGTGAGCGGTGCCAAACCGTCGTGCGAGCGTACGAGCGGCATCACGCTCATCCATAGCGGCATCATCAAACCCCATGGTAAACGTTTGGAGCGGTTGCGCAGTAAACCGCGAAGCAAAAGCGACCACTGCTGCAGAATCAACTCCTCCCGATAAAAACGCGCCAACCGGTACATCGGCAGCCAATAATCGAATCCGCACCGATTCTTCGAGCGTAGAACGTATAGCCGCATCCGTAGGAGCTAAACCCGGAAGCGAAGATTGCGCGGGCGATTCCCATGCGTGATACGGCTGCACACGCCACTGACCATCCTTCCACACGCCATACGTCCCCGGCAGCAACTGCTCGACCCCCACAAAACCCGTACGCGGACTTGGCACATACTGCAAACCTAAAAACAATCGCACGTCAGATAGAGAGGCGCGCAAGGGCACCACTGTTCCTATGGCCTTGATCTCAGAAGCAAAGATCAAATCCCCCTGCGGCGTTCGCGAAAAAAAGAACGGCTTTTTTCCAATACGATCTCGAGCAACGATCAACGCACGCTCCACCGTATCCCACAAGGCAAAAGCAAACATGCCACGAAAACGCTGCATGCACGCCACACCCCACGCTTCATATGCAGCCAAAATCACCTCGGTATCAGATTGGCTACGAAACACCCTTCCCAGCGTTTCAAGCTCCTGACGCAGCTCGCGATAATTATAGATTTCCCCATTAAACGTAATGACATACCGACCCGTCGCATTCGTCATGGGCTGAGCACCTCCCGGAGAAAGATCGATGATTGCTAGGCGACGATGCACTAAACCGACCCCCGGAGCCGACCAGATCCCCTCCCCATCCGGGCCACGATGCGCAATCGCCGCCCCCATGCGCCGCAATACACCCTCAGAAGGAGGGGTGGCGTCACGCGTCGCTATGCCGGCAATTCCACACATATATTGATCAAGAGGGTGATTTAAGGCTATGGTAGAGGAAAGTCTATGAAAGCTCAACGCGTTCTCTTGCTCGTCACACAGGCCGATTGGGGAGGTGTCCAAGCCTTTTTGCTCCACTTTGCCGAAGATCTCATACGCGAAGGGCGCACCGTCCTGCTTGCCGGAGGGGGTGAAGGAGAAATGTGGGAACGTGCCGCCGCTAAAGGCATCCCCACTCACCGCCTCACTCACATGGCACGCGATATCAATCCCCTAGAGGATCTACGCGGCATCAAGGAGCTGCGCAAGCTTATCCAATCCTGGAAACCCGACGCCATCGATCTAAACAGTTCAAAAATGGGGATCCTGGGCTCTATCGCCTGTATTGGCATGCGAGCACGTCCCCATATCGCCTATCGGATCGGCGGCTGGGCCTTCTTGGAACCCATCGGGGCGTTAAAACAAACGATCTATTTAATGGCCGAAATCCTTACAGCTCCACTCAAAGACATCATCGTGACAGTTCATCCAGGTGATGAAGCGCTCGCCAGACGAAAGTGGATTCGACCTCGCAAGAAGCTTGTCACCGTACCGAATGGACTCGACGTCCCCTCTTTTGTCAGTCAGTTACTCCCCAAAGCCGTGGCTCGAGAGCGCCTCGGAATACCGATGCACGCGTTTGTCTACGGCACCATCGGTAAAGCCTACGCCACCAAAGGACTGATTCCCTATATTCACACCCTCGGACGCGTCTTACAAAAAGATGCTCATACCTATGCCGTGATCATCAGCGATGGTCTGGAATTTCCCGAGATGCAACGCGCCCGCGCCTCCCTCGACGTCAAAGATCGTATTCTCTTGCCCGGAGCGCTGCACGGCCCAGAACTCTATAGCGCCTTTGATGTCTTTGTTCTCCCCTCCCGCAAAGAAGGTATGCCGTGGACCATTCTAGAGGCCATGGCTGCACGCCTCCCCGTCATCGCAACAGATGTGGGCGGTTGCCGCTGGATGCTCGAAGGCGCAGACGGTCTACGTGCCGGCATCGTCGTTCCTCCGCAGAATCCACAAGCCCTGGAACGCGCCATGGACACTATGCGCACCCATGCCGCCGAACGCGAAGCCTACGCTCGCAGCGCCTGGACTATAGGCTGTCAACGTTTTTCTTGGACGGCAACCTATCAAGGTAATCGCGATACGTTGGACCAATAGCCACCTACAGCGCTAACGACGCGGACCGGAACCATTCGTCACAGGCGTAGATGAAACAGACTCTGGGATAAAAGTCGGAATAGCAGTGGATGATTCCGTCTCTCGTAAACTAGCCTCGATCGAGGTAACTGAGCCATTGGTGAGCGGCAACAAACGAGCTGCCAGCGTCGGATCATTTTTTGATAAAGCTCCTAAAATCAAGTTGCGCTCTTCAAGCAATCCCAATAACTCAGCTGAACGAGCTATATCCAGATAATACTGAAGAGAACCATTAGGCAGCGTCGGCAACAAAGACATCAAACTCTTAAAACCATCTCGATCCTGTACATCAGCGTACGCTTGGGCCAATGCTACAGCTTCGCGCGCATCCTTCAGTGCATACGGAGCTGGGGCCCGCATCGCCTCAACGATATGCTGCGACCCCTCCTGACGACGATTAAGATCATAGATCAAGGCTAAGCCGACATACCAATGGCTCTCCCCAACGCCTGGATCTGCATCCAACGCCTGTTTAAAAGTCTCATACCCCTCTTGAGAGCGCCCCTGCTCAATATACAAACGACCAAGACTAAAAAATAGCTGCTGCCGCTTTGGACTCGTTTCAATGGCTTTTTTGTATTCCGCCTCAGCTAACGCTGCATCTTCGGGAACCAATTTGGCAAAGGACTGTAAAAAGCGTGCGTAGATAAAGTGAGGATGGGTATTACGTCCATGATCCGCTAAGTGACGAAGCGTAACAGACTGAACAAGGTCGTGCCACGCGCGCCATTCCGCCACCTTCTCTATCTCGCCCCGATCAACCAAACTAATCAAGTTACGAGACTGGAGAAACGTCTGCTCATCAAGATAGGGCGTAGGAATCTCTGAAGCCGTTTTTGCTAACGCATAAGCCTTAGAATACATCCCCTGACTAAAGGCATTATTTGAAGCAATTGTGACATACGAAGCTTTGGCCGGCAAAACAGAATATCGCCACACGATCAATAACGCCGCGGCTTGCACGACACCAAATACAACCCATGGAATCGATGATGCCCCGGATGAAGACTTCATACCATCCTCACGCCCACCCTCTTGGCTAAACCCAGCCGTTGTCGCTCGAGCAATAAGCGCATACATAAAGAAGCTCATGGTGAAGCCGGCCGGCTGATCAAACACAAACAGATTTTGTGCAAAATACGCCACCGGCAATGCAAAGAAGACGCTCGCCATAGGCGCGTCAATCCATTTACGGCGATAGGCGCGAACCACGCTCCAAAACAAAGCCACAAACATGGCAATGTAGGTCACAAACCCAATAATGCCGGTCATAGACAACATATCCATAACCGTATTATGCGAACGATCAAACCAGGTTTCGTAATACCCAAAACGCAACGAGGCCGGATTATATTTTTGATTAAATAAAATGTGAAAATCATCTAATCCCCAACCGGTCAACGGGCGCTCCAAAAAACCCTGCCAAGCGATTTTCCACGCTAAGAAGCGCGTTTCAGTTGTTGCATGTAAATCGGTCAATCGATAGAGAGGCGATTCACGAATAAGCGACGTCTCGCGGAAGGTAAACAACAACCCGTATCCCAATACGCCACTCACCACAACGGCCAATAACCCAATACGGATTTTACGATTCGGCACCATCACGGCATATGAAACCGAAAAAACCAATACCCCGATAGCTAGACCCAGCAAGCCACCACGAGACTGCGTAGCGATAAACGCCGCGATATCCAGCACCGCAAAAGCCACAAGCCACCATTTTGTCGTACGCGAAGCACCCTTTAACCAAATTAACGCAATAAAGAACAAATTAAAAATCTGATACGCCGCCATGTAAATCGGATTATCCAACAATCCGCCTACACGGTTACCAGCCGGAAACAATAACAAACGAGGGAACGGAATCTGCAGGAGAGCGACGACAGCCATGAACCCCGAAAGGGCGATTTCAAACAAAATAATACGTCGCCACTCGCGCCAGGTCGGCAATAATGCAATAGCCATGGTGAACCAAGCGAAAAAATGCAACAACGTAAATAACCCGTTCATGCGCTCCTGATTTCCCCACCAAGCACGCAACGGATCAACGGCAAAGACAACAGAAAGAAACAAAGCGACGAAATACGCCGCAATGGCTGAATACAATGGAACCCAACGCGGACGAAAACGAGCGTCCATCCAGGCTAGCGCCAAATACGCCGGAAACGTAAGGCCGATCAAAATCTGAAAAAACAATAACTTAGAAAAAACAAAGGGGAAAATCACCTTAGGAACAAGTATAAGAGGTAAAAGCAGCCCCCCATACACCCCAACCATAGCAATCCCCTGAAACAAACGAAGAGCGGATGAACGTGTCATATAGATGCACAAGAGCATAACAGCATAACCAACGTCTCGACAAGCATAACTACGTTCCTCAAATAACTTTCTTAGAGACCCCTTAAAATCGATGAGATGCGCAGGGCTGGAGGGCAAAAATACCGCAGGCGTACTGTGGCGTACGCCGAGGATATTTTTGATCGAAGCCCAAGCAGATCGCGATTTTAAGGGGTCTCTTTAAAACACCACCCCGCCGGTTAAGGCGGGGTGGGTCTTCTCAATTTCACGAACCAGTAACGTTGGTTCGAGCGAACGATTCGCTCAAATTACAAGGTCAAAGATTGTGATTGTGAGAGGTCTTGCACGTAGACATCGTTTGTCCAGTCGCGTGACGTCTGAATCGCAGAAGAGTGCGGAATTTCAGAGTTATCGGACCACACAAACGTTCCCGTAGCACCAGCACCAGCAGACGGAGCCGCAGTGGTGTCAATATGGAAGATATTGGCACTCGAAGCAATTCCAGTCACGGCAACGGAGCTCGAGAGGTATCCCGTAGCAACCGTGTTCGTCGTGTCGCGATAGAACGAAAGGGTTACACTTTCACCTGAGGCAGCACCGGCAACCGTTGCGTGCAAGGTGTAAATGTTTCCGGAACCAGAAATAGATTCCTCGTTCGTCATCGATACCACGATGTAACCGGTCGTAGAAGCTGCAGGCAATGTGCCAGCTTCAACGTCACCAGTAGAATTACCAGCGAATCCCTTGTCAGCCGTTACAGCGTAGTCGGCCAACGTAACATCCGATGAGCCGCGGCGCAAACGGAAGTTAGAAAGCGACACGTTGCTCGTCTTGGAGTACTGCAGAATAACCTGCTTCCAAGCGATCGAACCATTGTTGTCAGCGGCGATTTGGAACTTCAAGAGATCCTGATCGACGTTGGCCAATGTGGTGGACGAAAGCGACTGCTTCGTCACAACCGGCTGACTCTTACGGAGCACCATGCTGTTACCAGCAGAGGCACCCGTCGCAGCATACAAGCGTTCGCCAGAGGCGGCACCTGTCACCTTCATGTTCAACATCGAGGTGTAGTTAGAATCCCACTCACCAGAGGTGAGGCTGGAGTTCAAACCAATACCCGGACGATGACCGGAGCGAGCAACACCCGTGGTCGCGCCGCTGACGGAAGAAGAGCTTTGAACGTTGGCCAATTGAGCCCACACTTCAAAGTTGACAGAACCATCCTTCGGCACAGTGATCGGGCTGGCGGACAAATCAATGTCCTTCGTTCCCGTAATACCAGAAGGCAACGTATCTTGAGCCTTCACCGCACCGCCTTGGGCGATGGCGACGGCCAAGAAGTTTGAGTTATCACCGCCACCAGTTGAAGTCACGGCAATGCGCTCAATCGTTGCGGCTTCGTACTGCGCGGTCGCCTTGTAGCGAGCGAGAGGAACCCAACCACTCTTACCGGCCATTACGATGGCAGAAGCCGGATGGGCGTCAGCCTGAACCGTAATTGTTCCAGCGTAAAGAATGGATTGCTTCACCGAAGGAGAAGCAGTGGTGTCAGCTTGATTCTGCAAACCGGTTGAAAGGGTTGGCGAAACCGTGTTGGCATCCTTGTCCTGCGCCTGAACATCAGACGTAGCATTGATACCAACAGCGATCTGGTCGTACCCAGCAGCCGTCGTGGTGTTCGTGACAGAAGAAGACAACGAAGCCTTGACCGTGAGGGTCTTGGACGTGCCCTTCGGGATCACGAGATTCATGTTTGAGATTTGAGCGGCACCCGTGGTGGTGTCAGGAGACTTGGCTTGACCGACCTGAACCGCACCGTCCCAAAGGGAAAGCGAAGTCACGAGGGTAGCAAAGTTCGAGTAACACGCAGCGGAACCACCGTCCAAGCTCGCACAAGAGGAAAGACCGACCTTGGCCTGACCCGTGAGGGTAAGGCTCGTGATCGTGATGTCAGACTGAGCCGCGGCCGTGAGCACGATGCCCGCTACATCAGCATTGGTCTGCTTCTTGACGATCGTGCCCGTTACCGGGTTGGCCGCCAAAGAGATATCAAGACCAGAGGTCTTTACCGTCATTTCGTTGCCAGTAACGGCAGCGTTAGGAACGATCTTGGAAGTTGAGAGAAACTCACCCGTGTCTACAACGCGCACATCGGTGGAGCCGAAAGCAGCCATCGAGGCCTTGTAACCACAGTTGCTGGCACCGCTGAATTCGCCAGAAACGTCATCCAATCCGTTGTACAGATCAGCAACTAAGGCGAGATTCATGCTCTGACCAGCCGTAAGTGTCATGGTGTCCGTAAAGGTCATCGTTTCACCCGTTGAAGAGGTAGAACCGGTTTCCTGAGGACCCATCATCGTTACGCCCGTATCCGTATTGACCACCTTGATCGAACGGAAGTAGCGCGTTCCAGAAGAACCAACCACCTTACAAGAAGAACCCGTCTGTTTAGAAATGGTGAAGGCCATCTTCTTGACATCAAGGGCGCTGTCCGGTGAGGAAAGCGTGAACTTGTAGAGAGGAACAGCGAGTTGACCCTTAGCAATGTTTGAAGTTGCAGGACCATTAAACGCGTTCGTCAATTGTCCACCCTGCGTCGTCACTTCGACGTAGTTGCTTCAGGCGCCATCAAAGTTGGCGGAGCTAGAAGTACAACCAGATGTCGATGTACCGACACAGACCTGGGCACCGGCGTTATACACGCGGTCCGAGGCAAGAACATCCGTCGTGTACTCAACGTACGTGCGGACAGTCAAGGCAGAACGTCCTGAAACATCAGCGTGAAGCGAGAAGACCTTGGTCGACCCGTTCGAGATCATGTAAGCAGGAGCAAACTTCAAGGTGATGTGACCATTGTTATCAACCGCAGAAGCCGTAGCGACAACGGTAGAACCCTGGTAAAGTTTAAAGTTTGAAAGATTCGAATTCGTGACCGTGCCACCCTGGTAAAGGGTAACCTGCTTCACGTCGACATCATTCGTGCTAGCCGTGAGTTTGAAGTTCGAGATTTCGACATCCTTCGCACCAACCGTCGGGTTAGCAGGCGTGCTGCCCTTTAACACATCGACGCGAGCGGCAGAAGTCGTTCCGACCGTGAACACGTTGCCGCGCACAGGGAAGGAACCAGAAATCGTCGCAGAACCGGTGACGACCACAGAGGCGGCGTCAGCCAATTCAAAGGCGTGTTGTCCACCGGTGTTGCTCGGAGTTGAGAAGTCACCATAGACAACAACAGAAACCGTTTGACCAGCCATCACCTTGAGGTTCAAGTTGTTAAACTGAACCACATTGGTGGTGGAGTTGATCGTGCGACCCGTGGTGAGACGCATTCCGTTTGCATCGTAGAGGTAGACGTTGGAGAAATCTCCGACGGCACCCACGCCAACGCGATGGAATTGCAAGCTCGAGACCGTGACATCAGCGCCACCGGCCATGAGATTCACCTTGGTAAGAGGAACAGAGGAGGAGTTCTTCGGAACCGTCATGCCGGCTGGCGTGTCGGAAGCGAGAGAAATCGTCAAACCTCCGGACACAGGCGTGACAGAGCCAGCACAGACAGCGTCTGCGAGGTCAGATTCACGACCCGTCACGTCAGCGCCGTTACCATAGGTAAGGGTCGTTGTCATGCCGTAAGCCTTGTTCAAGCCGTTAGCCATGTAAGCAGCGTCAGAAGCGATCTTGCGCTTCATGCCACCCCACACGACGTACCAGCTTGAATCACCAGCGTATTGCACAAGCGTGCCATCCGGGTGAACGTTAGAAGAAATCGAGGAACCGACCGTGTAGTTGACAAAGAAGCCATCGGCAACGTCAACAACGCGAGTGGCCCAAGCATCGCCATAGAGAGCCTTGGCCACAGCCTCGGACTCAATCCAGTGCAATGTACCGCACTTCGTGACGGCATACGTCTTAGGATCCGTCGTGATCTTCACCAAGTTTGTACCTGGGCGAATCGTGACGTTTCCACCGATTGAAACAGCGGCGAGTTCACCATCCGTAATTGTTTTAACGGAGGAGAAATCAGCAAACCAAGAGAAGTACGTTTTTTCATTTGGAAAAACGTAGCGCTTGCCATCCGCTGCATAGTAGTACACAGCAGGACCAGAAGCCTTAATCAAATCACCGGCAGAAAGCGTGGCAGCAGAGGCAGCTGTAGGAAGCACCAAAGCACCAACACCAACGGACCAGGCGATTGTCGTCAAGGTGACAAAAGCGGAAAAAACCTTTTTAAGAGTTTGTACCATAGGAACCCTTTTGGGTTTAAAACGAACCATGAGAATAATGAATAGGTGACATCTGTTCTCCGCTGCAAGCAACGGAGTCGACCGTTATAACAGATGTTTGGCGAGGATGTTCAAACGAGCGGGCAAGGAGGTTGATGTCATCCCCCGCCCGTCAGGGAGGCCCTCTGCATGCAGAGAGACACCCTGGGAGACCGGGGAGACCGCTCGTTTACTGAGGTGGTGAAATTTGTGTGGTTGATGCTGCCGGAGGAAGTGTCTCGGACGATGTCGTCACTTCGCCGCTTGTTGTCGCGCTCGTAACTGCCGACGTCCCTGTTGCGGAAGCGTCTATCGTAGACGTCGTTCCACTGCTCACTACACCGTCAATAAGTACGCCTGATGGCTGCGCTAACATAGATGCAGCAACTTCTAACTGATCCTTCACTTTTTGCATAGCAAAAGCCTGCGTCGTCATATCTTTCACCTGACTAACGAGTTCCGGCAGCGTAGATGACACATGCGCATCTGATACGGCTTCTGTCGAAGACACTAGCGCAGGCACGACCAATGGCAACGTCGCTGTGCTCGAGGTTGTATGAGACACATCCAAAGCGCCCGTGACATTGGCAACGGTTTGAGCATGGTCCTGCAAGGCGTCGGTCACCGTTTCTGCAGGAACAGTCTCGCTAGACTCCTGATGCTGCGCAGCCAACACCTCAATCGCTTGAATACCAACATCAGAAGCTGCGGATTGCGCCTCTGTCACTTTTTCTTTTGCTTCGGGTGATAATTGCGATTTCGTATCTTGCAACGCTGTAATCACCGCATTGGTTTTCTCATCCAATAATTTTGCCGCCTCAACAATCTTTGCCGAAGATGACTGCTGCGTAACATTTGAAAGCTGTTCCTTTAACGTTCCTAAATCACGTTTCAACATTTCTGCCACTTGCGGCACCTGCTCGCGATACGCTTCATCCGCTACGGATCGTTGCAGCTCAGTGACACGACGTTCTGTAAATTCCGTTTTGAGTTTCAATTTCTCATCCATCGTTGATGTCAACGCTAAACGCGCCTGCTCTGTCACCAGCTTCAAGCCATAAAATAAATCCCCAGGTAATGACTGCTCGGCGGCCGACACAGAGAACAACGATCCACCCGTCATACATGCGACCAAGAACATCACCGCCATGACCGGCTTACGCAAAAAAGATCCAACATGCAGCTCGGCGAACAATTGGGTTACGCCATGAAACTGCTCACGAAGACTCGGACGAGCCGGGGGTAAGGTGTTCCGAACCTGCATCAATAACGTTTCGCGCGTATGAGAAACCCAAGCCGCATCAGGGACGATGCGGTCGGGAGCGGTACGCAGACTGCGTATCCGACGTTCAATGTCGCGATTCATGGATATAAAGGAGGAGGGATTTTATAGAGATGATGTTTCAACGTCATTCAGAGCTTTCAAGGCTCGATGATAGATGACCCGGACATTGGCAGTACTTTTACCCAAGATATCAGCGATGACATTAAAGGGCAGATCGTCTACCAAACGAAGCAGCAACACGTCTCGGTAATCTTCTTTTAATTGAGCGATCCGCGAAAAGATGATCCCCAGCTCGGCTCGGGATTCAATCCCTTTTTCAGAAACCGAGAGCTGGGCAGAATCCCGAAGGACGCTGTTACTATCAGTAGACGTTCCATCATCCTCAAACGTTACAAGGTCGTCCAGCGAAGAATCGGGCTTACGGGCACGATAAAAGTCAATCACGAGATTTCTGGCAATTTGATATAAAAACGCCCGAATATGCACAACTTCCTTAGCAGCCGCCAAATGCTGCCAGGCTCGGGTAAAGGTTTCGGCCGCAATATCCTGTGCATCCTCTTTTTTCGGCACTTTTAAATAAACAAAACGATAAATAGCCTCCACATATCGATCATAGATCTGTGCGAAGGCTTCTGGGTCCCGTTTCGTTCTGATCCGAAACAGGAGATATTGGTCAATAAGCTTGGACATGGATGGTCAGAATAGGCATCACCTCCTACCCTAACGCGAATCACGTGCTTTTACGTGGGAAAAGTATAGCTAATTTGAGCCAAATTGGCAAGATCTGAACCTCCTGATGGCATTTTTTGTCTACACTATTGTGGACAAAATAGGTCTATTAAGCCATAATACCCGCATGTCCGAATCACAACACCCCATCCGCCTATCCATTTCCGAGGCAGGACGTTTATTTGGCATTCATCCGCGTACCATTCGCCGCGCCATCGCTGCCGGAGAAATTCGCTACATCGTAGTACGTGGTCGATATAAGCTTCTTTTTGATTCTTTGGTGAGCTGGTCACAACGCACAACGACCGTACGCAACAAACGAGACACACAGGGTATTGGACAATGGGTTAACCAGTGGTCCATTAAAAATACCCTGTACTCACCCCGTCCACCGCAAAATGAACAAGATCATCTCTAACAGGAGCGTCTCTCGTCATCGCACACCCCGCTGGACGGGACGAGTCACACCGTTCGCGAACGACGTGGCAGAGATGCTGACCATCCACCCAAAAGGAATCCGCAAACTAGGAAGAGATAGATAACAGGACGATTGTTTTGATATACTCCCCTCGCCCGTAGTTTCCCGGTTCGCGATGCTGTTGGGGTCGCCTGTAGTCGCTCATACGGAGCACAATCATGCCCAACTACACCCAAAGAAAGGAAAAGTACGTGAACGCATCAACGGGCAGATTGTTGAGCCGGGAAATCGATGTCTGTCACACCTACAAACAGGGCATTCGGTGCTACAGGCGCAGCTGGTATCTCCGTCCTGTAGCGCACTGTCCGGCTGGCGCGACATAGGCGATCACCCCGGACAGACTGTGATTGCCACCCTCGACCGTGGTCGCCCGCGAGATTCTTTCGCGGGCGACCACACCTTGTTTTATTTAAGAAATATCCATCGGCCGAGATGTTTGCCAAGCCGCATTAAACATCACACGAAACAACTGCGCCATTTCTTTATTTTCAACTAAAAACGCCATTGGACGCTCTGTCACCATAAACGCCGCAACCTTGTCATCCACGATGTTCACTTCGCCGGTAAATGGCGATTGCTCATACGGAATCTCACGCAATTGCCAACGGTGTGCATCGAACATCGGCATAGCATGTCCCGGCTTTAATGCCATCAAGCATCTTCCAGAAACCTGACGCGCCATTCGCAACCTCTGCTCTTCGTGAACTTTTGACATACGCACCGTCCCCTCATCGATAGCGGTAAAACTCATAAACTCTCCGCTGCCATGCGATAAAATATCTCGAACGGTTGCAATTCCCGCATCACCATCAAAATACCGAACCTGCGGCTTGCCGTTCATGTTGCGAAACAACGCCATAAATGTCGGCAACGATTCTTCGATCCGTTGCTCGACAGACTGCAAGCGCTCACGCTCCCGACTCGCAAGCGCACGCAGTCGCTCTGGTGATTCGGCCGTGAACATGACACGTTTTTGTTCCGTCGTGCTAGACGCAAGACCACGCTCACACAAAGCCTCTAACGCCAAATACGTTGTTGAACGATTCACGTCGGCCTTTTCGGCAATCTCCTGAACCGGCGCAGACCCAAGCTCAAGCAGCGCAAGATATACGCGCGCCTCTTTTTCGGACAAACTCAACTCGACCAGTCGACTCGTTGCTTCATGCATAGCGCTATTCCCATGCGGTTAAAACAGGCAGCGTTTTTTCGGCTGTCGCTTGCCAGGTAAATCCTGCGGCTCGTGCAATACCCGCCATACGCAACCGCTCCACCAATCCCATCTCCCCTACGAACCGATTCAAAGCCGCCACCCATGCTTCAACGTCTAATGGAGAAACAAGCAAAGCTGCGTCGCCGCACACCTCGGGCAACGACGTCGTGTTAGAGGCGACAACCGGACAGCCACACGCCATAGCTTCAAGCGGTGGAATACCAAACCCTTCGTACAACGACGGATGACACAGGGCTTCGGCTCCATTCAACAGATATGGCAGATCTACCTCGGGCACATATCCTAGCTCTAAAATATGTTCGCGCGCAGAAGAACGCCGAATCTCTTTCAGGATATCCTCGTACCCAAAACCTCGCGTCCCCACCAAGACAAGATGATATGGATCACCAACACCACGACGCTCCTTAAACAGCGTAAAAGCCTTAATGAGCGTCACGATATTTTTCTTAGCTTCGAGTCGACCGATGGCGATAAAAAATGGCCGAGGGACTTGACAGCGTCGTAGACATTCCTCGATAGTTTCTGCTTCAAGAATCGGACGATACGTCGCATGATTCACGCCGAGCGGAGTAATCGCGATCTTGCGCGCATCGATTCCATACGATTCAACCATTTCGCGCGCAGAAAATTCGGAGACGGTAATAATTCGCGCCGCTTTTCGCGCGACTTCTTTCATGGCACGTTCGTGAATATGAACCTGACGCGATTTATACAAATGAGGAACATGATGAAACCCAATATCATGAATCGTCACCACCGTGCGCGGTGGATGATATCGGGGCAGCGTACTCCCCGGCATCCACAATACGTCGATGTGATGCTTATACAATTCATACGCTAAACGAAACTGCGTCCACCCATACGGAATCGGCCAGGGAATCCGCACCTCATACCAATTCTCCGGCAAGCGCTCTAAGCCTCCACGCAAAATGTCATTTGCATACAGAATCCAGCTATGACTATCAAGCTTTCCCGGCACGCCCGTCACATCCTTCAAGGCCTGAATCACATTCCAGGCATACCACTCCACCCCCGTCTTGATATTTTTATTGGCTCGTGTCGCCTCGATCCCGATTAACATAGGGATGATTATAGCAGAGACGGCTTTATACACAGAATTTTATTGACAAGAGAAATGAGGAGGAATAGCGTATCAGTAGTTTTCTGAGCTACGACTCTAACCAAGGGGGCTCGGATGAGTTCTTTCGAGACAGCGTTGTACTACTTCGGCACTCTGCCCGATGAGGCACTGCAGCAAATCCAGGAGCTACTTCATCAGGAAGCAGGCTGGACCAAGACCAGTTGCCCTCAAGAGGCCCAGCAACCAGAAGCGTTCGTCGCTTGGACGATGGAAGCTGCACCGAATGATCTACTGCCTGAAGATGAACTGCGTGACAAGGGCACCGTCGTCAAGTGGTTTTCCAGTGGAACGCGGAAACACGTCTATCACTCGCACAACAAAGCCGCATGCAGAACGCTACGAGCTAAGCTGAAACACCTCCTCGCATCACATCATCTGCCGGCCTGCATCGGCGACGACTATGGAAGCGGAAACGGAGATGACGCTATCCAGCAGCCAACTCGTGCCACACGCGACGTCATCGGTTCCATCCGAGCTGGTCAAAGAATGATCTTCGTCCGCCTCCCATGAGTGAGCCCTCGGCTCCTCACGACACCTCTACGGCTTCGACCCTGGCATACTCGCCAGGGTTCGTCCGTTTTAAATATGCTTCTTTAGGAAGAAAAAATACTGCGCTTGTAGCTTTCCAAATTCTCCAGAGCAATACCCGTACCTTTAGCCACACACAACTGTGGATCATCCGCTACAAACACCGGAACACCCGTGGCTTCAGAAAATAACCGATCTAAATTACGTAACTGAGAAGATCCACCCGAAAGCACCATCCCCTTTTCCATCACATCTGCTGAAAGCTCTGGTGGCGTGTGGTGCAATACATCTTTGATCGCTTCGATGATTCCCTGGAGCTCGTGTTGAATCGCATCCGTCACATCATCACTCGTGACCGTAATAATCCGTGGCAAACCATTAATCATGTCTCGACCCTTGGCCTGCATCTCTAATTTTTCTTCCAGATACAACGCTGAACCGATCCGAATTTTAATATCCTCCGCTGTACGCTCACCAATAGCGAGACCGTACTTGCGTCGCACATGCTCTTGAATGGATAGATCAAATTTATTGCCACCGATACGAACAGATGACGAAGCCACGATTCCACCTAAAGAAATAACTGCGATCTCGCTCGTGCCACCACCAATATCCACAATCATGTGGCCCGAAGCAGAACCAATCGGAATATCGGCGCCGATCGCGGCAACCACCGGTTCTTTAATGATATAGGCAGCCCGTGCACCAGCAGAAATAGCGGCATCAATCACGGCACGACGCTCTGTCGACGTAATACCCCCAGGAACCGCCACCATAACCTCGGGACGAAACAAACGAATGCCGCCCACGGCCTTGTTAATAAAATATCGCAACATCGCCTCGGTCGTCCGATAATCTGCGATCACCCCATCCTTGAGAGGACGCTTCGCTACGATGGTGTCTGGCGTGCGGCCCAACATTTCTTTAGCCGCCTTTCCAACCGCCAGCACGCGCTTATCCGCTAACGAAATAGCAACAACCGACGGCTCATTTAACACGATCCCTCGCTTTGGGATATAGACCAAGACGGTTGTGGTTCCAAGATCAATGCCAATTTTTTTCGTAAACATAAAAAATCACGTCTCACTCGATAGGCTTTACAAAACTGACATTAAATATCCGATCTTCCAAGCTATCCGTTTGATATCGATATCGAGCATCGCCCCACTGGTCCGCATCTTCTGGAGGCGTTGCCGATACTATGTTCTTACCGAAGTTGAGGTCAAGCGTCAACTCGGTCTGATCTGCTCCGGCTTGCTTTGGCCAATCTAGATGATATTCCCCGCTCCGAATCGCCTCGCTAACTGTCGGAGGAAGACGGTAGGTAAACGATAACGTTCGGGTTTCTCCCGGTTCAACCGCCCAGAAAGCTCCAAACACCGTCTTTCCTAACTCATGCATGACATCAACTTGGCCCGGAACCGTCCTTCCACCAGAAACATGTCGATCATTCTCCATGGCCCCCTCGGCACGAATGAACTCGCTCCCCTCTGGAACGTACACCCGGGTATAACTCCGATATCGCGTATAGCGCCACGTAATCATCCTGTTCGTATTTTTATACTGCAAAGCCACCGTCGCCACGTACCTTCCATCCTTGTCCGGATGCGCGGTATATGTAACCTGTTTTTGCATCACACCGTCTGTTTTCAAGGCTGCAAGATTCGCATCCACGGTCCACAAAAAATCCCCCCGAGTTTCTTTTGCGCGGGCCGTCCATCCTCGGGCGTCCAATATCGCTAACGCTTCAGAATCACGTGCATACACCATAATCTGCTTACGCTGAACGGCACGGGAAACAATATCGATCAAAACCGGAACCTGACTCACGGGCAACGCAAAGAGTCGTTCTTGTAACGATGCACCGAGCGCCAACAGAACCCCTTTGCGCTCGGCTAAAGGAATATTACGCTTCAAAAACCCCTGTTCCACCTCATATTCCAATTGATCAAAAAAATTATCTGCCGTAAACGTCATACCCTGGACCGTAATCGGCCCCGTAAAACGCAGAAGCTCTCGAAACAATCCCGGCTCAAGTGCAATCACGGCATTCGGCATCTCTCCCGGCGATGAAGAGGCCATTTGGATTTCTCGCGTATACGTATCGAGCATGCGCTCGGCAGACGTCGGAAAATCGGGTGACCAGTTCGCATCACGAAAAAACCAAGCATCCACCCCAAGATAACGCTCCAATGGAGCCGGTGGCACATCGCGCCACACAGCAGATACAGGGTTATCAACCGCATACACATCCGTGAACACCGATTGCTTCACATCACCAGCATCTAGCGTAACCATGCCAACGTTTCCTATAAATCCTCCGCCGGGACGCAGCTCATCTGAGTTCTGTAACACAACCAAATAGCGCATGGGTCGTGGATACCCCAACAATGGAATCGCGACCTCCGACAGCGGCACGGCTTCATCTAATGTTTGCTGTAAGCGTGGCAAGGCTTCGGCAAGTGGAGCCAATGCACGACGTAACGGCCCGATCATTTCCGTAGCCGGAACCTGTTCCCATAATTGATTCGCTAATACAATCTTGTCACGAGCAATGCGAATAGTAGGAAGCGCGGCAGACAGCGCAGCCAACATCTCACGCTTCTCTTCAGCGCTAATATCTTTTAGGCGTCGTGTTGCGTTACCGTCAGGCAACACCCCACCAAATAAGTGAACGGACGGAATGACATCCGCAACAGAGGCAAATGCGAGTAATAAATCTCGACCGCCCTCCAAAGCTTCGCTCGCAGCTCGCGAGCCATTCTCCAACGCACGAAGCTGAACCCCGATCCCTGGAAACGCGCGCCATGCACCCATGCTGTGAATCACCTCTGCGCCGCGCTCCAATGCCGTGCGAGCTGTGCCCATATGCATAGCGGCCGCATGAAAATCCCCCTCTCGAACTTGCGCCTCCGAAAGAACCAGCTCACTGCGCGCTTCTTGAAAGGCTGAAGCCGCTCTGACAAGCGAGATACACGCTACGCCGGCAATGATCACAACGAGACCAACGATCACGGATAAAAGAAGAACCAACCATCGACGTCTTCGTGGTCGCGATGGGGGTGGCATCGAAGGAGGCGCTTGAGGTGGGCGTTGTTCCGGATTTTGAGATGCCAAAGCAACAGGCGCCTGAAGCTCTGGAACGGCCGGACAGGTTAAAAAATTGGGAGAGGAGGGCATGAAAATATCAAATAAACCAATGACGCAAAGCAGCAGGCTCAACGGTAGAAGCAAGACCGTACGCCTTACGCTTCATCCAGACACGAGGCAGTCGGCCAAGAGCCCAGATTCCTCCAAAAAAACCAGAAAGAGAAAATAGAAAAGAGGCGAATATCCACGGGCTATACCGTAGCATAGAGCCTACGCTGTCATTCTTCCATATCATCCAAAACCGATTACGCTCTTCATGGATACGTTGTCGAAAAGCCGTGCGATTTTTTTTACGAGGATGATTTGCCTGTCGTACCCACATGTGCGCCTCCCCCACACACATCACTCCTCCTCCAGTACGTCGCAGGCGCCAAGCAAAATCCACCTCTTCTCCACCCCCTTGAAACGACTCATCAAACCATTCTCCACCTTCCTTTAAGGAAGCCAGGACAGAGGCACGAATCATACAGGCGGTCGCCGAAGCCCCAAAAACTTCACGAGAACCGGAATGTGCGGACGAGGCCTCTCCCCTTCCCAACAACCGAAGTCTCCGGCTCCGCGTGAGTGAAATCCCGGCCGCCTCTACAAGCTCGGTACGCTCCGTCTCTCGATCCTCGTCAAACCCGGAGGCACGCACGTGAGCATCCAATAAGAGCGGAGTCGCTGCCGCGAGCGATGGTTCTTTTTCTAAGGCTTCTACTAAATGCCGCAAACAATCTGGCGCGAACTCGGCTTCCGGAACAGTAAATAAAACATATCGATGAGGCCACATCGCTTCATCAAATCGCGACAAGGCAAACGCCGCAGCCTGATTCAACGCCCGCGCGCGTCCCAAGCTGCGAAAATTGCGCAACACGGTAACCTCGGGATGATTCTGCTCAAGATACCGTACCGTCCCATCATCTGAAGCATTATCAATAACCGTGACTGTAGCCAAAGACGCATCCTGATCCTGCAAAGACGATAAGCAACCGGGCAAAAATGAGGCGTGATTTGCCGTCACCATGTTGACACTGATCCACTTCATTTCATTCATACGGATGACGCGCTCGGCTTATCATTCAACGATCGTTTTGGAGACACGTTAAACCCAAGATTCCATCCCAACATAAAACGTGTCTGCGCATCGATGGCAGGAATGGCACTAAACAAGATAAAAGTGACCGGCAATAACAACCACTGTAAAAACACAACCACAATCGTCTGATGACGCGGAACGTGATCCGGTCGTCGTGGCAACAACGTCAAGGCCAAACCGGCCGAAACAAATGCACCAACCATAGCCAACTGCATCAAGCGCTGAAGGGTAAACGGCGTATTCTGAAAAATCGCAAACTCACGAAACGTATCGGAAGCGACCCAAAAAGGTAGGCGTCCTAAAAAGAATAAAAGCAGCGGAGCGGTGGCCCACGTATACATACCTTCAAGCTGCTTCCAGATGAAAGAAATTTTTATGCCTAACGGAATTTCTTTATCCTTCTTAAACGCCATAACCATATACGGAAAATTTTCTACTCCCCACGCCCAGCGACGGAGCTGTTTATAGAGAGCTAGCAACGCATGCCAATAATCTCCCGTCATGACGGTATCCATCGAAACCGGAAGATACATCGGCGTAACCCGATAGTCGCCGTGATAGCGCATGAGTCCCTGCAAAAAAATCCGCGAGTCTTCACTAACAATATCTTTTTGCCAAAACCCAACATCGATCAACATGCGCCAACTCATGGAATGCGACGAGAACGTCATCATCCCCTCAGGACGCGACAATTCCGTCATCAACCAAAACGTAGTACCAAGCATCGAAACCCGAACCGGGGCCGGCGATTCCCACAGGTTGTTGTTGTACAGCGCCATGGGCTGATACGAACTCCGCGTCGGATCGGGAACGGTCAAATACAAGTAGGTAAGATACGAAAAATAGTGTGGATGAATAACGGTATCCACATCAAACGAAGACGTGATCACATCTTCGGGAGCCAATCCTAGGCGCTCGATCTCGGGAACCATCTGCTCACCGGCCCAATGCAGATTCGAACCCTTACCTGGAATTTCGTCCGGGAGCCCGGCTGGATGAACGGTCGTAAAAAATCCTAAAAATTGGTGGGCGAATTCCGGCCGTAATTCCGCCACATGCTGCATAAATGAATCCTGTGCCCGCTCTTCACCAGCCAAAACAATAATCATGCGTTTGGCGGGATAAGCTCCATTCACGATCTCTTGAAGCGTGGCCCGAATGATAGAAGCGTCCTCTTTGACGGTCGGCAAAAAAACCAAATGATGAATACGCTCATATCCCGCAACCCCCTCTGCCTTCTGCTGCCAATCAACCTGCAACGCTCGTCGATAGCGCACCCATGAGACGAGCAAAAACGGCATGTAGTACATGACGCGAAACAGCCAATACAAATCAAACACGATCACGAAATAGATGACCCACAGCGGACGCACAAACGAACACACGATCGAGGCGATAATGGTAAACCACGTTAAAAAACCCGGAATCACGCGCAAGATGCGCAGCAGTGTACGGTCAGTCATGCGGATACGGTAGGAAGAGTAATATTCGGCTCAGCGTCATATACCGGAAGAACAAGCCGCGTCGCACCAAGACGCTTGTGAGACAACATCTCAAATAAACGATCAACATCTTCAGCGTCCAACGACGAAACACCAACCAACGATTTTTGAAACAACCGCGCCAATAGATTCCCAAGCAGCACACCAGTGCGAACCGTCGTAAATGATCCGGGACCCTCAACAACACACACGCCGTCGCACGCCTCAAGTCTCTTGCGCCCAATACGACGAACGACAGCTGGAAGTATCTCGTGTGAACGGGCCTCAATCGTTTCGACCCGATGTTTGCCACCCTCAACAAGACAACCGATCCGAAACACTCCAGGCAGCCGCGCATCAATAAATACCCACATAGGTTAACGATGTGTTTCGGCCAACGTATCAACGATCACCTTTTTAGGACTACGCAAAATCGTATCAATAAATCGGTCTGCCATTTCTTTACGATAGGCAAAGTCCGTGGAAGAAATACAGGCGTAATTAATTTCAAACCCTAATTCTGTTTGCAGATCTTCGACAAGCGCCTTTAAAGCTGAATCTTTAACCGTTCCTACCAGAAAAAAATCGATCGGCTCACGGCGAGTCCCCATAAAACCACCCAGCAAAGCGGCGTATCGAACATCACCGAGACGCTGAACACGCTCTTCAATATCCCATTCCAAAAAAATTTGAGCCTTGGTGATAAATGAACGCAATTCATCAAGTAACGGAAAAGCCGGATTCACACGATAATATTTTCGTTTAACTCCCGCACGCTTCGGCTCGCCCTCAGGCGTTGGAACAATCTCTTCGCATAAAAATCCAACCGTCACCAAATTGGTTAATTCGCGTCGCACGGCATTGATCTGGGTGGCGATACGACGAGTCAATTCACGGACATATATCGCTTCTTCGGGATGATGCAAAAATAGCGTCAACAACTTGACGCGCGTTCGTGAACCAAAGAAGTGTTCAAGCATAAGACCCCCTCTATCCTGCCCGAGAAGCGCATGCCTTGACAAGAGGTGCACCATCCCCCTCGGTGCCTAGCGCGAATGCCCTCTTTTTGTGTACAGTATACCGAAGTTTAACGAGGTACACCAATGGACCCCCTTGACCCCTCCTTCCGCATCGCAGAGCTCGATGTCGCGAATCACGCCCCTGAAGACCGTATCGTCGGGCTCTTTCGTTTTGAAAATGCCGGCAATACCAAAAGCGGACCTACGCTGCTCATTCTGGCAGAGATTCATTCAACACTGTACATCTACGAACGCCTGCTCGATGTCATCAACGCCACTGCTGAATCAGCTCGCTATCTCGTCGCAGGAGTCGACCAAGATCCGGTTGGACGATTTGAAAAACTTGTTGAGCGCCTCAATGAGGCCGTAGCGCATTTTGTCGCTTCAGAGGGGACCCCCATCAGTTGGGGTCGCGTGAACATCTGCGTCGCCGAACTATCCAGAGGGCACATTTGTTTTACTGGCATGGGAACGCTGACCAATCTCTTCTTGCAAAAACAAGAAGATGGCAGCTTCCGCGGATTCGATATCCTCGGATCCCTTGAACAGCCCGCACAGCCCGATCCTCAAAAACCTTTCGCCGCTCTCGTCTGTGGAGACATCAAGCCCGGAGATATTTTATTGATCGGTTCTGGTAATTTAGAACGTCTGCGCGGCGAACTTCGTCTCAAAGAACGTCTATCGACCCTACCGCCTGTAACAGCCACTCTAGAAATCAAACAAGACCTTGAAGCGCGCAGCATTCCTGATCACTTTGTAGCTGGTATTATCACCTGTCACGAAGCCAAACCCGTCATTGAACCCGTCGCGCGCACAGCGCCAGAAGTCGTCAAAAGCACCTCTTCAATCCAAGAACTCCGAGCCTCTGAAGCCGAAGTCAATGAGCACCTCTCCCCCGTCATCTCTCCCGTTCATACCAAAGCTCCGGAAGAGCTCATTAAGGCGGTGCGTAATCGCGTTGAAGGTTTTATCCAAAATATCAAGGCGAGTATTGCAGGCAACAAAACCGGAGGCGAACGACGCTCACCCGACGCCATGCGCCTCATGAGTCTACGCGGCATGAATGCCGGATACGGTAGCGTCTTTACGAAGCAGCGCAAAACCGCGCTCATCGGTGGCGCTATGGCCGTCCTCGTGATCTTTGGAGGTGTTTGGTGGTGGAAATACACACAGCGCAAAGCGGCAGAAAATACCGCCTGGATCGCTACGTTTGAACAAGCAACGGATAACCGCAACAAAGCAGAATCTGACCTGATCTATGGCAACGAAGGTCGAGCCCGTAGTGAAATTACCGCAGCTGAACAAGGCATCGCTGCCCTCCCTGCGGATACAGAAGACCGTACGGATAAAATCAATACGCTCAAAAAAGAAATCAGCGACCTCAAGGAGCGTCTCAAAAAGATTACGACAATCAACGGTACCCAAGAGTTGACCGTACTCTCTCCAGGAACGACGGATGGAAGCCTGCTATCCCCCATCTTAAGTAAAAATGGCCGCGCGTATGTTCTGGACGCCTCCAGTCATTCCGTCATCTCAATCAACACCGGAACCAAAGAGGCACAACGCATCACCCTACCAGATGAAGCAACCCCACTCGCAGCAACCGAAGGAGCGTCGACAATTACCGTACTCGCCAAAAACGGCCTCTATAGCATCGCAAAAAGCGATAACAGCGTTCACGCCCTAACAGCTAATCAACTCAAGGCCTCTTCGACCAAAGACATAACGCTGTACACATCACGCCTCTACAGCCTAGAACCAGAGCAGAATCAAATCTGGAGAGCGCAAAGCACGGACGGTGGATTCGGAACGCAGACCGCATATATCAAGGCAGCGAATACCTCTCTTGGTGATGCGGTGGCCATGGCCATTGATAGTAATGTCTACGTCCTAAAAACCAACGGAACCCTGGTACGCTTTCTTTCCGGCGGCCAAGAAGGCTTTGCTCTCGCCCCCATTGATCCACCTCTCACGAACGCCACCGGCCTCTTTACGGACATTGATACCACCTCCATCTACATCGCCGATCCCACTGGTAAGCGCGTTCTTGTCTTTGATAAGACCGGCTCCCTCAAATCCCAAATCACAGCCCCAGAATTCAACGCTCCAAGCGACATCAGTGTAGACGAAGCCAACAAACGCATGATCGTAACCGACGGCAATCGCCTCCTCCTCGTCCCTCTTCCCTAATCAACACCGCAGCTCAGCCGAATCCTTGAATATGTCTCCCGTGAGGAGATATGTCTCTGGACGGGATAGGACGCTGACCATCCACCTAAAGGGAATCCGCAGACCGGGAAGAGACATATCTCCTCACGGGAGACATCTCCTACGCGGAATCCTGCATACGATAAAATAAAAAACCATAACAAAAAAACGGGATTCAATCCCGTTTTTTTGTATCGTTATTTTAGCGATTTACTTCAAGGTCACTTTTCCACCAGCCTCTTCAACCTTCTTCTTAATATCTTCGGCAGTTGCCTTATCAGCACCTTCCTTGATGACCTTCGGAGCGGCGTCGACCATATCCTTGGCTTCCTTCAAGCCCAAGCCGGTCACTTCGCGCACCACCTTAATCACACCAATCTTGTTACCACCAGCTTCGGTAAGTTCAACGTTAAACGAAGACTTTTCTTCAGCGGCAGCGGCACCAGGAGCAGCGCCAGCCATCATGACAGGGGCAGCGGCAGACACACCAAACTTTTCTTCAAGCACCTTTACCAATTCGGCGAGATCAAGCACCGAGAGCTTTTCCACGGCCTCAACGAGAGCCTTGAACTTCTCTGGGACCTCAACCTGTTTCATTTCGTCGGACATATGAATGCAGAGAGAATACAATAAATAATATTAGAGCTATGCGTTGGCTGCTTCTTTGGACTTACGAACAGCTTCCAAAGCTCGCACAAAGGCAGAGACTGGAGCGTACATCGTACCCACGACCTGACCAAGCAATTCTTTCTTGGAAGGAAGCGCCGAGAGAGCCACAACCTTATCTTGACTCACAACAGCTCCTTCAAAGATTCCACCCACGAGCTTTAATGAAGTCTTCTTGGCCGCATCACCCAAAGCTTTAGCCGGAGCGATCTCGTCCTCCAACCCAAAAGCCGCACCAAGCATGCCAGGGAATGATTTGGCATTCAGCTCAAATCCTGCTTCCTTAGCAGCCAAGGTAAACAAGGTCTTTTTGGCGACGATGTAGTCCACCTGGGCTTCTCGCGTCTTTTTACGCAAGTCGCTCACCTGGGCTACCGTCAAACCTTTGTAATCAGCAAAAACCACCGACTTGGCCTTTTTAAAAGCCTGGGTCAAACGGTCTTTCAATTCTGTTTTTTGTACACGTGTTTTTGGCATACGAACATCATTCTAGTTAATGATTCGACCTTTTAGGAAATCCTTCTAATATCGATGAGATGCGCAGGGCTGGAGGGCAGAAATACCGGAGACGTACTGTGACGTACGTTGAGGATATTTCTGACCGAAGCCCAAGCAGATCGCGATATTTGAAGGATTTAAACACCCACAGTCTTCCCTGTGGGCGTTTGGTCGAAATTAACCCTCAATAAAAGGCTAATTCTTGCCAAAGCTCCTCGGTAGGGTGGGGATTTAACTCTCCTATGCATGAAGCTTCGGGGAGCCCTACGGTCTCAGGGACTTTGAGTGTTGGGGAGAGAGTACCGATTCTAACCAAATTCGTCAATGCTCCCTACACGCACACGACCGCCGAGTCCAAGAATTCGGACTGGCGGTCGCAGGAAGGCGTTAGCGCTGCCGACGATGATGACGAATAATGGCCGAGACAAAGCCACCGTCACGCCACCCAGCCATCGCACACACCCAGTGGATCAAAAAGAACAGCCATTCCATCACCCAGCGCGACCAAGGAATCCTGTAGTCGGCAACGATGAGGGATGCAGAAATTCCGTATTCCTTCGCACAGGTCAGGAGAATGCGTTGCCCATGCAGAGGATCCGTCACGACACCCATGCGATTAAGTCGTTCTCTCGGTTTCGAGAACAGCCTCCATGTGAAAAGGAGATTACCGAAGGTGTCTTGTGCAAATTTTTCTACCACGATGAACTGAGGTGGAATCTTGCACTCGTCAACCAGGTACCTATACATCCGTACAGCCGCAGACACTTCACGAGTCTCGGGCGAGAACTGTCCGCCCGTCAAGACGATTATCTCGTATTTCTCGGTAGGCGACGCCGTAGTAAACGCCTGTACGGCAGCGCGACACCGGTAAAACGTGTCAAATGTACAATCTCGACACGAGCATCTTTCCCCTGGTGGGAGCAGAGACCCCATACACGCCCCAGCCGGAACGAAAAGCACACGTCCCATACCAGCTCCTCCTTCCCCGGACGAAATGGATGCCCAAAGAACAAGCCAATACGTTCATCCAAAACCCATCACCTGTCAACATCGATACGTTTTTTGATTTGTTTTTACCAAAAAATCTAAAGATAGAACACGAGTGACTACGCTACCGCACTAGACAAAATCCCCGAAATATGGTGAGGTCTTGCCATGTACCTTATCCTCCGAAGTCGGAGGATCTTTGCTTTTTTGGTCCACAAACGCAACCGGCTCCTCTAAGGGGCCAGGGAGTTACGATGTTCACGAAGAAACAACAAGGAGGGGCTCTCCTCTTCCTTGTCCCTTTCCTCTTCCATCTCCTTCTCTCCATCCTCGGAGGATGTCAGATCATCGCGTCTCCGGATGAATCCCTCATGGGGGGGGCCGGCGGTAGCGCCGGCACTGGGGAAGAAGGTGGCGGTGGTGGTAGTGGCGGTGGCGGCGACGCCACCTCCTCCTCCACCTCCGTGGGCGGCGGCGGGAATACCTGCACGCCTCCTGAGGAGATCGATGGTGACTGCAAGCTCGTCGTGTGCGACGAGACGGGCATGTTGCAGTCGACCACCGACA
>CAYWEE010000008.1:0-34610 GCA_964457295.1 uncultured Gammaproteobacteria bacterium
GAGCGTTCGATTCACATTCGAAAGGTCGCAGGTTCGAATCCTGCAACGTCCACCACGTAAAACCACGCCTTTATAGGTGTGGTTTTGCTTTTGGCGTGGTCACGTGGCGCGCCAATAAAAATCATTTCTACCTTCCCTCTTCCTTCCACTTCGCTAAAAACTCTGAGCTGGACCAATTCTTGGGTTCGCCGATGCCTGTCTCGACGCGGATGCCGAGTTCTTGGCAGACGTCCCATTCGGGGATGGTTTCGGGAGAGCAGCGATCGCCGCCTTTCGTAAAGACGTGGGGGCGGAGGCGGCGGAGGGCTTCGCGGACGGTTTGATCATTGTCGATTTCAAAGGGAACGACGAGATCGGTGCCGCGAGCGTATGAGACGATACGGCAACGCGTTTGAATATCTTGGAACGGTTTGCCTTTTTTGCGGGTTAAAAATCCGTCACCATTTACAATCACAACGATCGTATCGCCAAAACGTCGGGAATCGGCGATGCAGCTCATGTGCCCCGGGTGGATGGGGTCAAATCCTCCAGAGGTGCAGACGATCGTTCCCAGCTCATCGCGATGCTCGTCGATATAGGCAAAATCTACAATTGGAGCGGGGCGAATGACGTCGTTCATATAGGTGATAGTCTCCCAATCGCCCCTCGGAATGTCAACGTGCGTGATACAATCCTGGCCATGTCTCATCCTTCATCTTTTTGGTCCAAGTTGTTGCCGTTTAGTCGTACACCTTCCATTGATCGCTATCATGTGACGACTGTCACTGTTCCGGAAGAGCTCTTGTTCCCCGAATTTCTTCCGCTGGAGATTCGTTACCTGTTATCAATTCGTCCGGCACGTCTGGAATCGCTCCGTGGTTTGTTGACTGAAGGTTTTGCCGTTGGTATCCGTTCGATCGAAAAAACGCCGGAGCGTATTTTGCGTGCCGTAGATCATATCTCGCGCGAGACGCAGCACAACACCGTCTTGCCGTGGCTTGAGCGTTTGCTTCGTGAGGAGGAACTGCCGGTGTTTACCGAAGAGGAGTTGCGTCGTGCTGAGGCCAAGGGAATTAATCTTTACGAAGACGCACGGACGATTTTGGCCCAGCGTTTTGAGTTTAAAAAAATTATTTTGGTGCCACTCAAAAATCAAGAGGTGACCCCGGCTGAGCAGCAGCTCGTTCGTGAGATGAATGAAGACCTGTATCATCAGGCGATTGAGACGATTTTGCACCGGGTGACGTTTGATAACGCGCATACGCGAACCGAGGTGGCGCAATCGATTATCAAGGCTTTGATCGTGATCGGGCCTATCGCTCACGGGCTTGAGCACCTGTTGTCTGGTTTGGGAAAAGTGTTTGCCGCGAGTGCGGATGATCTGTTGTCAGAAACAGCGGAGCTCTTTGCGCTGCGGGGTTCTGGTTTTACTTGGCGTCAGTTAGCTCGTCGTTCGCGTGTGTTGATTCCTGTGTTTATTTTGGCGACCTATGGGGCGTTTCAGGTTGAGCCATTGATTGCGGCGGGGAGAGTGGGGTTGGCGGGTGTGATTTTTGGTTTATCAGCCGTTGCTTTGTCGTTAGTCACGGCTTTGCAATCTATCGCCATGTATCGTGAATCGTATCGAACGCTTTTGCGGGAAAACAAAATTCGCTTACTTGGAACGCAGACCACGTTTCGTCTGGCGCTACGACAGGATTTTACCAATCCGGCCCGTCTCGGCTTATTTATGGGGGCAGCAGCTTCGCCAGTGGTTTCCGCTTTTGTTTTTTCGTATTTTTCTTCGGCGTTGAGTAATGGTTGGGTGTTGGCTTTATTGGGATCTGTAGAGTCGCTCGTGGCCGGTATCACCGTTGTAACCGCTTCACGTTTAGAAAAGGCTCTATTTCGTGCTCGTATGCGCCGGGAATTGCGTCGGATTGCCGGGGGCGGAGTTCGTTAGGGTGGACTCGACAGTACACAAAAAAGACGATACAGTGAGGTCTACATGAAGTATCCATTTTCCCGATCATCCTCTCCGGGTTCGGATCAGCCCGCGCGCCATCCGCTCTTGGGTTTTGTCATCGAACTCGTGCAGGTTATTGCCATCTCGTTGGCGATTATCGTTCCGGTTCGGTATTTTTTGATTCAGCCCTTTTACGTTAAAGGAGCCTCCATGGAGCCGAATTTTTATGATCATGAATATTTGATCATTGACGAGCTCTCATACCGTTTTCATCCACCAGAGCGGGGAGATATTGTGGTGTTTCGTTATCCTAACGACCCTAAGCAGTTCTTTATTAAGCGGGTGATTGGGTTGCCCGGAGAGACCGTCGAGGTTGCGGATGGAGTGGTAAAGATTTATAACAATGAGCATCCGAACGGCATCGTGTTGAATGAAGATTCATACCTGGATCAAGATTTCACCGCCTCGAATCGAACCGTGACGCTCAAGGCGCATGAATATTTTGTTCTTGGTGATAATCGTATTGCCAGTATGGATTCTCGATACTTTGGCCCGGTCCCGGATTCATTATTGATTGGTCGGGTTTGGTTGCGAGGCTGGCCGTTTGATCGTTGGAAGGTATTTCAAGATCCTGTTTACTCTCTTTAATTTGTATCATTTCGTATGCCGCTCACAAAAAAAACCGCTTCGAAAGAACCATCCAAGGCTGCTGCATCTGCGAGCGGCACCAGTAAAAAAGCTCCTGCTCCGATTCAGCTGGTGCGTGGGATGAAAGATATTTTGCCAGCCGAACAGCCGGTGTGGGATTTGATGCGTCGTACGGCCCAATCGTTGTCGACAGCGTACGGGTTTGATCGTATTGATACGCCGTTTGTTGAAGAAACAGCGCTGTTCGTTCGAGGTGTTGGCAAGCAAACAGATATCGTCGAGAAAGAACTGTATAGCTTTGAAACATCAGGTGGAGAGCATGTTTCTCTTCGTCCGGAGAATACGGCCTCTGTGGTTCGTGCATATATTCAGCACGGCATGTTTAATCTGCCGCAGCCGGTCAAGTTATGGTACCTCGGTCCCATGTTTCGGCATGATCGTCCGCAGCATGGCCGCTATCGTCAATTTCAGCAATTTGGTTGCGAAGTGTTAGGCGAGGATGACGCTGTGGTTGATGCGCAGCTTATTTTGCTTTCTCACCTTTTTTTGAAAGAGCTCGGGATTGATGCCACGGTACAAATCAACTCGATCGGGACGCCGGAATCGCGTGCGAATTATAAGAACGCGTTGGTATCGTATTTTCGCGGTCGTCGTAGCAAGCTTTCCGAGGAGGATAAAAAGCGTTTGTTAAAAAATCCATTGCGCCTGCTTGATTCGAAGGATCCGGCTATTCAGGAGTTGAAGGCCGAAGCTCCACAGATTGTGGATTGGTTGGATGAAGAATCGAAGACGCATTTTATGCGCGTGTTGGAATATCTTGATGAGCTGGCTATCCCGTATCAATTGAATCCGTATTTGGTCCGTGGATTAGATTATTACACCAAAACCGTGTTTGAGTTGTACGCTACCACGACGGATACCGAGCTGGCGCAATCAGCTTTGGGCGGAGGAGGTCGATATGATGGGCTGACGGAGATGCTTGGTGGTCGGCCCACCCCAGCTGCCGGGTTTTCTATGGGCTTAGATCGTGTCGCGAGTTTGTTGCGTGAACAGACTATTGCAGCTCCGGTGCAGGATGTGTTTGTGGCCCAATTAGGAGAACAGGGTCGAAAAAAGGCTTTAGCGATTTTTGAGGAACTGCGTAAGGCTGGGATTTCGGCTGGAGAAGCCTTTGCCAAGGAGGCAATTAAGGCTCAAATGGAGATCGCGAATCGTCGTCAGGCTAAATTTGCTGTGATTGTTGGACAAAAAGAGGTGATTGATGGCACGGCCATTATCCGCGATATGGACGCTGGAACCCAGGAAATTATCGATGTGCGTAAGGTTGTACACGAGCTTAATAAAAAATTAGGCCGGAGCTAGTTTTGTAGATTTATATCGGAGATGTCTCCCACCACGAGACATATCTCTTCCCGGTCTGCGGATTCCCTTTAGGTGGATGGTCAGCGTCCTATCCCGTCCAGAGACATGTCTCGTGGTGGGAGACATATTCTGAGTCTTGTTTAGGATCATGCCTCTTGGGGTAGGGGCCGGAGTTTTCCATTGACGGGGAAGGCTCTTTCGGCTAGGATGGCTGTATCTTTATGATAGAAAGGAGCGGTATCTATGATTGATGTAAAACGCCGAAAAGGCGAGACATTTGATTCGTTGCTGCGCCGTTTTCAACGACGCATGCAGGCGAGTGGCAAGGTCTTGCAGGCCAAAAAGACACGTTTTTTGGCTAAGGATGAAAATCGCAATAAGCGCCGCGCCGGTGCGTTGCGCCGCGTTGAAATGAAAGAAGAATACCAATACTTACTTAAAACCGGTCAGCTTAAAGAAGAACGCCGACCTAATACAAAACGTCGGTAATCAGACGGTATGCCTATCATCGACGATATCGAGCGTGATTTTAAGGAGGCCATGAAAGCACGCAATGAGCAGGTTGTTTCTGCGTTGCGCATGGTACGTTCAGCTGCCAAAAATAAGCAGATTGATGCTGGTCGTCCTCTGACGGATGAGGATGCGACGCTTCTCTTGAAGACACTCTTGAAACAGTATCGTGATGCGCTAACAGATTTTACCGAAGCGGGACGAACGGATTTAGCCGCTGCTCAACGAGCAGAGATCGAATTGCTTGAGCGGTATCTCCCCGCGGCAATGACGGAGGCCGAGATCGAGGTTATTGCTCGGCGCGTTGTTGAAGCGTCTCCGGTTCGTGATTTTGGTCGCGTCATGGGGTTGGTCATGAAAGAAGTTGGTGGTCAGGCCGATGGTAACGCTGTGCGTTCCGTGGTTGAGCGCCTTCTGGCGGCCTCATCCGCATCATAAATGCACGGTGTGCCAAAACAGACATCCTCCAAGTTTTTTGGGGGATGTCTGTTTTTTGTATCTCGTGTATACTCTTCATATATTTATCGCCATGCGAAACCGTATGGATAGGCTCCCCATGTTATTACAGGCGTGTAAGCGTTTTTTTTCGATTTTCCTTTGTGGAATTATTTGTTTGACGGCTGCACCCCCGGCGCATGCGCAGTTAAGCGGGGCGGCAGATAACGTGAATCAAACGGCTGCGGCTGCCGGTATCGCTCAAGGGTCGGATCTTATTCAGATTATTGGTCGATTGATCAATATCTTTTTAGGGACGCTGGGTGTTATCTTTTTGTGTTTATTGTTGTACGCCGGGTATTTGTGGATGACGGCAGCTGGAGATCCAAAAAAAGTGGAACGTGCACAGACAACGATTCGGAATGCTGTTATTGGTTTAGTTATTATCGCTTCGGCGTTTGCGATTACGTCGTTCATCCTCAAATCTCTTGCTGGAGACGGTGGGGGATCGGGTGGATTATCTTCAAAATCAGCTGGAGGCGCGGCGTTGATTGGAGCTTCCGGATCATTAGGTGGGGGTATTATTGAGAGTCATTTGCCGACACGGAATGCGATCGGGGTTCCACGCAATACACCTATTATTATCACCTTCAAAGAGGCGGTGAAGCCGGAGTCTTTTATTGAAGGATGGACAGAGGCTACGAGTGGTACAACAGATGGTTTAAACACGGCCAATATTCAAATATATCGAACGGATGCAGGTGCTACCAATGCTTTGACGAGTGATAAGGCTCGCGTTCGGTATACGAGTGATTTTAAGACGTATGTGATTAAGCCTATCGATTATCTTGGCAGTCCGACGCAGAATATTGGATATACCGTAGATTTGACGGGAGGGTCTAAGGGGATTCAAAAACTGGATGGCGCACCCGCGTTGTCTGGAGCTTTTGGTGGTGGGTATACCTGGCAATTTGAAGTATCGACTTTGGTGGATCTGACTCCGCCGACGATTTCTGCGGTTGTGCCTCAATCCGGGGGACAATATCCACGCAATATTATTGTTCAGATTCAATTCAATGAAGCTGTTGATCCCACGGCAACAACGGGAAAGGTGACGGATGGATTTTCTAATCTGCAGGTGTTCGACGGGGCTTCTCCGGTGCCCGTTTCTGGTGAGTTTCGGATTTCCAATCAATATAAAACAGTGGAGTTTGTTCCGGATGCGCCGTGTGGTGCTAATGTAAAAAATTCTTGCGGCAAAGAGGTGTATTGTTTGCCTTCGGGGGCGACGATTCAGGTGATCGTGAAGGCGGCTACGCTTGATCCCGCCGCTCAACCGCAGGCGCAGTTAACGACGAATGGATACGACGGTGTTGTGGATATTGTGGGGAATTCACTTGATGGAAATAAAAATGGTGTCGCCGAGGGTCCGTTGGGTAATCCGGCTGATACATATGTGTGGAGTTTTGGGACAACAAGCGAGGTTAAGTTGTCTCCGCCGGTGATTGAAAGCACGATGCCTTCACACGATCCGCAATCTGGCGGGACGTCGAACGTTCCTTTGGATCAGCCGGTCACCGCCGTGTTTGATTCATTGCTGCAGTCGTCAACATTAACGACGGATCATGCCAAGATTGATGCACATGGTCGTGATGAAACCAATCCAGATACATTCTGGTGGTCTGTGGGCATGAAGCTGTTGACGATTGACGGTGCAGAGATTGATGCTACCAAGAATCCTCCGGATGTTCCTGCTAAGGCTGCGTTGGTTATTACGCATCGTCCGTTCGTTCCTTCTGGTTCCGTCCCTGCTGATTTGAACTTTTACGATCCGTATATTCTTTCTGGTGTACAGGACGCGTATCAGAACTGCTTTAACCCGGCAGCGACTTGTGGAACGGGGACGGGGTCGCCGCATTGTTGTAACAATATTCCTACCAACGACCCTCAAGGCTGTAAACCTCTTTTGAACCCATGAGCGACTTCCATGCTTTTGGCGCTACGTGCGCCCCTTCTGTTAGCGGCCCCTCGCGCATACGACGTATTTGTTCTGCGTTGATGTTGAGCCTTGTTTTGTTGGTGGGTTTTGGTGTTAGGGCTCAGGTGGTACATGCGCAGATTGATACCGGTTTAACGGAAGTGGGGCAGACGGTAAAGTTATCTAGTGCTGATCCACGTGAAATTGTTGTTCGCATCATTAATATCGCTTTGGGTTTGATTGGTATCGTGATGTTGGTTTTGATGTTGTACGCGGGTTTTTTGTACATGACGTCGGGTGGGGATGCAAAAAAGACCGCGCAAGCGCGCAAGATTATTTCGGGGG
Organism: uncultured Gammaproteobacteria bacterium; assembly: GCA_964457295.1. Taxonomy (GTDB): domain Bacteria; phylum Patescibacteriota; class Patescibacteriia; order 2-12-FULL-60-25; family 2-12-FULL-60-25; genus CAYWEE01. The sequence goes on from CAYWEE010000008.1 coordinate 7,203, forward strand.
CCATTATCGGCTTGGTGATCATCTTGTCTTCTTGGGCGATTACGCGATTTGTGATTGAGCGTTTATTGAGCGCGACACAGGATGGGGGCGGTGGTATTTCTACAAACGGCGGAGGATCATTGGGCGGATTTGGGGGCAGCGGAAGCGCGAGTGCGTTTCGCGTGGTATCTATTACACCTTCCGGATCCGTATTGCTCCGGAACGTGCAGGTTAAGATTGTTTTTAATGCGTCCGTTGATGCGACATCTGCGGCGGCCGTAGTGGTGACGCAGCAGGGTGGTACGACGGTTGGTGGCACGATGGATGTGAATGGTTCGGTTATCCTCTTTACGCCAGCGGCCGATTGTCCGGCGCCTCAAAATACGAAAAAATGTTTTGCGGCGGATACGGATTATACGGTGACGATCGGTTCCGCGTTACGTTCAAATAAAGGGCAGACAATTTCGTGTTCGGGTTTTGGTGCCGTGTGTAGTGGGGCGTTTCGTACTGGTTCATTGATTGATACGCAGGCCCCTACGGTTGTGGTGACGTATCCAACGAGCGGCATGAAGGTGCAGCAGAATTTTTTGGAAGATGTACAAGCGGATGCGACGGATGATAGTGGTGTGGCGACGGTTGAATTTTTTGATGGTGCCGGCTCCATTAGTATCGATGCTCCGGTGGGAACCTCGCCGCAATCATTTGCCGCGCATGGGGTATGGGATACGGCAGGTGTGGCCTTAGGTGTTCATTCATTGTCGGCGACGGCGGCAGATGTGGACACGAATACCACGCAGAGTAGTGCGGTTTCTGTTGTGGTTCGTCCGGCGCATTGTTTTAATGAAGTGCAGGATACGGATAGCGGAGAAACGGGTGTGGATTGTGGCGGTGATCCGACGAGCGATGCGTTTTGTGGGGCGTGTGCCGGGGGATCTTGTAGTCAAAATGCGGATTGTAGTAGCGGTTTTTGTCAAAACGGCACATGTGTTGAGAAGCCCGTGATCACAGATGTTGGACCGCTCAATGGTCAACCGGGAACGTTTGTGACCATTCATGGAACGAATTTTGGAACGCAAGAAGGTATCGTGACGTTTTTAGGAGGGGCTGGTGCGCAGGATGATATTGTGGCCGCGCCGCCAACGATTTGTACAAATTCAGGTGTTCCTACCTGGAGCCCTTCGCAGGTGTTGATTGCCGTACCGTCTGGCGCAGCTTCTGGTCCTATCCGTGTGCAGCACGTGAATGGAAATGCTGATGCCACAAATGATCAAATTGGTCCGTCGATTGTCGATTTCGTAGCTGATAATTCCGTTCATGCGGGACTGTGCGCCTTGATTCCTGGTTCGGGATCGGTAGGAACAGAGGTTGATGCCGTTGGAGCCGGATTTGGCAGTAGTTCTAATCAAGTCTCTTTTGGATCAACAGTCATCGGCCAGCCGTTTACCGCGTGGTCGGATAGTGGAGTGACATTTTCTGTTCCGGTGGTTAATTCTGGTCCGGTACAGGTTCGCGTTACGCCCGCTGTCGGTGAACAGAGCAACCCTGTGAATTTTACCGTGGTAGATAAATCGGCCGGTGCTACACCGGTGATTACGAGTTTAGATCCGATCACTGGCCCAGGTCAGATTTATGTGACGATTTTTGGTCAACATTTTGGTTGGAGTATCGGCACGGTGTTGTTTACGAACGCTAATGGGGAGGAGGCGATTGGGGATACGGCCTTCCCCAGTGGTTGTAGTGCTACGTTTTGGCGCGATGATCGTATTGTGGTGCGCGCTCCTAAGGTGTTAACGAATGGACAAGCTGCTTCGGATGGTGTGTATCAAGTGACCGTGCAACGACCTGATAATAAAACATCGGGATCTGTACCGTTTACGCTGGCCTCTGGTTTACCGCTGACGCCGGGTGTTTGTGCTATCGAGCCTTCGGCTGGTCCGATCGGAACGAGCGTGACGTTATTTGGAACGGGTTTTGGAAATACGACACCGAGTGTGACGTTTTCACCTAATACGTTAGGGCTTGTGGTGGGGAGCACATCGGACGAGGTTCAGTCCATTGTTCCGCAAGGCGCTAAGACCGGTCCGGTATTTGTGACGGCACTTGCGCCCTCTAATAAAATAAATTTTGATGTTCGAAATTGTAATGAATCAGCAAATATTTGTTCGCCAGAAACTGAACAGTGCTGTCCAACGGGAGAGTGTCGGTTGCAGGGGGAGTCGTGTGGTAGCGCTGATTTGTCTGCGGAATATGCTTGGCAGACGTCTACGGGCTTGATCCCACTCGCTCCTCGGGTTATTGAAGAATGCCGTCCGGATTTGTCGCCGGCGCCAACGCCTTCGCCTTCACCGTGGCTCGGTCGAAGTGGAGGAGACCAGACGCCGGTTGATGCCGCGATTGTCATGCGCTTTAGCCAGCTTCTTGATCCTACGACCGTCACCATCGGAGCGTTTAAGATTGCGGCTTGTACGAGCGCATCCGGTGATGTGTGTGAGACGACGCAGGATGTGCCGTTCACGTTAGGCTCTGTGGTGCATGAGAACGACACACAGGATGTCGTGACGTTATTGCCTGCTGCCTCACTCAACACCAGCACGACGTATCTGGTGACGGTTTCGACCAATGTGAAGTCAGCGGGTACGGGGGGTGCGAACATGGATCCGATGACAAGTTGCGGAACCGGACTTAACGGAGAAACGTACGGATACTGTTTTCGTTTTCGTACGCGTGTCGATGCTACACCGTCTACGGTGGGCAGTGTGGGCGTGATTCCAAGTATTCACTTTATGCATGGGGCGAACGAGGAGGAAGGGTATCGAGCAGTTCCTATTTCTCAAGGCGATCAGTGCGTCGTATTGGATTGTTCAAATTATTCGTGGGATTGGTACACGGGTAAGCCGACAGGAAAGAATAGTGATTCACGTGCTACGGTGACAAATATCAGCGGCGCTTGTGAGCAGACCGCTACGGGTCATGTCGAGACGGGTGCTGTTCCGGTGTATATTTTAGCGGAATTACTGCAGCCTTCAGCTCTTTCTGGTTCGGGTCAATTATTTGTCAATTTCATTCCTCCATCGGTCGAGGATTATGCCCCGCATTGTTCCGAGGCGTGTACAAATGCGTATCTCTGGGCTCGCTTTACGCAAGAGTTGGATGAGACGAGCGTGTTAACGCCGGATAACGTAGAAATTCGTAAATGCTATAACGAGCAGTGTGTGGAGTCCGAATTGGCTCCAGCGTTGGATTGGTCCTTGCTCCACGTCAGTCTCGAGGTGCCGTTTAATAGCGTCAATGATGTGCCGCGCACCATCATGATTGATACGGCCTTGAATAATGGTGGTACGCCGTTGCTTGAGCCGGGATCGTTCTATCGTGTTTTGTTGAAGGGTGGGCCGAATGTGACGAATGGCATCAAGGGCTTAAATGGTGTTCCGATTACAAGTTTGAATCATCCGTTAGGCTTTGCTTGGTCGTTCCGTACAAAGCTTGGCGCTCCTGGTACGTCGTGTGCCGCCGAGCGCGTAGATGTGGTTCCGCTTGAAAAATATGAGACGCGTGTGGGAACGCGTCAGCTCTTTGCGGCTACCCCATTTGGTCATCCGGATGAGTGTAGTGCCAGTGGTCAGGCGTTGGTTCCCAATAGCTCTGTGGCGTGGATCTCGAGTGATCCAGCGGTGGCTGATTTCTATACGGTGAACGGCGCATTAGTGGATACGGGCGCGTCGTTGCCAGCTGGATGTTCTGGTACGTGTTTAGCGACGGGCGCTTCGGCAACCTATGGTAAGGTGAGCGTGTGTGGAAATGGGCTTATCGAAACAACGGATAGTCATTATTGTGTCAACGGAACGACGCCTAAAGGAGATGCTTGTACACTCATGCCAGCGGGTGCAGCTGCGGGTGAAGAGTGCGAAACGAGCTTGGACGGTAATGCGTGTGATCAGAATACGTGTTTGTTCTTGCCGGTGAACTTATTGGTGACGGGTGGAACCTGTGGCAACGGAACGGTTGATACGTTGGTTGGAGAGGCGTGTGATTTTGGTCCTACGTGTATCGGTGGGCAGAATGCTACCTCGTCTCCGCCAGTGCCTGATTTTACGCCATGTCTTGATCCGACGGTCAAAACATCTTGCGAACAGGCGGGCGGAACCTGCATGATGCATCCGTACCGCGGCTGTTCTGCCAATTGTCGGCACTTGGGGTCTGTGGCAGGAAAATCTACGTGTGGAAATAGCGATTATCTAGGAGATGGTAAGGACTGTGATGATGGAAACATCGCAAGTAACGATGGCTGCAGCGCGATTTGTTTACATGAACCTTCGGCAACGACATCTGCCTTGCCGGCGGTGTGTGGTAACGGTTTGCTTGAACCTGGTGAAACCTGTGAAGCGACATTGACGAATGGCGTTCCGGTTTTTGGCGCTGGTTGTAATGCGAAGACCTGTCTGCGTAATGGCACGGCGGCCTGTGGGCAGGGAAATGTACTGAACTGTTGTGGCAACGTGACAGTAGATGCGGGCGAGGATTGTGATGATGGCAATATCATGAATGCGGATGGTTGTAGCTCAAGCTGTCGCTTGGAAGGATCATCGGCTACGTATTCATCTGCGCAAGGTGCTGCTCCAAGTTTTTGTGGGAACGGTGTTTTGGAACTGGGGGAACAGTGTGAGGCTGGCCTGTCTTCGGCTTCTGTAGCTCAAGGGCAAACACAAGGGACGGGTTTGGGTGATGGATTGGTTGATCGTATTCAGTTGGCTTTGATGCTGGGAAATGCGACGCCTGATCCGTCGACGGGCCGCATGGCCAGTGAGTTGCAAGCTACGGTTCAAAATCAAAGCGGAACATCAACCTATGGTTTGCAGTGTGGGTTTGTTGATGAGGCTTCGTGTCCTGCACAAAATGGAGAAAATTACGGATTAGATACCAATGGCTGTTGTGCTCTACGTCCAAAAGTTGAGACGCCATATCCTGCCAATTTAGCTACTGGTGTGTGCCGCAATGTGCAAATTTCTGCCGTGTGGAATACGGACATGAATGTGGCGAGTGTCGTCAATAACATTGAAATTGCCGAAGCGACATCAAACAGTACATGTCCTGCGGGCACGCAGGAGGTTGCAGATGCCGGCTCTGGTTCGGGGTTCTTCTTTACGGTTAAATCTATTTGGCATTCGATTTTGGCCTGGTTCGGCGCTTCTCCTGCGCAGGCTCTCAAGTGGTGCAAGGGGAGTGTGACAGGAAAGCTCACACCGGTGGCGGGCGCGACCTCTACGCAACAATTCATATTCACGTTGGATCGGGCCCTGTCTGCTAATACTCATTATCGTGTTCGTTTCCTGGGTGATAACTCGACGGCCGCCGATCCAAGTCTTGATCCATTGTCGGATAATGCTGATCCTGCCAAGCGACAGGGGGTAAAGACGTCACGCGGGGTGGTTGCTCCATATATTGCTGGTGACAGTGGGGATTTAGTGTGGACGTTTGATACTGGTTCTGATGTGTGCGCGGTTAATACCATTACGATCAATGATGCGACGCTGTCACCCCCTCCTCCGGAGAAAGCTCATCCATTCTTGTTTATCAATAAAGGGAATCAACCGGAAACGCGTAACTTTATCGGCCTCGCCCAATCTATTCAGGATGGGGTGGCTATTCCGTTGAGCCCGGTACCTGAATATACCTGGGATTGGAATCCATGGACCACGAGTGATTCATCTATCGTGACTATCTCTGCATCAAATCTGGAACAGGCTGATGTGACGTCGGCGCAGAAAAATGGCACAGCTATTTTGACAGGATCTGTCACGGTTTCAGCTGACAGCGTGACACCATCTTCTACGATTGGAACGACGATTAAGGGCGTGGCTCCGGTTACCGTCTTAGTCTGTGAACGTCCATGGCCAACGCTTGAAACGGCTCCGTTCCGCGACATGACGGCCTCGCCAAATGTGACGGATATTGCTAATGCCTCCGTGCTTCCGGCCAACGATCCGTTTGGCGGTTCGTATTTCAACTTTTCTACCATGTACTGCATGGATGCGGGGCAGTCGGATGATCTGAACGATGATCTTCCGTCCATGATTCTAAATTTGGTTCCCAAGACGTCATTTGATGCGCAAAAGGGTATTTTGCGACAGTATTTGATGACGTATCCACCAGAAACCAGCGCTACCCCTGAAGCTGAAAAGGGTTTGCAACAGGATGGTATTGGTATTCGCATCGTGGCTAATCCGCAACACTATTCTCCGGAGGAGTGGTATCGTGCACAGGGTTTTTCGGGATCGCCACAGGTGGTTGAAGTTGATGGTTATCCGGCCATTCAGGATGGATCGACGATTTACGTGGCGGCATCCAATCGTCCGACGCCCGACTCAGGTCCGATTTACTCCAATATTTATCTGATCTCGCATAATCCGGATGCAAAGCCGCAGACGCTTCAGATTTACGATCAAATGGTGAAGTATCTGACGTTTAACATTAATATCCTCAACCAGAGTAACGTGTGTGTGGATGCGACCAATGCACCATTTACCGATCCATCGGTGAATCAGGGCAATGTGGTTGAGTGTGCGGCAGACTGGGAATGTTTTGCCTTCGGTTCAACGGATTTGCATTGTGATAGCTTTAAAAAGAAGTTGACTCGGGATACGGCGCGCATGGTTGATTTTCAGTTTATGAGCCGAGCACTGGAGGATGCGAAGGCGCCAAATGGGGCATATGCCAAGGCTGAGTCAGGAACCTATTTACGAAACTTTACGACATCGTTGTGGAATTCGTGGCAAACGGAACTTGGAGCAGCGGTGGCGAAGACATTGCCGAAGGATCCGGTTAATCACTTTTTAACCTGTGGGCGATGTGCGGTATCAAATTTGCCTTGTCAAACGGCTGCTGAATGTAACAAGGATGCTACGGAGGCGTGTGTTGGAGGTTTTGAGTCAGTCCAAAACGGAGTTTTAACCTGGACGGCGAGCTCGACGATTGATCCGCAAACCTGCTGGAATCAAACGGATCATCAATATATTTGTCCAAACCTGACGCCTGGCGCTTCTCCCGCATACGGTACGTCTCGTGTCTATACATACAGTGCCTTTCAAGGTGGGCGGTTCTATCAGCTTGCTTCGGAATATGAGGTGCCCCCACCGACAGATCCTCTCGAGGGCTGGTGGTCTCCGCCGTTGCCGGATGCGCTCTACAAGTGTGTGACGACGTCGACGTATGGTAATTTCTGCAACGGAGCCAATGGTCAACCGGATGACAAGCTGTGTCGTTCGTGTCCTGATCCGTTGAATTGTAGTGTGTGTAGTAGTGGATCAAAGAAGGGACAATTCTGCGCTACAGCGGCTGATTGTGACGGTGGGGCTACGTGTTCTGATGACGGTACATATCCCGTGATTCAGGGGGCTTGTCGTCAAGCGGGCGCTACGTATGCGTATGACAATATTTGCGCCAACGTAAAAGTGGGAGAGAAGGGGGTATGTGGTGATGGTGTGTTGTATACCAACTTGAATGATAATACTGATCCAGCCAACGAAATTTGTGAAATTGGCATGACGCAGTCGGTATCATGTGGAAGTGGCAGTGGGGCAGGGTTTAAACAGCAAATTTGTAATCCGGCAGACTGTAAAACATACGTGGACGATCCAGCTCATCCGCAATGTGTGGCGGGAGTTTCGTGTGGTAATGGTCGTATTGATCGGGCTTGTGGAGGTAATGTTTCATTGCCTTGCTTGAGCGATAGTGATTGTACAGCTGGCCTTCAATGTCAGACGGTTGAAACGTGTGATGAGGGGGTGTTAAACGGTACGTATGGTCATTGCTCTACGAGCTGTAGCGGCTATAGTGCATTCTGTGGTGATGGCCAGCTGTCCCCAGGTGAAATGTGCGATAACGGACCGTGGCCATTGAATGGCGCTTGGAGCCCGCAATTCGATCCAACAAGTTGTGCCTTGGACTGTAAGAGCGCTGGGCCGTATTGTGGTGATGGAAAATTAAATGGCACGGAAGAATGTGATGGCACGACGCTTTCTACAAAGGGAGCCATTTGTTCCGCGGGAACGAATACGAACGCCACCTGTGTGACGGATGCGGATTGTGGTGTCGGTGGGGTGTGTGGTGGGTCTGCGCCATTCGCTTCGTGTGCCGGTGTTACGGTTACTGTGAATGGTATTGTCCGTGAGACGCAGCACGTGCGTACGTGTGCCGCTCCTGGGAGCGTGGGTCCGGTTTCAGCTTGTGGATTATTCCCATGGACGGATTGTCAGGCTGTTGGTAGCTGTGGAGATGGTATTAAGGATGTTAATGAGGCTTGTGATGACGGATCGGGGAATGGGGATACCAAGGCGTGTACGGCATCTTGTCAAAAGAATATCTGCGGAGACGGCAAAGTGAACGTGGGCATTGAGGAGTGCGATAATGGAGGTCAAAACGGAAGCGTGACCTGTAATGCGGATTATAATTCCACGTGTCTTTCATGTAGCACATTGTGTAAGTTTCAGGCGTCTGCCGGCGGATACTGTGGTGATGGTGTGAAGAACGGTCCAGAGCAGTGCGATGGCAGTGTTCCGTCTAATCTCACCTGTCAGGCGCTCGGCTTTGATTACGGTACGGGTGTTTTAGCTCGACAGACGGGTTCTCCGACGATAGCGAACGCGCAATTCGCTCCGATCGGATTACGTTTTGTTCGTGCCGCGTTTTCACATGAGACGGCTGATGCGATAGCCTTTTTGGGAGGATCTGGATTTAAGCCGTGGTCTCAAGGTGGTATTGGCATCATCGTGCCTCCGGCCGGAGGGGGCGCGCAGCCGGTCGTAAATTCAAATGTTCAGATTGGATTCGGCGGTAGCTTTACGCCCAATAGTATTACGTTTACCGGTGTTGATCACGCCCCGCTGTGTGCGCCGACCTGTACATTTGGGGGCTGCGTACATTGCAGCGATACACCGGGGAACGGTGTGATTACGGGTCGTATTTATGACGCTGTCTTCTCCCAAGTTGTGCCCGGCGCACGTGTCTCGTTGATGTACAAGGGTGTGAAAGTGGACGAAGCGTACACAGATCCAAATGGAACGTTTACGATTTCGACGGTGAATACGCATCCGAGCTGCGCGACCTATCGTATTATCGTCGACATGTATCAGGACAACGTCTGTACGGGCTCTAGCACGCATTCAGAAACAAATTGTGCTGGTAATTTGACTGCACCGTGGACGTATCCAACGAATATCGATGAGGGGGATTGGGGCGGATACTTCTCCTACACGAGTCCTGTGTTTAACATGAATTCATATGCGACAACGGTTGGCCAGAGTATCGATACGGATGGCATGCCGCATATTGAGCTCTTCCCGCGCCCGGAATCTGGTAAGGCCTATGCGGCAGTCACCTGGAACCATGTGCCTGGAAATACCACCATCTTCCGTCACATGCATGTGATTTTGCCGAAGGCCGGTGCATTTGCTGTTGATTTTGAGGCGGATACGACCAGCTTGTGTAATTATGATGGTGATCCGTCGGCTACGCCGCCCGCGCTTCCGCATATGGCCATTGGGAGTAATGGGCAGGGCGTTCCGTGCACCCGAGATGTCAATCAACGTACGCTAGGGGATTGGGATATTAACAAGGCTCCGTACGTACGTAACATCTGTATTCATCGCGCGGGTGAGCTTTCATCGGGCTCAAGTAATCCTGCGTTGTACGATGGGTGTCCGGTTGAGGGGCTGACAGCGTGTTTGGCTCGGGTTTCACAGGGGCAGGTTCCGGCATTAACGCCGCAGATTTGTCAGGGTCAAATTCTTGGAGCGACGGCTGCGTTGTGCGCTGCATGTGGCGCAGATGCGCAGCATACAGACGGTAACGGGAAGCTTACCTGTCCCTTGGATGGAAATTGGGAATCGTGTTGGCAAGTGAGCTATGGTCCGGCGGTTTCGTTGATTAATTACGCGCCATATTCTCAGCAAAATGAGCCCATCAAACTCTTCTTTAATGGAACATATGATTCGGTGTCTAAATTTACGAGTGATATTCTGAATCCTGCCTATGGATACACGGCGCGTGTGGTAATTGGAAACACCATTTATACGCTTACTCCGCCTTTACCGATTCTCGCCCCCTCTGGATATACCTGGTACTTAGGAGATATTGATCCGGTGACGGGAACGTTTAAGCAAAATGGAAATACGTTGCTCGGAAAAGATTCAGACGTGAATTTTACGCCGACGCCGACAAAGCCGCAGGATCAGCAAGGGAATCCGATTGATGGGTTTGCGTGTTATCGTTATGAATTGCAGTGTGGCGGTTTACAGTCGTATTGTGTGGATACGACAGACACGACGAAGATTAAGAAGACAGATCCGTTGGTTGGTAAGCCGGCTATGTGTTTTTGGCAGTTTGAACAAGATGCATGCACGGGGAACTATTCATGTAATACGGATTGGGATCCAGGACTGTATCACTTATATAACTGGTAATCTATGGAACGAAAAAATGTAATTCTTCTTTCTGTCCTGGTTGTCGCGGGCGTTGCTCTTCTCGTCGGTGTCGTTTTACTTTTGCGGGCACGGGCTTTGCCGGGTGATGAGGGGGGATTTTTATCTTCCCCACGACCGCGTACTGCTGGGTCGTCGGCAACGTCAGTCGCTCCTTTTATTCCTTTGGAGGATACGCCTGTTGCTCCAGGGTATACGAAAGATGCGAACATACCCGTGCAGCCTGTGACCGTGTTTCCCCAACCTCCGCAAACGAAGCCAACTTCTCAAACTCCGTAATATCTTATCTTTATGTTCGACTCTTCCCCTCCCCCAAATTTGCCGGTTGAGCCTCATGCCGCGGCTACGCCTCCCTTAGCACCCGCGTCGCCTGCTCCGTCTTCTGCTCCTCCTGCCGAAGCTTCTTCTGGCAAGACCGAGCCGGAGGACATCTTTGTGGGATTGGATGAAGTGACAAAACAGGGGGCGGCGTATCTTGAAGAGGATCATCCGGCTCCGGCACGTCGATCCATGCTTCCATTTGTCATTATCGGAGGTGTGCTTGTGTTGTTGGTTATTGTGGGTGCCGTTTGGTGGTTCTTTGTACGCGCTTCTTCATCGAGTGTTTCACCAACTGTACCCGCTGCTCGTACTTCCGCGCCTGTGGTTGCCGAGCAGGTTGAACAACCGCCATTGATACCGGTTGAGCAGCCGGTAAGGACACCCTCGGCGTTGACCAACGCTACCGCTCCCGATGCGATTCCGCGCCCTGACGCAACGACTCCTGTGGCTACATCTCCTGATCCTGTGAGTGCCTCTTCGACGGTCGCCGCGATTCCCATGCGTGAGGGGCAAGATACGGATGGCGATCGTTTAACAGATGCTGAGGAACGTTTGTATGGGTCTAACCCAGCTCAATCGGATACGGATGGAGATACGTACGTGGATGGGGATGAGGTGCGAAATTTATTCAGCCCCGTCTCTAAAGGTAAAAAAATTGCTGATGAGTCGTTTATGATGACGCGTATATGGAATGGCTGGAAGGTGTTGCTTCCTGTTTCTTGGAACGTAGGCGACGTGTTGGACCGTCCGGGAAGCGCCGTTATCACAACGGGATCTGCAGCGCGTTTTCTTTTGGATCGAGAAGCGAATCCGTCTCGTTTGCCGTTAGCGGAATGGTTATCTCGCAATCAGATTAGTGGAGAGATGCGTGCCATGACGACTAAGGCGGGGATGGAAGTGATTCAGATGAACGATGATCGTACGACGTTTTTTGCTCAGGGTGACACCGTGCTGGCGCTCACGTATGATGGAGCTACGGATGCCGCCTTTGAGTATCGTACGACGTATGCTCTGATGGTGCATGCGCTTTCGCCCAGTCCTTAATTGTCGCTTTTTGTATGTCAGAAGTGCTTGAGCAGTCCTCTCCCGTATCAAGCTCTCCCGCGTCGTCGCGTACAGAGCCTGCGATACATGTCATCCCTGACATGTATTATGGAGCTGCCTTGAAAGCTCGTGTACCAGAGCAGCGTGCGGCGGCACCTTATGCAGATGCGTCAGGTGTTGTTGCTCCACCGAGCCATCGTCGCGGCTTGCTGATCGGTCTTGGCATTGGGTTATTTGTGCTTTTGGTTGGGGGAGCGGGGGTGTATGTCAATCGCGGTTTGTTGTTCCCTGCACCAGCTCCGGCTCCTATAGCTGTCGTTCCGACAACGACGGCTCCTGTGGTAACACCTCCTCCGCCTCCGGTACCCCCGCGTCCTCCGGAGAATCTTGCTGTTACCTCAACGACCCCTCAAAGTGCAGCTTTATCTTGGAATATGCCCGCTGGGGGAGATGTGACGATACGTATTGAGCGGGCATCAGCTACGGGAACATTTGCAGGATTAACCAATTTAGCTCAGCGGAGCACGTCGTTTTTAGATGTTTCTGTGCAGCCTGGGCAGACGTATCGGTATCGCTTGATTGCTGTTCAAAAAAATCTTGAGTCTACTCCATCACCAGAAGTTTTTGTAACGATTAAAGAAGCTCCGCCGGTTCCTCCCGAACCTCCTAAGCTACCTCCAGCCGGTCTGGATACAGATTCCGATGGATTATCTGATTTAGAAGAGGCGCTTCTTACGACAGATTTGCGTCAGCCTGATACAGATTCGGATGGGTTTTTGGACGGTAATGAAGTTTTTCATCTGTATAATCCCAACGGTCGTGCTCCGGCCAAACTTACCGAGGCGGGTCTCGTCCGACGGCTAGAGAGTCCGGTTGGCTGGAAACTAGATCTTCCTCCGGCGTGGAAATCGGTCGTGTCTTTTGACGGCACATCCTCGACGATCGTTACTGGTCATGGAGAGATCTTTCACGTATCCGTCTTAGAGAATGCGGACAAGAAGCCGATCCTTGATTGGTACATGGCGGCTCATCCGGATGTCCAGGCCACGCAGGTTTTACAGTTCCGTTCCAAGCGTGGATATCAAGGTATTCTGGGCCCGGATCTTCTGACGACCTATATTCCTTGGGATAACCGTGTCTTTGTTTTCACTTATGACTTGAATGGTCAGGCCTTCATCAACTACCGAACGTTGTATTCGATGATGCTCAATTCTCTGGAGTTGTCTGGCGTACCTCAGATCGTGCTTCCTGCCGAAACGACGCCATTGCCATTTGAACCGGGGGCAACGGCGACCGGAACAATCGCTGCGCCGTCTCCAGTGATTCCGTCGGTTACTTCATCTTCTTCTTCTACGCCATGATTGCATTAACGATCCTTGGCCGGTTACCTTCTGGGATTCGTGCCGCAGACATTTCTTTGATGGTAGAAAGAACGTTTTCTGCTGTACGTAAAAAACCTCAAGGTTCATTGTGTATCGCCTTTGTTACAGAAGCGGAAATTGCCAAGATGAATCGTCGTTTTCGAAGCGTTCGCCATGCGACGGACGTGTTGTCGTTCCCGGCGCCTGTTCTGCCGGTCGCTCGCGGGGTTGATCGTGATTGGGGGGATCTGTTATTAGCTCCAGTGTATATCCGCCGAGAGGCTAAGCGGCGCGCTATCCCTTTTCAGGAGGAGGTTATGCGCGACATTGTGCACGGTGTTTTGCATCTATTTGGTTTTGATCATCGAACCGAAGCCGAAGAGCTACGCATGTTCTCTCTTCAGGAGCGTATTTTGGTTCATCCAACCGACGTATGAACCTATTTTCTTCGGTTTGGCGCAGTTTTCAACACGCTACGCGCGGATTGCTAGTAGCGTTTCGTACGGAGCGTAGTTTTCGTATTCAATGTGTGGCGGCGTGCATGGTGATATTCGTGGTTATCCTGTTTCCGTTTCGATCCTGGGAGCGGGTTGTTCTCTTGCTAGCGACGGCAGGTGTTCTTGTGCTAGAATTGGTGAATAGCATGGTTGAACGACTTGTGGATCTTGTGAAGCCCCGTATGCATGGGTATGTTCATGATATTAAGGATTTGATGGCGGCTGCTGTTTTTTTGATGGCGTTCTTTGCACTCATGATTGGTTTGTTTATTATCTGGCCGCATGCCGGTGAATTTTTACGACGCGTATGAAAGATCATGTATTAGTCGGTCTTGATCTCGGCACATCGCATATTCGTATTGCGGTTGGTCAGGTTGTTGCTACGCCTGAAAAACGCTCGGCTCTACACGTCATCGGTGCGGTTGAGGTGCCTTCGCAAGGAATCGCAAAGGGCAGCATCACCTCTTTGGAGGATGTGGTGAGTGTGGTTTCGCAATGCTTGGAGCAGGCGGAGCGGGTAGTGGGATTGCCTATTGGAGAGGCTACTGTGGGGATTGGAGGGACGGGAGTGGTTACCCAAGATGCGAAGGGCGTCGTGGGGGTATCTCGGGCTGATGGCGAGATCCGTCCCGAAGACGTGACGCGGGCATTTGATTCAGCTCGGGCGTTTATCAATCCCGCGAATCAAGAAATTTTACATGTTTTACCTCGTACATTCACGATCGATGGACAGCGGGGGATTAAGGATCCGGTCGGCATGCAGGGGATTCGTCTCGAGGTCGATGTTCATCTTATCCAAGGTATTTCTAGTCATGTTCGCAACATCACCAAGGCGGTTTTTCGAACGGGCCTAGATATTGCTGAATTGGTGTATAGCCCTTTGGCCGTAGCAGAGGCGATTACCTCCTCCCGTGAACGAGAACTTGGTGTGTGTATCGTGTGTATTGGTGCGTCTACAACCGGTATTGCCGTGTATGAGGGTGGAGAACTCCTTCAGGCTTTGACCGTCCCGCTCGGTGCCGATCATATTACGTCTGATTTGGCTATTGGTCTTCGTATTTCTCTTGATGCCGCCGAACGATTGAAATGTTCATACGGAACGGCTTTACCAGAGACGATTCCAACACATGGAGGAGATGTGACGTTGCGGGATATCGGTGCAGATAGTGATGAGGTGGTACCGCTTCGCTTTGTTTCAGAAATTATCGAAGCTCGCGCTGAAGAACTGTTTGAGCGTATCGGTGCCGAGCTCAAGAAGATTGATCGTGAAGGTATGCTGCCTGCCGGCATTGTGCTGACGGGTGGTGGAGCGAAGCTTCCCGGTATGGTTGAAGTCGCTAAGCGCGTTCTGCGTTTGCCTTGTTCGTTAGGGAGTGTGCATTTGGCAAGTTCTATGCCTGAAGTGATCCAAGATCCTGCTTTTAGTACAGTGGTGGGTTTGGTGAGCTGGGCGTATGATATGGAGCGACGCGATCAGGATGACAATCGTCCACGCACCTCTATTGGACATAAAGGAGGGGAGTTCATGAGCAAGCTGAGCGTCCCTTTTAAGAAGCTGTTTAAGTCTTTTGTTCCGTAAAGGCATACAAGAAACGGTGGCCTGGCGCGTCGTTTATGAACGACGCGCCTTGACGCTCCAGCCCCCATTTTGTAACCTCCAAGGGAGATATTCTGTTTGTTGTTCATTGAAGCCTATTCTTGAGCAATTTACGTATTCAACTTAGGCACACGCGTCTGATCTGTGTACAAACGCGTGCGTCTCACATCTATCGTATGGCCGAAATAAAACCCGATATCGAAACATTCGCAAAGATCAAGGTTGTGGGCGTTGGTGGTTCTGGTGGATCAGCCCTTAATCGCATGATCGCCTCCAAGATCCGTGGGGTTGAGTTTGTGGCGATTAATACGGATGTGCAGGCGCTGCATTACTCGCAGGCTTCTACGAAACTTCATATTGGGAAAACGGCGACGCGGGGTTTGGGTGCGGGAATGGATCCGGAGGTTGGACGTCGGGCAGCCGAAGAAAGTCAGGATGAAATTCAAGAAGCCTTGAAAGGTGCGGACATGGTTTTTGTCACTTGCGGATTGGGCGGCGGAACAGGTTCTGGCGCTGGACCTAAGGTGGCGGAGATCGCTAAAGAGATGGGGGCGTTGACGGTGGCTGTTGTTACTCGTCCCTTTATGTTTGAGGGAGCGCAGCGTCGAGCTATCGCCGATGCGGCCTATGATCGTTTGGTGGACGTGGTTGATACAATCATTACCATTCCCAATGATCGCGTCTTACAGATCATTGATCGTAAGACATCGCTCTTGGATGCGTTTGAAATTGTGGATGACGTGTTGCGTCAGGGCGTGCAGGGAATTTCTGAGATTATTACCGTGCCAGGTTTGATCAACGTGGACTTTGCCGATGTCCGCTCTATCATGGCTAACCGTGGATCGGCCCTTATGGGTATTGGTCGTGGAACCGGTGAAAATCGCGCGGCGGAGGCAGCAAAAAATGCGGTAGCCTCTCCGTTGCTCGAAGTTTCGGTGGACGGAGCTAAAGGAATTTTGTTTACGATTACCGGTGGTTCTAATTTGGGCATGTATGAGGTTTCTGAAGCGGCCAAGGTGATCACCCAATCCGCTGATCCCAATGCCAAGGTTATTTTTGGCGCCATTATCGATGAAGGCATGAAGGATGAGATCAAGGTCACCGTTATTGCTACGGGCTTTGAACAGCGTCCTGCGCCTGCAAAAGTGAAGAGTGTTGTCGCTGGCGGAACATATACTTCTAGCCGCACTCCTGAGCCGTTAGATCGTATGTCGTTTACCGGTCGCCCGACTCAGGCGAGTACAGCGCCTGCGCCTCGTTCATCTGATGGGCCGTTTACGGCCGCTGCCGCCCTTCCGGTTGATGAGCCTGTGGTCTCTGCTCCTCCTCGTATGCCGGATCCGGCCCCTGCCGCGCATCAGCCCCACGTTCAGTCACCGACCTATGCTCCAACGCAGCCGCCGCGTCCGCCTGCGCCTCCGTCACGCGTTCCGGGTAAAACCAGCGAAGAAGAAGATTTAGAGATTCCCGCGTTTTTGCGTAAGAAGATGATGTAAGGCTACCATGCATTGTCCCGTTTGCAGTCACGAAGATTCCAAAGTTGTCGATTCTCGTTTAGCTGGAGAAGGGGCCTCGGTGCGTCGACGACGTGAATGCGAGGCCTGTGGTTATCGTTTTTCAACCCATGAAGAGGTTGAGTTGTTGGATTTGGTCATTGTGAAGCGTGATGGCGGACGTCAAACGTATTCTCGTGATAAACTGGAACATGGGTTAAAAAAGGCGTTAGAGAAGCGGCCGGTTACTGACGCTGCTTTTCGAACGCTGGTGCATGGCGTTGAGCGTGATATTCAGCGGCGTAAAACCGACGAGCTCACAAGCGCTGATATCGGGGATATCGTCATGGATCGTCTGAAGCTCTTTGATAAGGTCGCTTATATTCGCTTTGCTTCGGTCTATCGTCAATTTGAAGATGTCGATTCGTTTACTAAAGAGTTAGAGAAACTTGTTTCTCGTTCCAAAAAACGCAAACGAATCAAGCCCGTTCGTCGTCGCGCCGCCTAGTCTGATTACGTTCTCCCCCTTACGAAGGGGGAGTTAGAGGGGGTTCTGGATCGATTTCGGAACCTCCCCTAACCCCTCCTTCGTAAGGAGGGGAAGCTGGTGCGGCCGTTAGTGTCAGTTTTTAATCTATTTTTTCTTGTATTATGTCGCGTTCCCGTTCCCTGCTTGTCGTTTCTCCAAAACGCACCAAGATTGTCTGCACTATTGGTCCGGCCACGAATCGTCTTGAGACGCTGGTTCAGTTAGGCGAAGCGGGAATGGATGTGGCGCGTCTTAATTTTTCGCATGGCACGCATGCTGATCATGCCATGGTCTATCGTCGTCTACGGGCTGCGGGTCGTAAGTTCGGTAAGCCCTTTGGTATTTTGCATGATCTGCAGGGTCCAAAGATTCGCGTGGGATCGTTGCCGAAAGAGGGGATTCGGTTGACGGATGGCACTACGGCAATTTTTTCGACAGCAGCGAAGCCTGTGGATGAAGATATTCCCGTTACATTGGCTTCGTTACATGCGGACGCTAAGGTCGGTGAGCATTTTTTATTAGATGACGGTCTGCTTGAGGTTCAAGTTACGCGTATCGAAGGTCGTCGTATTCATACAGAGGTTGTGCATGGTGGCGTTTTGTTGTCACATAAGGGATTAAATTTGCCGGGAACGCATCTGCGTATTCCTGCTTTGTCAGAAAAAGATATTGATGATGCTGTGTTTGGTGTAAAAATGCAGGCTGATTTTATGGCGTTGTCTTTTGTGCGTTCCCCGGAGGACGTTCGAAAGCTGCGACATTTGCTGGATCGTCAGGGACCTGATGGTCGCGCTATTCGCATCGTGGCCAAGATCGAAAAACGCGAGGCGATTGAGCGTTTTGATGAAATTTTACCTCTCTGCGATGCTATCATGATTGCCCGTGGAGATTTGGGCATTGAGACGCCAGCCTCACATGTCCCGGTCGTTCAAAAGCAATTGATTGCGGAGTGTCGTTCGGCCGGTGTTCCGGTTATCGTGGCGACGCAGATGCTTGATTCCATGCAGCGCAATCCACGTCCGACGCGAGCCGAGGTTTCGGATGTGGCAAACGCCGTGGCGGATCATGCCGATGCCGTGATGCTTTCGGGAGAAACTGCTAGCGGTGCTTTTCCTCTCGAGGCGGTCCGCATGATGTCCGAGACGATTCGGGTAACCGAGAACTCTTCATTTGATAATTTAAATCCGGTGGATGTGACGGCACCGCGTGATCTCCCAGCTGTGATTGGGGCTACAGTGCGCGTGCTCGTTGAAGCCCTTCATCGTCCACCGGTCGTCATCGCGACCGCGACGGGTCGCACGGCACGTGAAATTGCCGCCTTTCGTCCCGAGACACCGGTCTATGCCTATACGTCAGATCCGCATGTCGCTCGCACGCTGCGCTTGGTATGGGGAGTTGAGCCACGCGTTTTGTCTCACAAGAAGATGCCGGAGATGATGATTCAGAGTGCGATTAGTGAGCTTCGTCGTCTAAAGAAGATTGAACAGGGGCAACAGGTGATTGCGATTACGGGTTCGCCAGACGGGACTCCCGGATCAGCCAATAAGATTGAAATCATTGCGATTCTCTAGGAAGACACCTTTTAACGTAGGCAGGAGAGAAAATCATTGCCCGATGTCATGATGTCTGTTAAGGTGATTGAATTCACTCATTAACATACAAAGCTATGGACGACACGACAATGACACCTCCAGCCGCAGAGCCAGTTGCTACTCCTGAGACAGCCCCTGAGGCCCCAAAGCCAGAAGAGGAGTCTGAACAGGCCGCGTAAGCAGCCGACGTGCAACATAAAAACACTCTACGAACGGTAGAGTGTTTTTATGTTGATACTATTTATGTTTCGAAGCGATAGGATTGATCATCCTCGATACGTTTTCCGTCTACGATCCTTGTCGATGAACGTAAACGCTCATCGATGATCCGGTCTATAACTTCTTTCATCAGATCGTGACGTTCTGAGGGGTGTTGATCGAGCACTCGTTGTATTTCTTTGCTCGTCGGTTGACCTAAAAGTCCGCCTTGAATATCTAACAGATCCTTATCACTCAACTTCGTGAAGATGCGATAAAAGAAGTTCCATTTCTCTGATGGTTGTTCCGTGCTTTGTATCGGAATCCGTTCAGACATAGTTCTCGTATCGTGCTCTGGATTAATCCTCTTGCAATGAGAGTCCGCCAAGATAGTCGGCTTTGCCGATTTCTAAACCTTCTTTACGCAGAATGGCGTAGGCGGTAGTGACGTGAAAAAAGAAGTTAGGGACGACGTACTCGCGGGCGTAGTCTAAACCGGAGAGGTGTTTGCCGGGAAAGTATGGGAGGACGATATTGTGTGTTTCCGCATCTGCAAATGAGGATTCGGGAACGCTTTTGATGAAGTCGAGGGTTTTTTGGATGCGGGCATGAAGATCGGCAAATGTTTGTTCTTCGTCGGCATGTACGGGGGGTTCCATTCCCGAGAGTCGTGCGGCCGCGCCTTTGGCATTGTCGCAGGCGATCTGAATCTGCTTTTTGAGGGGGAACATGTCGGGGGCGAGGCGTGACTCTAAGAGGGTTTTTTCGTCCAAACCCTTAGCAGAGAGGCCGGTTTCAGCTTTGGTCAGCAGGCCATCGAGGGCGGTTAAAGTTTTGGTAAAAATAGGGACGGTAAAGGCGTAGATGTCATTCATAGTCCCTTATTCATACCACGTGCTATGATTTTTATCTATGGCATATTGGCTTTTAAAGACCGAAGCAGAAGTCTATTCGTGGGATCAGTTGGTACGCGAAAAGAAGACCTGGTGGACGGGGGTGCGAAACTATCAGGCACGGAATAATCTACGCGCTATGAAGGTTGGGGATATCGCCTTTATCTATCATTCTGGTGATGAACGCATGATTGTGGGGGTCGCGCGTATTGCGGCTGAAGCGGCTCCTGACAAAACGGCAGAGGATGGGGATTGGGTGGCAGTTGAGGTTGAGGCGCTTGCGCCGCTTGCTCGTGAGATCGGTCTAGAAGAAATTCGGAATACCCCCATTTTGTCGGGAATGGAGCTCGTGCGTCATAGCCGTCTTTCGGTAGTTCCCGTTCGTGAGCCAGAGGCTCAGATGATTTTGAAGATTGGCAAGACAGAGGTATAAACCCAGACATGGATAAGACTATCTTCGCGCTCATTGCCGCCTTCTCTGCTATCTTGCGTTTTTTGTCTCTTGGTCAGCGGGATTTTTGGTATGACGAAGCCTATACGGGTAATCTGATTCGCTTGTCGTGGGATAGATTATGGTCGGTTCTCGTTTCGGATGTTCATCCTCCACTCTATATTGTTTTGCTTAAGCTGTATGCGGCCGTCTTCGGAGACGGGGTTATGGCCTTGCGTAGTTTTTCCGTCGCTTGGGGTGTGGCGGCGGTCGTGATGGTGTATGCGATCAGTAAAGAATTATTTGATCGAAAGACGGCAGTCTATGCTTCTGTACTTGCCTCGCTGTCTCCGTTTTTGATCCAGTATGCCGATGAGGCGCGCATGTACAGTCAGTATGCGTTTTTTATTCTTCTCGCTACGTGGTGTTTTATCCGTTTTCAACGTTCAGGGCGCTGGTTGCATGCGTTGGGTTGGGGGATTTCTTTGGGGCTGGCGAGTTTGACGCACTACATGGCGTTCATGTTTGCTCCTTGTTTTGTCTTGATGCAATTGATATGGGGGGAATGGTCATTCAAAAAAATACGTCATCTCTTTGCCGGTGTTCTGGCCGGGGCGCTCATGGTTATTTTTTGGATTCCGGCCTTTGTCTATCAGTTGTCACGTAGCAGCGAGACCTTGAATGGGTTGGGTGTGGTGACCTTTTCGCGCATTTTTTTGATTGTGCAGATTTTTCTTTTTGGTATGCCGCGCGGCGAGCTTTCGGCGACAGATCTTCTCGCGGGGAACACGTTTGCTCACATCTCATCGTCTCTGGTTTTTTGGGGAGTTGGTGTATGTTTCGTCGCGATGACGTTTTTTGTCTTGATCAAAGAACAGCGCAAAGCACTCATGATCGTGATTCCCTCGTGGGGATTTTTGTTGTTGGCCTATGCCTTGGTTTTTTTGGATAAGCCGTTTTTGTATCCGCGCTATGTTATTCCGGCAGCGTACTTTTTTTGCATCTTGATCGCAGTTGCTCTGCGCCATAGTTCGCGTTGGATGGTGAGTGGGTTTTGTATTGTCTACGGCGCACTACTTCTATCTATTGTGCCGCTCCAAAATTCACAAGGATACGGACTATTGAAGCACGATCTTGCCCGTTATCGTGATGCGCATTTTTATAGTCTCAATACGTTCGATTACATGATCGCTAAGTATTACTTGGGAGGTCCTGAATACGTCACACTTTATAACGTCGGCTGGCCGCAATATGATAGTCGTTCGTGGCCGGGGATGGGTCTGGAGACCAGGCGTACCGAACGATTTGAGGATATCAAAGAGGATCCGAACGCCCTGGTGATATTGAACGTCCAGTTGCCACTTGAGCGTCGTGATGATCGCTATTTTGATGCAACACCGTTTGATTTGGTGGCGAAATACGAGAATATTGAGATTTATAGGTATAGGGAGGCGCGGTAGCTCCCTTGCCGACAAGATGGATCGTTCGTGCTACGCTTTTGTCCTATGCATACCTACACTGGTGGTTGTCATTGCGGAAACGTGCGATATGAAGTTCAGGCCGAACTCACGCAAGTGATTTCGTGTAATTGCTCGATGTGTTCAAAACGTGCTTCGTTGCTCTCGTTTGTTCCTGCGACCCAGTTTACTCTATTGTCCGGCGAAGAGAGTCTGACTGATTATCAATTCAATAAAAAAATCATCCACCATCTTTTTTGTTCGATCTGTGGCATCGGTTCGTTCGGTCGGGGGATTGGACCGAATGGGGTAGAGATGGTTGCTTTGAATGTACGATGCTTGGATGACGTCGATCTATCAACGCTCACGATCACACCCTACGACGGAAAGAGTCGATAGAAGTTGAGCTCATCAAAAAACCACCCATATGGGTGGTTTTTGGACTATGAATGAGATGTTTTATTTTTTGCCACCCCCCATTCCATGGCCTCCAAAGAACATGGTGAATTGTTCAGAGAGGTTGTTATCTGTGGCCCATTTTTTTAAGTTTTCGCGTTGAGCTTCCATGGCCGCTTGGCGTTCTTCAGGGGTTTTGTCTTTTAAGCTCTCAAGCGTGGTTTTGAGTTCAGCATGTTTGGCGATAATGAGATCTGCTTGAGCCTGAGTGATCTTGCCATTTTTTACCGCCTGATCAAGAAAGAGGCTGGGATTACGTTCTCCGCCAAATTTCGGCATTCCGTGTTTACCGCGTCCGCCGGGGCCAAAGCCCATGATGTACTGCTCAGGGATATTGTTTTGAGTTGCCCAGGTTTTGAGAGTATCTTTTTGTATCTTCATGGCTGCCTCGCGTTCAGCTGGAGTCTTGTCCTTGAGGCTCTCCATGAAGGCTTGGATTTCTGTCTGCTTGGCGATAATGAGATCTTCTTGCGCCTGAGTGATCTTGCCGTCCTTTACGGCTTGATTGAGTTTGGTTTTTTGTTCAGTAGCACGTTGGGCATGCATCTCGCTTTCCATTTGAGCGTGTTGCGCGTCAACGACCTGCTGGACTGCAGCTGGATCGAGATTAAATTTTTGGGCAATAGCATTCACGAGTCCGTTCAGCGGATTGTGCTTGGTGGTGCTTTGGGCGTTGATGACACCCGCGCCCATGGTCGCGAGGCCAATAATAGCGGCAAGGGAGAGGCCAACGGTTTGCAGTCGTTTCATAGGAAGATGTTCTGTGATGAATAAGGGGAGAAGCTCCCTCCCTGAGAGAGCTCCATGCTTGTCTCGAGAGAGTCGGACGTAGGCGTGAGTCCGGTAGATCGAGGGAACGAGAGGGCGGCGAGGTCCAGGGAGACGCGTTTCGTCTGCCAGACGGGCCCAGCTCTCGTGCACTGCGGAGGGATCGCAATGAAATATCTCGATCGTATATGTAGGCTATCAAAAACCTCGTGAAGGAATCATGAAGCCGGGGAAAGAGGTAAATAGACCGTAACCACGGTGCCTTTATGAACGGTGCTTTGGATATCCACAGATCCACCGAGACGCTTGAGGAGGCTTTGGACGATGGAAAGGCCGAGTCCGCTGCCGCCGGTTTGACGCGAGCGACTTTTATCCGTGCGATAGAAGCGTTCAAAGATCTTAGCGAGATCTTCTTTGGCAATGCCGATGCCCGTATTGGTAATGGTGATACGCGCTCGGTTTTCATCGACGGTAAGCGAAGCGGCTACCGTACCGTCAGGAACATTGTAGGCAATGGCATTTTGGAGAATGTTGGTAAGCGCATGCAGTAAGAGTTCGCTCTGCGTCTGTATCTTGAGTGACTCGGAGAGCACTGTGTAGTGCAGAGAGACGTGATGTCGTTTTGCCACTCCCTCGAGGCGTGTGACAGCTGTGCGCACGATGTCATTCAGATCAACGATTGTTGTTGAGACCTGTTGTGTACTGCCTTCTTCGTCAAAACGCGAGAGGAGTAGGAGATCGCTGACGAGGCGACCCATGCGCTCGACCTCTTCTAAATTACTTTTTCGCTGTTCTTGTTCTGTGGTAGAGAGCGAGGTGTCTTGGAGTTCGTTTTCTAAATCTGTTTGAAGGATAGCGAGGGGCGTGCGGAGTTCGTGTGAGGCGTCGCTTAAGAAACGTCGTTGTCGTTGGTAGGCGATCTGGATTGGTTCAAGCGTCATTCCGGCAAGATGATAGCTGAGGAGTCCAGCGAGGAGCAGCAAGAATCCGTTGACCATGATTAAGGAGTCGATCAGGTCGGCGCGAACTTCGGCGGAGCTGGGCGGGATGATGCCCTCGGGGAGGATGAAGGTGGGGCGCGGACGAAAACGTTCAAAGCGTCGTTCGAGTTGTTTGGAAAAAGCTGAATATAAGATACTGCTCGAGAGGCATAAAATAATCGCTAAAATAGCCACGTAAACGCAGGTAAGGCGGACACGGGCGCGATGAAAGCTGCCGCTAAGCGAGCCGGTATCCTTTTCCCCAAACGGTTTTAATACGTTTTGCATAGGCCGACGGTAATTTTTTACGCAGATTTTTTAGGTGAACATCAACCACGTTGCTGAACGAATCATAAAAGCGATCCCAGACATGACTCAAAATATCTTCGCGAGTCACAACTGCTCCTTTGTGCCGAAGGAGATATTCGAGTAACCCATATTCATGCAAGGTCAACGACAGTTCTCTTCCGCCGACATTCACTTTTTGGGCGCGGATATCAAGTGATAGTTCGTCGAGCTCCAGTACGTCGGTTGTAGTCACTGGTTCGCGACGTTGCAAGGCGCGTATGCGAGCCGTGAGCTCGTCAAATGAAAACGGTTTTACGAGATAGTCGTCGCCGCCGGTATCAAGGCCGGTTACCTTATCTTCCGTTGTATCTTTTGCGGTTAAAAATAGAATTGGCGTGTGGATGTTGCTGCTACGTAGATGTTTACATACGGTGAGTCCGTCGCGTTTGGGTAGCATGATATCGAGGATGATCACGTCATAGGTATTCATGCGCGCGATGCGTTCACCTTCTTCACCATCAAAAGCCGCATCGACGGTATAGCCGCGCTGTTCTAGTCCTTGAACCAGGCCTTTGTTGAGCTTTAGTTCATCCTCTACGATCAGAATCTTCATAGGCTATAAGACTAGCCTAGCAGATATGAAGAGAAGATGAAGGGGTGCTATTGGAGTTTTTCTTGGGTAGCTTTGAGTTTTGTGTAGAGTGTACGGAGAGCTTGCGGTTGTTTGGGGGTACCGAGGCTTTGTTCGATGCGTTCCAAAATGGATGGGCCGGCTCCGGTTGAATGATGGTGAAATACGGCGATGGGCTGTCGTGCAATAAATTCCAGGTCCATTCGATTCAAGAGAATGATGAGCGCATCCAGTTCTTCTTGCGTTAATGCAAAATGGCGTTGAAATTCTTGTAGTCCGTGTTGGAGCGCTTCTTCTGGTATCGGTTCTGGACGTGGATTGAATGGTTTTTCTGACATATCTATGCATGTAACCGCATGATGCTATCGCGTCTGTTCTGTGTATTGTTTAAAATGATCCAAAATTGCTTGCCAACCTTGGCGTTGGAGTTCGGCAGAGTTTTCGTGTTCGATGTCGAATGTTTCTGTGATCTTGATTCCATCTTCTGTTGTTTCAAACGATATTGTTACTTTGCGGCCATCTTCTAGAGTATAGGCGAGACGCTGATGCGGAATGACTTCGGTATAGGTTCCGTCAAAATCAAAACCGACACTTCCATCCTTGGCTTCCATGCGGGCATGGAGCGTGCCTCCGACGCGAAGATCGTTTGTCGCATGAGGCGTGTGCCAGTCATCTGATGCCGCATTCCAAACCTGAATGTGTCGAGGCTCGGTCCAGTATTCCCAAACTGTTTCGATGGGCGCGTGGACGATGGCTTGGATGGCGACCTGTTCTTCCATATGGATAGGGGAGGTGTGATTTATTTTCCTGAACAATTAAACATCCACT
The DNA here is from genome assembly GCA_964457295.1 of uncultured Gammaproteobacteria bacterium. Lineage (GTDB taxonomy): Bacteria > Patescibacteriota > Patescibacteriia > 2-12-FULL-60-25 > 2-12-FULL-60-25 > CAYWEE01. Next base: position 33,020 of record CAYWEE010000008.1, read on the forward strand.
GCACGCCGTATTTGTCGGTACATGAACCAAAATATCCGCCCCAAAACATTTCTTGTAGCTGCATGCCGACTTTGCCACCTTGGGAAAGTTTAGCAAAAAGTTGATCTGCTTCGGCACGGGTATCAGGTTCGAGGTTGATGAAGATGTTGTTCCCAATGTTGACGGTGAAGCCCATGGATTCAGGAGCGTCGGTGCCCATGAGAACGTGGCCGCCTAAAATTGGTAGCTCAACATGCATGATGAGGCTCCTGTCTTCTTCGTTCATGTGCGGCGCGCCTTCGGGTTGCGGAATGTCTCCAAAGCGTTGGACAGTACCGATAAACTCTGTGCCAAAGACGGATTTATAAAAATTGAAAGCTGCTTCGGTCGAACGGGGAAAGTTGAGGTAGGTAGAGGTGCGGGACATGAAAAGGTTTAATAAAAAAGTATGGGCAATAGTAAAATGGGCTTTTATTCATGCTGACTGATCAGCGACTGGTAATGACTACGCTGTTGCCACAGAAAAGCGAGATTCAGTACCAAGAGAACGTTTCCCATGATGGCTCCGGGCTTATGCAATCCGCCATCAAGAAACGCATGAAATCCTACGATGTTTACCGTAATAGGTAGGATAAGAAGAGCGGCGAGTGCCGTGCGCTTTGTCCATAAGCAGACAATGGCGACCGCAAAGACAACGGCCATGACAATCATGACATACTGGCTCTTCATCAAGAGATCAATAAATTGAAATGATTGGGCGGTGTTATACATGTCCGGTGTCGGAGGTGGAAACACGCCAATCGCTCCTAGAATGGGACTGATAAGAAGAAGCGTCAGGAGAATTTTTCCAATGAGAGAAATGTATTTCATAATTTTGTTCCTATATTAATGTAATGCAGGCATGTGGGCAAACGAATCTCACTCTCTAGACCACCTGAGGCTGGCTGGAAAATTTCCTGATGTAATGGTCTTCGCGTTGCCAGAATAAAAACGGATCCTTTCGTTCTTCGGGGGTGCGGTCAAAGAGGAAGCTGGGCTTATACATGGATGAGAGGGGGAGGCGACTTAGCGTTTCTTTTTGCACCAGAAGATAAGGCCGATAGGATGATGTCCGTATTCACTGAATCGTGGCGCGTGTTTGAGTAGGGCGCGCGTGAGGGGTGGTTCTACGATTTCTTTTATCTCAAAGCCTGTACGTGTCAGCGCGTGGACGTAGTCCGATAGTGGTCTCTGAAAATGCTCAACAGCAAATTCTTGTTTATATGCATCTGCGAGATGTGGGTTGCTTTTATCTCCTCCGCTCATGATAAAAGATGCGAACCCTCGTCGAAAGTAATTTCCCAAGTTTTTGATTTTTGTAGAAGGTTTGCCAGCAAGTTCTTGGGCGTAGATAAAAAGATCCCAAGCCGGATGTGTGACGGAAAAGATGAATTGACCATTTCGCTTGAGACATCTGTGTGCTTCCTGGATAGGCGTTGTGATGTTTTTGACTTCATTAAGCATCATGTTGGAATAAATGATGTCTAGGGATGCTGATGCAATGTTCCATTTTTTTGTCGGCTCATAGAAAGCTAACGGAGCAAGGATTAGCATGTTAGTGTCCCTAACTCGC
>CAYWEE010000009.1:0-34079 GCA_964457295.1 uncultured Gammaproteobacteria bacterium
ATTGTTCCTGAGGCATTTGTAAGGATGCTTGAGCCTTGGAGATGATCCGTGAGGACGTAGGAGATGGAGGAAGAGGCATTAGAACCGATGATGGTTGCGATCATCATGCCGTTCGCGAAGATGTGCTTGGTGGGGGTAGAGCCGGTGATGTTGTAGAACTTGGTGGGATAGATGGTAGTAACAGTACTCGTGCCTGTTTGGACGGAGGATTTGATACGCTCACCAGAAGGGTCGTATGAGTAGGTCGAGGTAGAGATGACGGTAGAGGTGCCGGAGGGACCAACGACTTGGGTGAGACGATTGAGATAGTCCCAGGTGAAGGTAGAGAGGGTGGAGGAAGAAACTCCAGTGCTTATAAAGCAATTCGATATTATCCAGAGCGCCTTGGCCCGTGGGGATCGGTCTGAATTACAAAGCCCCCGTAGATCGCTTCCAGATCGTCACTAAAATTTGAGAAATCTTCGCCGAAAATAATTAACCATACACCTCTCAAATTATCGGCCACATGAAGAAGAAGATTTTTGTTATTCACCTTACGCTGTATAACAGATACAAGCTTATCCCTATCATACCCCTCAAAACACTCAGCACTCTTGAAGAACAATTCAACCGCTTCTCCGGGAGAGTCGGCTTCATGCTGACCAATGGCATTTGTAAAGTCAGAGAAAACAATTTCTACTGTATACAATTTCATAGATTTAAAATAAGTTATTTCTCATACTTTCTAAGGGAATCAAGACTGTTACGAATACCTTGTAAACGTTTTGTTTCCAATTTATTCAGAGACTGAGAATTAAGAACATTGTCTACTCTATTAACTGTGTTTTGAGCTTTATTGAAGTGGAACTTTCCTTTTGTTGGAGCACTCGTCATGATCTCATTTCTTAGCGCCCCCATTGTACCTCCGGGAAGGGAATCTGAAGTCCTAAATACATCTTTTATTAGATTAATCGCTTTACTATTCTCAAAACCTTTCAACATTTTTTGCTGCTGTGCAACTGCATCGAATTTGCTAACTTGATTGATGGCTTTCGCCGCATCATCAATCTTCGTTAATCCAGCTGGTAAGAACGGCACCAATGTCGCCCCAGCATCAAAGCCGAGATCTACAAATGATCCGAGGAATGCGCTTGATGCATTTGAGGCTTTCTGTAAGTCACCTGAAAATGCAGACCTTATAAACTGGCCGCCTTTATAAAGAGTGTTTCCGACATCGTAGGTCGTAAATCCTACATCGAGAACCGTCTCAACAACTCTTCCATTCGGATCGCTCAACGTAATCGGATTATTATTCGCATACGCGTAGCTATTCAGCGCCTGCGGATTGGTGAGGACACTCTTTCCGTCTTTGGTCTGTCCGACTTCCCAAAAAACAGGGTCTTGGGATACAAACTGCCCACGTCCCCCATCATAATACCTCGCATGGAGATAGCTCAAGCCCGTATTGCCATCAGAGACTTCTCCAATAAACTTCCTCTGCTCATTCACTCCTGTCTGCGTATCTATCCTTGTTCCTCCAAAGGGATAGTAGTCAGTTTGTTCGATGATTGTTCCTGAAGCATTTGTAAGGATGCTTGAGCCTTGGAGATGGTCCGTGAGGACGTAGGAGATGGAGGAAGAGGCATTAGAACCGATGATGGTTGCGATCATCATGCCGTTCGCGAAGATGTGCTTGGTGGGGGTAGAGCCGGTGATGTTGTAGAACTTGGTGGGATAGATGGTAGTAACAGTACTCGTGCCTGTTTGGACGGAGGATTTGATACGCTCACCAGAAGGGTCGTATGAGTAGGTCGAGGTAGAGATGACGGTAGAGGTGCCGGAGGGACCAACGACTTGGGTGAGACGATTGAGATAGTCCCAGGTGAAGGTAGAGAGGGTGGAGGAAGAAACGACAACCGGAGGAACACCGGATTGGCTGCTGGTGCTCGCTGTTTCAAGGGCTCCAACAGACAGCATCGTGCTGGTGCTTTGATTGTTGTATTCGGTTTTGATCCAGTCTGCCGATCTCGTGGTAGAGGCTACGCGGACTTCGTCGAGAGAACCATTCCAGTCGGCATCGTTGTTCCAGGAGGAGCCGAGGCTGAGGCCACTCGTGGCGTTGTAGTTGTTTATTTGGAAGGCATGAGCGGGGGCGAAAGGGAAAATGGATACGACAAGCAGAAGGATGATGAGTATGGAAAGGAAACGCTGAAGGAGAGGCGTGGGGAGAAAGACGGTCTGGTTTTTAATCTCCCGAAAAAACCAAGAACATACATCTGTCGAGATTTTTTAATTCGTGAATGACAATTTTACAATATTCTTTCAGATGTTCATCCGATGTATATTCAAGTAATTTCTCAAATTCAGCGATATACATTTCAGCTTGCGTTGAGTTGATATAGGTATCGGCAAAGGGATCGATATGATTGATCAAAGGAAGATCATAGGTTGGCTCATCCTCATTCCTCAAAACGTATGCTTTGAAAGAAAAAATGAGATCAATGGTTAATATTTCAGAAAATTGATTAATTATTTTGCCTTGTTCGGTTTTGAGCAGTAAATTCATAGTTTATTTTCTTGGTACACCTGGAAAAATCGTTACCAGCGCTTCTTTGCCGTCACGCAATACTTTAGTGAATAACGTATAGGTATTTGTGACCTGTTTAGTTGTCACGTCGACACCGATATTTTTAAAGCCTGTCACAGTTCTTTGCATGTTACCTGTGCTGCTTTGAATTTCGCCCACTTTTTTAGAAGCTTCGTTTATTAACTTAACAGGGTCAATACCTTTTAAAAAGGTACTCTTTTTTTCTAGAACGGTATTCCATGCATGCCCCTCTATCACATGCTCCAATTCCTTCTTTCCAATCTGTATTAAGCTCTCAGCATTCTTTGAAATAGTTCCCGCAGCTTTTGCTTCGCCGCCCATTTCCCCCGCCGTCACAGCCCCAAACACTGCCATACCGTAATTCCCCTTCTGCGCATCTTCTCCTGCCTGGATCAGGCCATATTGTCCCACGGGAGTCAGGAGAGATTGAGCGAAAGTATTGATCTGAGGTCCGTATAACGCAATCATTCCTGCGGCGGCGGCAATGATTGGAGCAAACTTGCCGTCCGGATCGCTGATCGTGATTGGATTATTTTTTGCGTATGAATAAGAGTTTTGAGATTGAGGGTCAACGAGAAAAATAGTGAAGACTTCTTTTCCTTGCGACGTTGGATTCAGAAACACCGGATCCTCGCTCAAAAACCCTCCCCTCACCCCATCATAGTACCTCGCATGGAGATAGCTCAAGCCTGTGTTTCCATCAGACATTTCTCCGATAAACTTCCTCTGCTCATTCCCTCCTGTCTGCGTATCTATCCTCGTTCCTCCAAAGGGATAGTAATCCGTCTGTTCGATGATTGTTCCTGAGGCATTTGTAAGGATGCTTGAGCCTTGGAGATGATCCGTGAGGACGTAGGAGATGGAGGAAGAGGCATTAGAACCGATGATGGTTGCGATCATCATGCCGTTCGCGAAGATGTGCTTGGTGGGGGTAGAGCCGGTGATGTTGTAGAACTTGGTGGGATAGATGGTAGTAACAGTACTCGTGCCTGTTTGGACGGAGGATTTGATACGCTCACCAGAAGGGTCGTATGAGTAGGTCGAGGTAGAGATGACGGTAGAGGTGCCGGAGGGACCAACGACTTGGGTGAGACGATTGAGATAGTCCCAGGTGAAGGTAGAGAGGGTGGAGGAAGAAACGACAACCGGAGGAACACCGGATTGGCTGCTGGTGCTCGCTGTTTCAAGGGCTCCAACAGACAGCATCGTGCTGGTGCTTTGATTGTTGTATTCGGTTTTGATCCAGTCTGCCGATCTCGTGGTAGAGGCTACGCGGACTTCGTCGAGAGAACCATTCCAGTCGGCATCGTTGTTCCAGGAGGAGCCGAGGCTGAGGCCACTCGTGGCGTTGTAGTTGTTTATTTGGAAGGCAGCGTTACTCGTACCGATGAGATTTCCGTCCAGATAGAGCTTCATCGTTGCTCCGTCATACGTTCCAACAAGGTATTGCCAAGTTGAGGTGGTGAGAGAGGCGGCGGGCCAGGTGCCGTATGAGGTGGTGGCGGATCCGAGCTGAAGGTTCAAGGCCATGTCTGTACTCGCACTAACATAGAAGCCGTATGAACCCCACGGATTCACCAAATTCTGCCCGTACCAAATCGGCTTGGCATAATCCGGCTCTGCGCCTGATTGGTTGATCCAGGTACTAAGCGTGAGTTGTGTGGAAGGTTGCAGCGTTGGTGTACTCGAGACGGTGACCGTATCCCAGGCTCCCGTGAAGCTTCGCGCATTCGCAAATTTCCCTGCCACGAGATTCGCCGAGCTGTGGTTCACGCCATGGTTTGCGTTTGAGGATGAATCGGACAGGCTGTTATTGAAGTGCCACACGCCTTTGGTATTCGCATCCCATGTTCCTGTCTTGTTTTGCTGATCAGAGGAAGTGGCATTCCCAAAATACATGTAGATGCCCGTATCTACTGCGGCGGGTAAGGTTGGCACGCGGACCCAGGCCACCAAAGATCCTGTAGTTGAAGTGTAGCTTTCAATTTCGTGATCAAGTTTAGTGAGACCATCGGAAGAGGTGAACAGAATATCTGCGCCGGTAGATGAAGCTACGTATCCCCCATTTGAGGTTGATTTAAGGTGAGAGTCGGTCAAAGAAACCAGAATAGGAAAATTGGAGAGAGTAGTTTGACTCACGGGACTCACCTTAACGTGATCGACGGTGATGAGTTTACGATTCGTCCACGTTCCACCGGTAGAAAACCAACTCACCGAACTACTCGCTGATCCTCCCGCGCTTGTCCCGCTAGCCGCTCCAAGCGTATAGAACGTACTTGGACTCCCTTGATTGTTGAATTCTGTCTTAATCCAGTCGGAGGAACGGGTGGTAGAGGCCACACGAACTTCGTCCAGATATCCGCTCCAATCGGCATCGTTATTCCATGAACTACCCAAACTGAGGCCGCTCGTCGCATTATAGTTACCGATTTTGAACGCCGCATTTGTTGAAGAGATGAGATTTCCATCAAGATACATCTTCAGCGCTGCACCATCATACGTTCCAACCACGTATTGCCAGGTCGAGGTCGTGAGAGAAACAGGGCCAGCCCCATAGCTCGTGGATGTGGAAGAAATTTGTAGACTCAACGCCATGTCGGTATTTGCATTGATATACAAACCATAGGCACCCCACGGATTCACCAGATTCTGACCATACCAGATCGGCTTAGCATAATTTGGTTCTGCGCCCGATTGGTTGATCCAAGTACTAAATGTGATCTTGGTAGAAGGCTGGAGCGAGGCACTGCTTGAAACCGTGACGGTATCCCAAACGCCCGTAAAACTTCTTGCACTCCCCATCTTGCCGGTCGCGAGGTTCGTCGAGTTATGGTTTATTCCATTATTCGCGTTCGAAGTTGAATCGGACAAACTGTTGTTCAAATGCCACACACCTTTGGTATTCGCATCCCAGGTTCCCGTCTTGTTTTGCTGATTGGTTGAGGTCGTATTGCCGTAATAGAGATACAACAGCGTATTCGTCGAGGTAGCGACCGATGGAACCTGTACCCATGCGACCAGCGTGCCATTGACCCCGTCATAACTCTCAATTTCATGATTCAGTTTTGTTGAACCGTTAGAGGAGGTGAAAAAGATATCCGCACCAGTAGATGAAGCCACGTATCCCCCATTTGAGACCGTTTTGAATTCTGGATCCGTACTCGAAATGAGAACAGGGAAATTAACAAGCGTACTCGTGCCACTAACTTTTGTACGATCAATCGTCACAATGCGACGGCGATTCCATACTCCCCCATTCACCGCCCATCCCGTACTCGAAGTCGATGCCGAACTAAACGTCGAACTAGTGGTTTTGATCAGGTTTCCGTTATTGTCATACGTGAGCCCCATACCTCCAACAAGAGTTGCCGCATGCGGATTCGCATACAGCGAACCCGTATTGCCCGTGTACCAGTAATTCCCCTGCGGAGATGTGACGATGTTTCCCAACGCATCGTAACTAAACGCTTGTGTATATCCGGGAATACCCGCCGTCGTCCCCGTTGCTGTCGCGGATAGCAGACGATACAAATCATCATACCCATACGTAACTGTACGACGGGTATTTGTGGCTCCAGCCTCAGAGAGCAGCACGATGTTCCCTACTGCATCACAGGTGTAGCTCAAGTCTTGGGCCTTGCTTGCATTTGGCAACGTACTCACACGCTTGGTTAAGCGATACAACTTACTCGGATCGTACGTATTAACCTGCGTAACACCATTCGCAAATGTCATGCTCGCAACCTGCCCATTCGGAGCATACGTCGTACTATTTACGACAGAGATGAAAACGGGATCCGTTGTCTCTTTTTTAGAAATCTTGTCGACAAAATGACTGCCCACATAGTCATATGTAACCTGTGACGCATCTGGATTTGTCAGGGTGAGCTGGTTCCCCTGACGATCGTATGTATACGACGTGACGTAATTTGTTCCGCTGATGGTTTTTGTTTCTGAAGAAAGTGTCCGTCGAGGATTGTATACGTTCACGATCTTCATCGCAGTCGAGCTTACCGTACACATGCTCCCGATACCATATGCACATGCATCGTACGTATAGGTAACCTCCGTACCAGCTTGGCCGGTATAGTCTTCGGTCAGAGAACGATTCAAGCTATCGTAGGTATAATTGATGGTTTGATTTTTTGGATCAACCTGACTCGTGAGATTGCCGCTATTGTCGTATGTATACGACCACGCACCAAACGTCGCATCACTCGCCGCATGGAGATCTTGCGCCGTGAGCCGACGACCAAGACCGTCATAGGTAAAGTTTCGGACATTACCCAAGGCATCAACAATCTTCGTTAGGTTGCCATTGCCATCATACGTATAGAACGTCGAATACGTAGCAGCACCGTTGTGCTCGTCAACTTGAATCAGGCGCTTGTAGGCATCGTAATAGAGATCTTTGATTTTTCCATTCGCATCCGTGAGCGTCGTTTTCCAATCGCTATAGGTCGTCGTAGTATTCCCAAGAATATTTGTAGCGGTCTTGAGACGTTGAACGGGATCGTACGTGTACGTCGTGAGCAACGCGGGTGTTGACGTAGCGAGCGTTTTTGCCGTTCCGGTCGAAAAATACGGAAGGGATTCTGTGGAGAGCAGACCACGAGCATCATAGACCCGATCCGTTGTTTCAAACGTATTCGGCGCAGCTCCCGCGACACGACGCTGAATCAAGCGACCCAAGCCATCATAATACGCATAACTATCGACCGTAGAGGTGGTCGACATATACTTGGACTGTTTCACGCTCACCGCTCCTGATGTATCCGTATAGACAAAGCTTTCAATGGTATCTTGCGTTGAACTTGTGGTGAGATTTGGAGCCTGCGTTTTGGTGACACGACCGAATCCATCATACGTCGTTTGAGTCAACAGATTGTTGGGGTCGATCACGCTCTTGGGCTTCCCGTGAGCATAGTCGTAGATATACTGCGTTTTGTATCCCAGCGGATCAGTGCTCGTCACGGGATACAAATTAAACGCATCATAAACATATGATGTTACTTTGCCGAGCGGATCCGTACTCGTGACCACGAGGCCGTAGGTATTGTAGGTTTTTTGCGTATTGATATACGTCCCCCCGCTTTTCCACTTTTCTTCCATGGTCTGGTTCCCCTTGCTCACACTACCAAAAGCAAGATTGTCATAATAATACTTCGTGTCTTTAACCTGCGCACTCGCCTGATCCGTAACTGTCACTTGCTTGGGTAAGCCGATAACGGTACTCGACGCACTTGAGGCATACGCAATGGTCGTCGTGTAGAGATCAGATCCACTGTCGATAAACGTGCCATCATCGTTCCCTGTAACGGTGCCGTATTCGATCCTTTGAGTCTGATTCCCATTCGTAGAATCATACGCGTATCCTTCGGCGGTATCTTTATGCGAAGCATCACCATCAAACGTTGATTGGAGAGATTGGGAAAGCTTGACGAAGACAGCTCCGGAACCGGCAATACCGGACGCATCCCACATATTGATCGTTTTTTGATACAAATTTCCGTTCGCATCGTACTGCTCGACACGATAGGGTTTACCGATTTTAGAAAATGTATCGCTATATTCACCGTGAGCGCTATCACTTGCATCACCTTGGTGAAAATACGTCTTCGTAACATTTCCTTGGGGATCAATCATCGTGCCACTTGCAAAACCTGCGAACTGGGTATCAAACCCGTTGCCAAAGTAGTGACTTCCTCCAGCGTATTGATAGGAAGTTGTTGCCACATTCCCAAATCCATCATCCGTAACGACCTTGGCTACGGTCCACATCGCCGCCCGGGCATGATTCGCAATCGCCCCATTTGCCGTCGTATGGTGAGAAACCGGCTTATAGACAAACGATGTACTCCCACCCTGTGGAAGAGACACTCTTCGCAAGAGACTATTGACCCTGCCACTATTCATCCAGGCTTCTTGAGAGTTGGCTGCGTTATTATCGTTGCGAATAATATCCGGCAATCCGTCTCCATTCACATCAAGTACTTTGTAACCTAAATCTGTCCCCGAGTAGTTCCATACCAGCGGAGGAGCCCAGTTCTGATCAAACGTCCAACCATAGCCGTTATTGATATAGGCTTCATAGGTTTTACTAGCAGAACTGTCGTAACCTCGCGTAATATCTGGCAGTCCATCTCCATTGATATCAATCACCTTGTAACCAGTATCGCCAAACACATTCGTCGTCAGGAGGACAGGTGGATACCACCCCGGATCGGACGTCCAACCATGGCCATTGTTGATCCAGGCTTCATAAAAATTCTGGCCTGCGTTATAGCTGCGAAGCATGTCCGGCAGATTGTCCCCGTTCACGTCAAGAATCTTATACCCAGCGTCTTTACCCCCATTTACCGACAATGAAACTGGCGGGGACCACGTAGCATCAAACGTCCAGCCGTGGCCGTTATTGATCCAGGCTTCTTGTGAGTTTGGGATATTCCCATCATTCCGAATCAAATCAGGCAATCCGTCTCCATTTACATCCGTGATTTTGTATCCCCGATCGTAGATCAATGAGGTAAGTGAAACCGGCGGATACCATGCAGGGTCAGATGTCCAGCCATGACCATTATTAATCCAGGCCTCGTAGGTATTACTACCCGAACCGTTATCATACCCTCTGATAATGTCAGATAATCCATCTCCATTCACATCCACGACGCGAGACCCCGTGTCTTGAAACGTGTTGCTGGTCAATAAAATCGGCGGATACCAGGTCGGATCCGCATCCCAACCGTGACCATTGTTGATCCAGGCCTCGTAAAAATTCGGACCGGCATTGTAGCTACGCAGCATGTCCGATAGCCCATCTCCATTTACGTCAGCGACCGTATAGCCTGCATCTTGACCATTGTTCACTGAAGGATAAAAGGATGGGTACCAGGTTGAACTTACCGACCACCCCTGAACCTGGGCCTGATAACTAAATGTGGTCGTGGGAACGGTCGTCGTGTTTGCAGATTCGTCCGTACCCGACTCAACAACCGTTGATAGTAAAGAACGAGTTCCGTTGTCACCTAGTGTATATCCAAAAACGTATTGGCGTCTTACTGTTCCATTGACTTTAACATCAATGCGACTGATCAATTTTTTTGTCAAAACAGGAAAACCTGCCTGCGTGGAAGTAGCAGCATCTGTTCTCGTGGTCGTAATGAAGTCTACCTCCAATACCCCATTCGTACTGCTATTCCCAGTATACAAAATTGTGGCAGGATAAATTTGCCCAGCATCTTTGGTATACGAATACGTAATGTAGTTGTTGTTAGCATCCCGTATCTCTTCCAGCATCCATTTATACACATGAGAAACATTGGCCGGATCATCCTGACGCGTCGAGGGAGAAGCGCCAAAGGTGTATTGAATGCCATTCTTATCTTTCACAACCCATTGATTAGTAGAGCTGGTAAAGATATAGGTTCGAAAACTCCCCTCATCCGTCCGGGCGACATAGATCGATGGGTTTGTCGTGGTTGCCAACTCATTATCCAACGAGGAACTAAAATATGATGGAGTGGAGGTGCTGTAGAGCTGATCCACTCCCATCTTTGGGGTGCGTTGAATAAAGGGGATCGTATCAGCCCAATGGCTTCCATAGATACCACCTTGAGCCGGACTCTGACTGCTATAGATGATTTTTACCTCAGGCTGGAGGGTATTTCTGCCAGGAGGGGTTGTGATCGAATAAACATAGATCAAGTTACCCGTATTATCCTGGACCTTTGAAAAAGACGACTTAGAAGTATTATCGAACGGCAGTTGAGGATTGGGGGAGGCGGGTGGACTGGACAAATTAAAAACCTCAGGAGTGGAGAGTTGATCGTCGGTGGGAAATGTTATGGGTAGCGCTGACTCGACAGATGGCGAAGGAACGACCGATACATCTGCACTCTCCGCTGCATCCGGACTCTGCAATGCCCTACCCACCACCGTCTGCACCTCCGGAAGTACACGAATTTCTGGTTGAACCTGTTTTTCCTCTAAAATAACGAACCCCTCTGGGTCAATAACCACCTCGCCCTCGACAGCATGGACGTAAGGAGCGATAAAAAAAAGGGCGCAGAACGTAAAAATCACGGCCATGGTTCGCCACGACGATATCCATAGAAAGAGCTTAAACATACTCGTAGCGCACACTCTACCCCGAGAAGCCTAACTTTGCCATCTTTCGCACCAAATCCGCAAAAACATAGGGAATCGCCTGCTCGCCATTCACCGTCAGCAACACTCCCCGCTCGCGATAAAACGAAGCGATCGGAGCCGTCATAAAATGAAAGGTGGCCAAGCGCTTCATGATTGCCTCCTCATAATCATCATCCCGTGGAGCCAGTTTTCCTCCGCAAACAGAACACAATCCCGGCTTGACCGGTGGCGCATCGGTCACATGATACGTCGCCTTACACCGAACACACTGACGACGTCCTTTTAGGCGACGAAGTGCCTCCGCATCAGAAATCTTAATGTAAATAGCTAAATTAATTGAAGCGATGTGCTCTAAGTGGTGCGCTTGTTCTACGTTGCGCGGATAGCCATCCAAAATAAAACCACGCGATAAATCTTGACTCTTTAAACCACGTGCCACCACCGCATCTACAACCTCATCAGGCGCCAGTAATCCTTGATCAACATATGAATGCAGCAATCGCCCCAATCGAGTCTCTTCCCGAATCTCCGCCCGAAACATCTCACCTGTACCAATGAGCGGAATATCAAACCGTTCGGCCAAAATCTCACCCTGCGTCCCCTTACCAGAGCCCTGAGGCCCAAATAAAACCGCACGAATTCGTTTTTTCATACGGCAAAAGCGCGCAAGAGCAAGACGTAACTCATGCTCACGACAAGAGAAATAATAGCGGGTGAACGACGCATCGTCTTGGATGATACCCCAAAAAGAACGGCAACCGCCACTAGACAAACAACCCCAAGACCAAAAACGTATCCAAAAACAAAAATCACATACGCAACCAAGGCCGAAGGTAGCAAAACGTCCAAAAGCCCAATACGAAACAGATGACCCTGTGAGGCTAAAACCACAGGTAGAATCCATGACGCCTTCTCCGCCGGAATCACAAAACCCGGAACGAGACCATATGGTGCCAAAAGTGCAGTGACGCTCTCTATAGATTTTTCCGCATGCGGCACAACAAGACCATGCACCACCAGAGCCCCTCCAAGAAGAAGGAGGGCATCAATCGGAATCCAAGCAGCCAGATGTACAGCCATAGCAGCAACCCCGACCATCAAAAAAAATACGTGAAAAAAAACACGCGGAGCAAACGCATACAGGAGCGTACACAGCGAGGCTGCAAGCAGCGCCGCGGCCCGAGGCAAGCTCAATAATGCCGCATACCAAAATGCAGGAAGCAACAAAATATGAAAAACAACCTCCCAAAATAACGCAGAAGGAATGCGCCTCCAAAGCGCTACTCCCACGCCGATAAGCAGCAGGATGACTAATCCGTACTGGACAGAAGCGACCTCAGCCAACGCCAACCAATGAAAGGTTGTGCTCAATCGAATAATGCCGAGGACAAACAACCCCACGAGCGCATACAGCGCAGCGAGAGATAAACGGAGAGCCATGGACATTTTATTTTAAAAACAGAGAGCAAATCAGAACGTCATCATTTGGATGAGATTCGGGATGCTAGAGGGCAAAAATACCGCAGGCGTACTGTGACGTACGACGAGGATATTTTTGACCGAAGCGCCCGAAGATCGCCAAAGGAGGACGTTCTCTCAATAGACGTCGTACTGGCGCATCGTGAGTTGCGACTCGATCTGCTTCACAGATTCAATCACCACAGACACAACGATCAACAACGACGTTCCACCAATAGCCAGAACCGTAGATCCTCCAACACGTTGAACTAGCAACGGAAGAACAGCAATCGCCCCCAAGAACAACGCGCCTAACAAATTGATACGATTGATAATAAATTGAATGTATTCCGCCGTTGGCTTGCCTGGACGAATACCTGGAATAAAGCCGCCTTGCTTTTGAAGGTTCTCCGCCATCTGATCAGGATGAAATACCACTGCAGAATAAAAGAAGGTAAAGAGAACCACCAACGAAAAATACGCGATACCGTAGAACGTTTGATTTTGAATCAACGCGATCACGCCTCGAGCCGCTTCAGCTACCCATGGCGTTCGTGCCGAAACAAAGAACTGCGCCAAAACGGACGGAAACAGCAAAATAGAAATGGCGAAAATGATCGGAATCACGCCCGACATGTTGACGCGCAATGGCAAGCTTGTCATCACGCCACCCGTCGCTCCTTGACCTCGCATTTGACGCGCATATTGAACAGGAATATTTCGTTGACCTTCGGTGATAAACACCACACCAACAATCGTCAACACGGCAACCGCGACATACAACACATATGTCAAGAATTGCGAAGAATCGTACGTGGCCAAAATTTGCGCTAGAGCCTTAGGCAGATCCGCCAAAATACCAGCCAAGATCAACAACGAAACACCATTTCCAACTTTCTTTTCGGACATCAATTCACCAATCCACATCAAAAACACCGTTCCAGCTGTTACCGCCGCAACCAATGTGATCATGTGTAAAGGATCTGTTTTGGTCAAAATAGGAAACTGCGACTGACGTAGCAATTGAATCAAAGCGAACGATTGAATAATCGCCAACGGAACGGTCAATAAACGTGTCCATTGATTAATACGCTGCTGACCCTGTTCTCCCTCTTTTTGAATCTCCTCCATGCGAGGGATGATCATGGCTAACAACTGAAAGATAATCGAAGCCGTAATATAGGGAGCCACGCCCAACGCTACCACTGCAAAATTACGAATGGTTCCGCCCGAAAACAGGTTCAAGAGACCAAGAACCTGGTTGGCTTGAAAAAATCGATGCAATGCTTCCGGATCAATACCCGGCAGAGGAATGTGCGCAGTCAATCGAAAGATCACCATCATGGCGAGCACAAACAGGAGACCATTCCGAATCTCCTTCGTGCGCCAAATAGCTTGGAGCTTGTCCCACATACGTTAGCGTGAGGAGGCCTTTTTATCTTTTCCTGAAGAAACCTTGGTTTTCGCCTTAAAGGATCCGCCAGCCGCTTGAATGGCAGCCTTGGCTTTTTCCGTGGCTTCTAGCCCCTCTACAGCAAATACAATAGCACACGGACCAGAACCCACAATCTTTGCTCCGCGAGAACGTGGAGGTACCAAGGCCTTCGCCTTGAGCAAAGCCAGGTCAACACGTCCGCCCGCAGGCAACGCCTTAACCAAATGCTCCAACGTTACGGTCGCATCTTTTTTATACTGACTCTGGAATCCGCGCAATTTCGGAAATGACAACAGCATCTGCTTCAAGCCCTTGAGCTTCAAGTTATTGCGTCCGCCCGTGCGGGCGCGCTGTCCTTTGGTGCCACGACCTGCAGTCGTTCCACGACCAGACGCGTTTCCCCGTCCAATCCGAAACTTCTTGGTCCGGGCTCCGCTCGCGGGAGCAATGGTGTGAAGAGTGAGTGTCATAAGAGAAAATTAAAGAAGATCTTTAGGCGACGGATTGATCAGACGATTTTTTGGGTGATTCTTTCAACTCACGTAAAGCACGCATCGTGGCTTGAACATTGTTTGTCTTGTTCGAAGAACCCAGAATCTTAGAAACAACGTTTGGAACACCAGCAAGCTCTAATACAACACGCACCGCGCCTCCAGCCTTAATGCCGGTTCCGCGAGGAGCTGGCTTCAAGAGCACGCGAGCTGCAGCAAACTTAGCCATGACTTGGTGCGGGATCGTTTCGTTCACGAGCGGCACGGTCAACAGCGACTTACGGGCCTTGGTCGTGGCCTTGCCGGTTGCGGCAGCCACATCAATACCCTTAGCCAAGCCAAAGCCAACACGGCCCTTGCGGTTTCCAATCACACTCAAGACACGAAAACGCATGCGCTTTCCACCCTTCGTCACACGCGTGACGCGAGCAACTTCCAAATTCTTTTCTTCGTAATCGGATTCCGTGGGTACGTCACCCGAGTTCGGCTTTTGTCCTGGACGATTCCCTCCGGCGCCACCACGGCCACCCCGTCCTCCCATAGGACGAAAATTGGCACGGCCGCGATCGTTACCACGGCCACGCGCAGGCGCAGCGACCGGAGATGAAGGCGCCGCAACTTCTGCCGCAGTCGCTTCTACCGGAACGACGGATGCGACCTCGGGGGCCTCTGCTGTTGGTTCTGATTGCATGTCTGGAGTCATATCACGAAATCACATTAAAATGAAAGGCCGGCAGCGCGCGCGGCTTCGGCAAGCGCCTTAACTCGACCATGAAACCGCTTATCTCGACGATCAAACACGACGGCGCCGATCTTCTGAGCCTGAGCGCGTTCAGCCAAAAGCGTACCGACCAAAGTCGCCACTTCGGTTTTCTTGAGACCGTCCGTTTTCACATCCTTATCCGAAGCCTGGGCCAGGGTTTTGCCGGTGGTGTCATCAATAATTTGCGCATACACGTGCGCAAGCGATCGACGAACGGCTAAACGCGGACGTTCGGACGTCCCGTGGATAGTGGATCTCACGCGAGCGATACGACGATCGCGCAAGACACGTTTTGAGGTAGCAATATTCATAGATGATCAATTAGGCGCCCTTGCTGGCAGCTTTTCCAGCCTTACGCTGAATCACTTCCGTGGTGTATTTAATCCCCTTTCCCTTATATGGTTCCGGAGGTTTAATGCGGCGAATCTGTGCAGCCGTCTCCCCCACCAACTGACGATCAATACCCGAAAGCGTTACAATCTGTTTTTCAACTTTTGCCTCAACGCCCGGCGGAAGTTTAAAAATAACCGGATGAGAAAAACCAACTTCAATGTTCAACGTATCGGATCCAGCCAAAGCCACCTTAAATCCTACGCCCACAAATTCAAGCGCTTTTTGAAAAGGCGTCTGCACGCCCGCGACCGCATTTGCGATCAATTGGCGCATCAACCCCCACAGGGCTTTTTGGCCCTTATCTGTTTCATCCACCACATGGACAGTGAGCGTTCGCGCAGCGTCATCCTTCACGACCGAAATACTCGGATGAAGACGCACCTCCAAGGATCCCTTCGGGCCCTTGACGGTCACCATGTGGGCCGCCACCGTCGCTTCAACGCCGGCAGGCAAACCAATAAACTTTTTTCCGATACGTGACATAGGATTAGTAGACTTCGCAAATAATTTCTCCTCCAAGCTTACGGCGACGTGCCTCTTTATTCGTCATGACTCCAGCTGAAGTCGAAACGATAGCCATGCCGATATCCGAAAGCACACGAGGTAACTCTGTTGCCTTACGGTATACGCGCAGACCAGGCTTTGAAATACGCGTAATAGAACGGATCACGGGCTCTTTCCCGTTATACTTCAGGCCGACAACCAACGTCCGCTTGCCTTCCTCCGTGCGTTCCGTAACGCGCTCAACAAAACCCTCCTGCTCGAGGATTTTGGCCAACACAACCTTCATCTGGGATGATGGAAGCTCCACCACATCGTGATGGGCCACCTGCGCATTCCGCAGACGGGTCAAGAAATCGCTAATAGGGTCAGTATGCATAACAATTTACCAGCTAGATTTGGTTACACCGGGAAGTTCACCCCGATTAGCAAGTTCGCGAAAGCAGATGCGGCAGATACCGAAATCGCGCATGAAGCCGTGTCGGCGACCACAACGCCAGCAACGACGAACGATGCGGGTCATGAACTTGGATTTGGGAGGGCGACTGGACTTCGCCGTTTGAGCTTGAGTAGCCATACGTAGATTTAGTCTTTAAAGGGAAAACCCAAAGCTTTAAGTAGAGCGAATCCTTGAGCGTAATTGCGCGCGGATGTCGTAACCGTTACCTGCAATCCATGGACTCGCTCCACCTCATCCGGACGAATTTCCGGAAAAGGCAAAAATTCACGGAATCCAATCGAGATGCTCCCCATCGCATCAATATGCGAACTTGAAATTCCACGAAAATCGCGAATACGAGGGAAAGTGACGTGCAGAAACTTATCAAGGAAGTGCCACATGCGAGGGCCGCGTAGCGTCACGCGCATACCCACAACCATACCCTTGCGGATCTTAAAGTTTGAAATGGATTGCTTGGCCTTGGTGCGCACCGGCTTTTGTCCGGTAATACGCTGCAGTGTCTGCTCGGCCACATCCAAAAACTTCGGATCCTTCAATCCATGAGAAAGACCCACAGACAAGGTCACGGATTTGATTTGAGGCAACGCCATCACATTCGTGATGCCGAGCTCCTTCCCGAGGGCAGGGAGAATTTCTTTAGTGTATCGTTCTTTGAGCGTCATAGAAGTTTAAGCGTTCTTCGAGGCCTTACCCTTTTTCTTGGGCGCTTCCTCTGCCTCTACAGGAATAACATTCGAGACATGAATAGGCATGAAGAATTCAACCGACTGCCCCTTCTCCCCCGAGCGCGGAGTCTTGAGATGTCGCTTGGACACACCAACACCTTCCACCACTACCCGCTCTAACCGAGGAAACGTCTGCAAGACCTTCCCGGTTTTTCCTCGATCTTTTCCGGCCAAGATCTTTACAAGATCACCGGTTTTGACATGGAGTCGTTTCATAGGATTAGAGAACTTCCGGGGCTAAAGAAATAATTTTCATAAACCCCTTGCTGCGCAATTCGCGGGCCACGGGGCCAAAAATACGCGTTCCCTTTGGATCTTTGTTCTTCTTGTCGATAATCACTGCCGCGTTGTCATCGAAGCGAATATACGTACCATCCGGACGACGCGTCTCCTTGTGAACACGTACGAGAACCGCATGAACCACATCGGATTTCTTAACGGTACCACGAGGATCGGCACGCTTGACCACACAGGTCACGACGTCGCCAAGACCGGCTGTACGCTTTTGGTAACCGCCGAGGACACGAATACACTGGAGCTGACGGGCTCCCGTATTATCGGCGACGACGAGCATTGTGCGATGTTGAACCATATAGTTATGCGGCTTTTACCGTGGCGATATAGCGCCAGCACTTTTCTTTTGACAGCGGACGAGTTTCTTCGATCTCAATTAAATCACCGATCTTGGCCACACCCTTCTCATCATGAACTTTCAAATTCTTCGAAACAACAAAGTACTTTCCATACTTTGCATGAGCCACCCGGCGATCGATACGCACGACAACCGTTTTGGTCATCTTAGTCGAAACGACCACGCCGTTTAAGCGACGGCGCTTGGTGGAGGTAGAGGGAGAGGAAGGGGTAATCATACGCGGGAAGAAGAATCGATTTCGTGAATCGTCGCCAGAGTGCGGGCCAAATCGCGCTTCACATCACGAAAGGCCTTAATTGCTTTTCCGTCGCGTGAAGCGAGACGAAAGCGCGCGGCGTGCATCTGCGAACGCAGATCCAGAACGAGCGCGGCAAGCTCTTGGCGGTTTTTTTGGCGAAGATCTTTAACGTCCATATTCTTGAGAAATATAACGGGTGAGGCACGGCAACTTGTAGGCAGCCAAGGTCAAAGCTTCTTTCGCTTGATTGGCTGGGATGCCATCCATTTCGAACATGACGGTTCCGATCTTTACCGGCACAACATAGTGATCAACCGCACCTTTTCCGGAACCCATCGGCACCTCGTTCCCCTTCTTCGTGATTGGCTTATCCGGAAAAATACGAATCCAGATTTTACCACTACGCTTGGTGTAACGAGTGAGCACACGACGACACGCCTCAATCTGCTGCGCCGTAACCCAAGCCGGACTCGTTGCCTTCAAGCCATACGAACCGAAGGCAAGCTGAATCTTATCCGTTGCCTTACGAATATTACGAGCGCGGCCTTTATGCCACTTGCGATGCTTAACTTTTTTGGGAATTAACATAGAGGTCGTGCGTTAGGAAGCAGAAACTGAACGCGTATCAGAAGGGCGCTCACGACGGCGAAAACGATCACCGCCCGAGGTTGGGCGAGAAGACCCACGATCACCGCGAGACGGCGTGCTTGGTTTATATTGAGCCAAACGATCCTGCTCAAAAATATCACCGCGATAAATCCAGACCTTAACACCGACGGCACCAGCCATGGTGCGGGCCGTGTCCGTAGCGTAATCAACGTCAGCGCGAAGATTGGTAAGCGGAATCTTGCCCCAAGCGAGTTTTTCGCGACGAGCGATTTCGGCGCCATTTAAGCGTCCAGAAACCACGATCTTTGCTCCCAAACCTCCAGCTTTCTTAATGCGCTCCATCGCCATCTTGAGGACGCGACGAAAGGGCATACGACGTTCAAGCTCCTGAACTACCTGTTGAGCCACGATCGCGGA
The DNA here is from genome assembly GCA_964457295.1 of uncultured Gammaproteobacteria bacterium. Taxonomy (GTDB): domain Bacteria; phylum Patescibacteriota; class Patescibacteriia; order 2-12-FULL-60-25; family 2-12-FULL-60-25; genus CAYWEE01. The sequence continues at coordinate 18,878 of CAYWEE010000009.1, forward strand.
TTCAAGGGAAGCCTTTGCCACCTCAACCACGTTCAACTGAAACTGCATTTTTTTGCCGGGAAAAAAGTTTTTGAGAAAACGCTTTTTGGTTTCTTCAATACCAGCACCAGAGCGGCCGATGACCATACCGGGCTTACCGCTCGCAATCGTGACCGCCAAAGCTCCACGCGAACGCTCAATCGAAACCTCACTCACAGAAGCGTCTTTTAATTCGCGCTTAAAGAAATCACGAATAGAAAGATCCTCACGAAGCTGAGCGCGATAGACGTCATCACGGGCAAACCAACGCGACGGCCAGGTCGTGGTGGTCCCAAGACGAAAAACTTTTGGATGGACTTTGTGACCCATAAAATTAGGCGTTGGTTTGTGGCTTAGCAACCTTCTTGCCTCGGAATTTACGAGGAGCAACCGGAGGTTTTTCTTTACGAACATCAGACAACACGATATTGATATGCGTCGTGCGCTTGCGAATCGGCGCCGCTCGACCCATAGCACGGGGACGAGAACGCTTTAACGTCGTTCCGCCGTCCGCAGTAATCGTTTGCACGTATAAAGCGGCACGATCCAACTTAAAGTTATGCTCCGCGTTGGCGATAGCAGACTGCAACAACTTCAAGACCGGACGAGCAGCATCCTTTTGCACGAACTTCAAACGTGTTTCGGCATCCGTAACTGACATACCTCGAATCACATCCACAACCAAGCGGACTTTTCGAGGGGCCATGCGAAGATGGCGAAGAGAAGCTTTGACATCCATAGTGATTATTTCTTCTTGGCAGGAGCCTTAGCCGCTGGAGCAGCCGCCGGAGCCGGGGTTCCGGACTCAAGCGTCTTTTGCATCTTTCCACCATGGCGCACAAACTTGCGCGTCGGAGAAAACTCACCAAGCTTGTGGCCAACCATATTCTCAACGACGTACACCGGAAGGTGCGCTCGGCCATTGTGTACACCAAAGGTAAATCCGACCATCGCCGGGGTAATCACCGAGGTGCGAGACCACGTTTTGATGGTCGTCTTATCGCCGGTCTTTTGCTTCAAGACCTTAGCGAGGAGTTTTGGGTCGGTAAATGGACCCTTTTTCAGGCTTCGAGACATAGGAATTATTTGGTGTTACGACGCTGGATGATGAGAGCGTTGGAGGGACGATTCTTGCGACGCGTCTTCACGCCAAGCGCATGCTTGCCCCACTTTGTCTTAGGATACTTCATACCGATCGGGTGCTTACCTTCACCACCACCATGCGGGTGATCAACCGGGTTCATAACCTTTCCACGAACCGTCGGACGAATACCGCGCAAGCGCATACGACCAGCTTTTCCATAGCGCACGAGGTGATAGTCAGGATTCGAAACGGTTCCAAGTGTTGCCATGCATCCCTTCGGAACATTGCGCATCTCGCCAGAAGGCAATTTCAATGTCGCATACGCTCCCTCAAGAGCCATGATTTGAATCGAGGCACCAGCTCCACGAGCGAGCTGAGCTCCGCTACCAGGAACAAGTTCCACCGCATGGATCATGGCACCTACTGGAATTTTTTCGAGAGGCAAACGATTGCCAACGCTAATTTCAGCTTCCTTTTGGGAAGACATAATCACATCACCCACCTTCAACCCATTTGGAGCGATGATATAGCGCTTTTCACCATCTTTGTAGATGACGAGCGAGATACGAGCGCCGCGATTCGGATCGTACTCGATTGAATCAACGCGGGCTGGAATATCATACTTATTGCGTAAAAAATCAATCACGCGGACGTATTGCTTTACCCCACCGCCCTTGTGACGAACAGTGATCTTGCCATTGGTTCGTCCCGAAAACTCCTTGCGGATTTTGATCAAAGATTTTTCCGGTTCGGTACGTGTGATATCGGAAAAATCCTGCACGGAGGAAAGCCGGCGGCCCTTGGTAACAGGTTTGTATTTCTTAATAGGCATACGCGTGAAGGTTATACACCCTGATAGAGATCAATCTTTTGTCCAGCCTTAATGGTCACAAGAGCCTTCTTCCAGCGATTACGGGCTCCGACGCTACGACCACGGCGCACAATTTTACCGATGCCGCGAATCGTTCGAACCTGAATCACATTCACCGAATAAAGCGCCTCGACCGCTTTACCGACCTCAACCTTATTCGCGTTGATCGGAACGTTAAAGACATAGACGTCTTTGGCCGCCAACATCGCTGCCTTTTCACTCACACGAGGAGAAGACAGCACGTGCGACAATGCCCCCGCGCGAGAAGACGCCGGACGCACTTCGCGAGCTTCCGTCGCTTTTTCTTTCGCCGGTTTCACGATGCTCTTTTTTGCTCGTTCAAGTATCGCCATAGTTATGATGCGTTAGAAAAAAGCGTCTCAAAAGCCGGAATCGCATCCTTCCAAAAAACAATTCCTTGATAGCGGAGAACGTCTTGAATATTCAAGCTGTTAGCCGTAACCGCCATGATGTTCGGAAGATTGCGGACCATGCGAACGAAGTTCGGATCAGAAGCAGGAAGAACGACGAGTGTTGAACGAAAACGCGGCAAAGCAGCAAACAGCTTGGCGGCCTGCTTTGTTTTAGGCTCTGATGCGGTAAAACCATCAAGCACCATCAATTGCGTGTTCGTCACCTTATCCGAGAGAGCCATGAATAACGCCTTCTGACGTGCCTTGCGGTTGACCTTAACGCTGAAGTTTCGTTCATTGCGTGGACCAAACACAATACCTCCACCCACCCACTGCGGGGAACGGATTGAGCCTTGGCGCGCGCGGCCTGTCCCCTTTTGCTTCCACGGCTTCTTTCCACCTCCGCTGATCTCACCACGAGTTTTAGCGTGAGCAATGGAATGACGAGCGTTGGCAGCCTGAGCTAATACCACCTCGTGAATCAATCCTGGATTCACACGAACGCCAAAATGCGCATCGTTTAAGGCGATATCGCCGATCACGCTTCCTTGTTGATTATAAACCTTGACGCTGGGCATAGTAGTTTAAACGCTCTCTAGAACAAGAATGGAATTCCGCGCACCCGGAACAGCTCCCTTGATTGCCAAGACGCCGTTCTCACGCATCTCTACCACCTGTAAATTCTTAACGGTTACCGTGGCGTTTCCCATACGACCAGCCATACGGCGACCCTTCAAGACGTGCTGCACTCCACCGGCACCGATAGATCCAGGCATGCGCAGCTGATCTTTATGACCATGCGTAGACGGGTGTCCAGCAAAACCATGACGCTTCACGACCCCTTGAAATCCTTTTCCTTTTGACGTTCCGGTCACATGAATGACATCACCGGGCGTAAATGACGCGGCCTCGATCGTATCACCTCGCTTAAAGGCAGCTCCATCATCAACACGAAATTCATGAAGAAGACGCATCTTAGGAAGACCCTTGAGGTGACCCTCCTGTGGCTTGTTCAAACGCTTCGTTTCTAAAAATCCTAACTGAACAGCGGTATATCCATCTGACGCCACATCTTTAATCTGCGTAACCACGCAAGGGCCAGCCTGAACCAAGGTCACGGGAACAACCGTGCCATCTGGGCGGAACACTTGGGACATTTCGAGTTTTTTGGCAAGAATGAATTTCATAACACTCGAGGAATGAGGACATGAATACGAACATCGTTTCGAACGAAAAAAACCAGAAGCATGGATACGCCCCAATCGGGAAACGATCTACACTTCTGGCCTCTCTGCGATCGAAAGGCTGATCTAAACTTGGAAATACCACAGCACTACTACACAAAGAGGAGGTTATGCCGTAGTTTCACATCGCGGTGAAGGTTACCCCGCCTTATCTAGACTAGATGGCGGGGAGCAACTTACTCCTTTGGAGGAGACACTGTGGGAACGTCGCGTCAAACGCGATTTAAGAGAGGTCCGGGATGGAGCGCTCTATGCTGTCTCCGATCGTTCAGAGGCATGATGGAGCGCTCCATCTTCACTAACACTTACATTTTAATTTCGACATCTACTCCAGCAGGCAAATTGAGAGACGTGAGAGATTCAATCGTTTTAGCATTCGGATCGAGAATATCGACGATGCGCTTGTGAATACGCATTTCGAACTGTTCTCGAGCGTTCTTGTGAACAAAGGTCGAACGATTCACCGTCCATTTCTTCTTTTCTGTTGGCAGAGGAACGGGACCAATCACTGTCGCTCCGGTTCGCTCTGCAGTATCAATGATCGTTCGAGTCGCTTGATCAATAATCTTATGATCAAACGCACGAATCTTGATACGAATGCGAGAGGTCGATTCCTTCGCCGTCTTTTTTGGTGTTGCTTTTACCGCAGTGTCCGTCATGGTCGTAAGTCCCGTATCGTCGAGAATGAAAGAGGATGAATTACTTAACAATCTTCGTCACCACACCAGCGCCGACCGTCTTACCACCTTCGCGGATGGCAAAGCGCATCTTTTCTTCGATAGCAACGGCGCTAATCAGCGTCACATCCAAGTTAACCGTGTCACCAGGCTGAACCATGGCCACACCCTCTGGAAGCTTCACCTCACCCGTCACGTCAGTGGTACGAATGTAGAACTGAGGCTTGTAACCACTGATGAATGGCTTGTGACGACCACCTTCTTCCTTTGTAAGGGCGTACACTTCGGCTTGAAACTCGGTGTGAGGAGTGATGGAGCCTGGCTTGCAGAGCACCATACCGCGCTCAATATCATCTTTCTTAATACCGCGAAGAAGCAAACCGGCGTTATCACCAGCGCGACCTTCGTCAAGCTGCTTGTTAAACATTTCGATACCGGTCACGACCGTCTTGCGCGTTTCGCCAAGACCGACGATTTCGATTTCTTCGTTCAACTTGACCATACCGCGCTCGATACGACCGGTAACCACCGTTCCACGACCTTCAATAGAGAAGACGTCTTCGACCGGCATCAACAACGGCTTGTCTGTTTCGCGCACCGGGTCAGGGATGAATTCGTCCAATTGCTTCACGAGATCCAAAATCGGCTTCGCGGCAGCTTCATCAGACGGGTTCTCCAAGGCTTTCAAAGCGGAACCACGAATAATCGGCGTGGTGTCGCCTGGGTAGTTGTACTTAGAAAGAAGATCGCGAATCTCTTGTTCAACGAGGTCAATCAACTCCGCGTCTTCAACCATGTCTACCTTGTTCAAAAAGACGATAATGGCAGGAACACCAATCTGACGAGCGAGCAAAATGTGTTCGCGGGTCTGAGGCATCGGACCATCCGTAGCAGAAACCACCAAGATTGCACCGTCCATCTGGGCGGCACCCGTAATCATGTTCTTGATGTAGTCAGCGTGTCCTGGACAGTCGACGTGCGCGTAGTGGCGCTTTTCGGACTCATATTCGACGTGAGCCGTGGCAATCGTAATACCGCGGTTGCGGGATTCCGGAGCCTTATCAAGCTTATCTTTATCAGCAACCTGGGCCTTCATCCCATGATTGGATAAAACGGACAAAATAGCCGCCGTTGTGGTGGTTTTTCCATGGTCAACGTGACCGATAGTGCCCACGTTCACGTGGGATTTGGAGCGATTGAAGACTTCCGCCATAGCAATTAGTCGAGAGTACGGAGTGAGTAAAAAATTTAAGTAGCAGCACTATATCAGGTGTTTTCAAATGATGCAAGGGCTCGTCCGATGACTAGGCCTGCTCATCGATCGGCTCAAGATAAAACCGCTCTTCTAGCGAAATTTCATCATTTTTAAGCGTTGGCATCATCTCCTCTAAAACACGAGGCTCGGGAGAAGCGGCTTCTGCCTTTTTTTCGTGTAAACTTGGCGCTTCTTGAGCATGTGCCAAGGCCTCAAACTGCTCTAATGGCAGGATGACCATAGGGTCACGCCCATCTGCATCCGTGACAATAAGGGGTAAGCCAAGCTTTTTTGCCGATTCAAAAATGCGAAGTAAGGACATACACCTATGCTTCGAGGGTCAGGTCATTCATCACACGAATAACCGCCTTTTTGACCCCATCCATGTCCCCCGATTCCACCAAATCACGAAATCGTTCTCCCTGTTCATCTTTTTGGGTATAGCAATAGCGGAACACCACGGCCCATTCCGCCATCTCATCAAATGATGCCCCCTCGAGGCGCATGCTCTCTAAAATTGGCCCCTGAACCTTAGAAGATGCCCAATATACCTCGGAATATTCATCATAATGAATATCCGAAAGCCCTAAGGACTCGTCAGAATGGCGTTGGGGCTGGGGTACAGAAGGCATAGGAAAGTGATTGTACGATACCAAGTTTCACTCTATCTAACAAAAAATAAGGATTTAGGCAAGGGTCAAGCATCGAAGGGCGCACAAAGGGCGACCGTATGGCCGCCCTTTGTCATCTATCATTTGAGTCTATTTCTTAGCTCGTCCTTCAACAATGGCGGCTTGGACGTTTTGAGGCGTCTCAGCGTAGTGGTGAAACTCCATGCTGTACGAGGCACGACCCTGGGTCATGGAGCGAAGCGAGGTGGAATAGCCGAACATTTCAGACAGCGGAGCGAAGGCGTTGATAACTTTGACGCCGGCACGATCCGTCATTTCATTAATCTGTCCACGCTTGGAATTCAAGTCTCCGATTACGTCCCCCATGTACATTTCTGGTGTAACGACTTCAATCTTCATGATCGGCTCGAGAATAGAGATGCCGCCCTTCGTACACGCATCCTTAAAGGCCATAGAGGCAGCGACCTTAAAGGCAGCTTCGGAAGAGTCGACATCGTGATATGAACCATCATAAACCGTAGCCTTGACGTCCACGACCAAGTAACCAGCAATCACGCCGCGAGACATAGCCTCTTGAATACCCTTGTTAATTGGCTGAATGTACTCGCGAGGAATAGCTCCGCCCTTGACCTCATCCACGAACTCGTAGCCCTTGCCACGCTCCATTGGTTCCAAACGGATGAGACAGTGACCGTATTGACCACGACCACCAGATTGACGAATAAACTTTCCTTCGCCTTCGGCAGCTTTCTTGAGCGACTCCTTGTACGAAACCTGTGGCTTACCCACATTGGCTTCAACTTTAAATTCGCGCTTCATGCGATCCACAATAATTTCCAAGTGAAGCTCACCCATACCGGCGATAAGTGTCTGCAAGGTTTCTTCGTCACTGCGGACACGGAATGACGGGTCTTCTTCTGCCAACTTCTGCAAGGCCACGCCCATTTTTTCTTGATCAGCCTTCGTCTTAGGTTCAATGGCGATTTCAATAACCGGTTCGGGAATAACGATGGACTCCAAAACAATCGGATGATTTTCATCACAAATCGTATGCCCCGTAAACGTGCTCTTTAGACCCACGGCAGCGGCGATTTCCCCGGCGTACACATCAGCCACATCTTCGCGATCATTGGCATGCATACGCACGATGCGACCAATACGTTCACGCTCCCCTGTCGTGCTGTTAAACACGTAGGAACCAGCAGAAATCTTTCCAGCGTACACGCGAAAGAACACCAATTTTCCGACAAACGGATCAGACATGACTTTAAAGGCCAAAGCAGAAAACGGCTCATTGTCATCTGGCTTGCGCTCAACAACCGTTTCTGGCTCATCCGGCAACGTTCCCTTCACGGGAGGAATATCGAGCGGAGATGGTAAGTACTCAACCACGGCATCCAATAAAAATTGAACACCCTTGTTCTTTAACGCCGAACCGCACATGATCGGAAACATATCGCGCGCAATAACAGCCTTACGAAGCGCAGCGCGAATATCAGCGACCGGAATTTCTTCACCCGCCAAGTATCGATTCATCAACGATTCATCCGTTTCGGATAATGCTTCCAAAAACTCCGCGCGAGCAGCCTTGGCCGCCTCAAGCATTTCCGCAGGAATATCCACCTCTTCGATCTGCTGACCCATGTCATCCCGATACATCTCGGCCTTCATGGTAATCAGATCGATAATACCGCTAAAATGATCTTCGGCGCCGATCGGAAGTTGAATCGGATAGGCACGACGATTCAAACGCGTACGAATGGATTCAACATCTTTCGTAAAATCCGCACCCATGCGATCAAGTTTGTTTACAAAACAAATACGAGGAACTTCGTACTTATCCGCCTGACGCCACACAGTTTCTGATTGAGATTCCACACCAGCCACACCATCAAACACGGTCACGGCACCATCGAGCACACGCAAACTGCGTTGCACTTCAATCGTAAAGTCGATGTGTCCCGGGGTATCAATCAAGTTCAAGCGTTTGCCCTTCCAAAAACAGGTCGTGGCAGCGGCGGTAATGGTAATACCACGCTCCTGCTCCTGCTCCATCCAGTCCATGGTAGCTTCACCTTCGTGCACTTCACCGATCTTGTGCTTGCGGCCGGTATAAAACAACACGCGCTCAGAGACAGTGGTTTTTCCAGCGTCAATGTGAGCGATAATTCCGAAGTTTCGGGTATCTTTGAGGGAGTATTCGCGAGGCATAGTGGTTTAATGATATGGCGATAAAAGCAAACAGGATCTCTCGATTATGAGAAATCCGTATCCTGCATGCTATGACAAGATGTTACGCGGACTGAAGGAGCTGAATCATCCATACCCTAGCGCGCGAAGTGCGCGAAGGCGCGGTTGGCCTCGGCCATGCGTTGGACGTCCTGCTTCTTTTTGACGGCATCACCCGTGTTTTCGGCGGCAGCCAAAAGCTCTGTGGAAAGTTTTTCGGCCATAGGCTTACCCTTTTTGGCACGAGCAGCCACGAGAATCCAACGAAATGCCAGCTGTTGACGACGTTCGGCGCGAACCTGCATCGGAATCTGATAATTCGCACCTCCAACACGCTTGGATTTGACTTCAAGCAACGGAGAAACGTTGTTAATAGCCGTTGTAAACGTCTCGAGAGCCGGCTTTTTTAATTTCTCTTCCATGATGGCAAACGCGTTATAGACCACGCGCTGGGCCGTAGACTTTTTGCCGTCTTTCATGACGTAATTGATAAACTTAGCCACCACGGGGGAGGCAAATTTAGCATCCGCGGCAACGCTACGATGAGGGGCTTGTTTTCCACGCATACTGATTATTTCTTAACTGCCTTAGGCTTCTTAGCTCCGTAAATAGAACGTCCTTTGCGACGAGCAGAAACGCCCTGAGTATCATAGACACCGCGCACGATGTGATACCGCACACCCGGAAGATCTTTTACGCGGCCGCCGCGGATCAACACGATGGAGTGCTCTTGAAGGTTGTGGCCTTCGCCTGGAATATAGGCCGTTACCTCCATGCCGTTTGAAAGGCGCACACGAGCAATCTTACGCAAAGCCGAGTTTGGCTTTTTTGGCGTAGTTGTCGTCACTTTCGTGCAAACACCGCGCATAAAAGCCGCTCCACGACGAAGCGTCGTACGCTTGCGATGCAACGAATCGAACCGGGATTGCAGGGCCGGGCTCTTTGACTTTGTCTTCGGCGCTACACGTCCGCGCTTGAGGAGTTGGCTAATAGTAGGCATGGAGAGTAATTATGGCAAAAATGTGGCGGAAATATACCAGTGAACAGGTAGAGGCGTCAAGTATTTTGGGGTTCGCTCATCAAAAAAACTCGAAATATTAGACATGCCGCAGCAAATTAGGCGCGATAATGGGCGATAGAGTCAAGATACAAAGAAGAACGTCTGGCAGAAAACGCGTGATTCGCGAGGATCTGCCAGGAAAGCGCCAAGCCAAAGCACAGGCGAGAATCAAAGGGATCATAAGGATCCAGGCTATAGTTTGACGGGCCAAAACAAAAACGAGAATAGAAAAGAGCATGATCGTGCCAAAACACCATGTCCGAGGAAGCGCGACCTCAATCCGCGGCCAGATCTCTGCCCAGGCGGCCAAAAAAGCCAGGGCTAGGAGAAAACGGGCAAACCATCCTGGTAACATCACATCACGTAAAACGAATAAGGCAGCGGCCCAAATCAAGGCGAGATATGAGGCCCAAAGCAATCCAAAACGGACTACTCCGTTTTTCATAGATGCCTCGGTGTAGAATTCCCGTTCCATCACACTGGCCACGACCGCGACAACCAAACTCATCAAAATGGGATAACCCAACAAAGCCCCGCCTAGCAACAATACCCCCAGAAAAACATAACGATCTCTCCCCTCTTCTTTGGTAAAAGAAAAACGAACAAGCGCAAACAGCGGCAGCACAACGATAGCGAGCACGAGGGCAACGATATTCGTATATGAAACTTGAGGGAATTGGGTGACAGAAAAAACAAGATATCCGGCGACGCCGATCCAAAGGACACGAAAAAATGATAGACGAGGCGAAGGGATGGCTACCAGATTTGGCAACGCCAGGATCGCGCATATCGTGCCAACGATCATGAACAATGCTGCGTGTACGGCGGCTATGGCGTATTCCGCCTGTTGGCCGACAGGAAACAAAAAACGTTCGGCTTGGAGACGCAACCAGTACCCGTCAGCTTGAGCGGAGGTTAAAAGGCGGAACGTATCAGAAGCATTCGTAAGATCCGTATGCCGAGACCAGGCCAAAACGAGCGCTACCCACGTCATAGCATGCGTCATGACAAAAGCGCCCACATACATGCAAAAACCCAAAAAAATCAGGCGACGGTGAGCCTCTTTCATCCTCCACAGGGCCACAACAAACCCCGCGGTCATTACAACTGGCAACAGACGAACCAATAGCATAGGCCCCTCGTGAAAGGGCGCAATACCAAGGGTCCAAAAAGCCAAAAAAGCTCCGGAGGGAGAAAGAACGTGAAAAAAACTTCCGTCATTCCAGGCGCGAAATATCGAGAGAATCAGTGCCAATACAGCTCCCACGCTCACCACACGCAGAGCGTAGGTACAAGCTTCGGATAGCGGCACACGCTTTAGTCGCGTAAGGCACAACGTCAAAACGGCTGCGGCGAAAAAAGATGGAATAACCCAAAAAATCAACATCTCTCCCCACGTCGGAAAACGTGAAGCAAGCACAAAACTCGTAAGAACGGAGGCAAGAACTGGAACGCCTGCAAAAAAATAATCCTTACGAATCGTCATAAAGCAAAACAAGCAGAGGTGGGCAACAACAAACCAACAACACGAAAAGCGAGAGAAAAGACCCCGGAAAAAATCCCGACGTTAGAAAAGGCATCCACGATCAACAGAAAAAATAACAACGTCTGACCCTGGGTCTCAATCAGGGTACGAATTGCCAAATACTTTGGATGAGCTAAAAGCGCGATTAATGCCTTCGATCCATCTAACGGAGGCAAAGGAATCAAATTAAACGCCATCAAAACCACGTTTAATTGAACAGCGATCGTCAAAAAGATAACCAAAAGGTTGTCACACCCCAGACGAGATCCGAAAATAAAAAGAAGAAGCCCAGAAATCAGCGCCAACAAGATATTACTCAATGGCCCGGCCGCCGCCACCACTGCCGGCCCCCAACGTCGCCACACAAGATTATAAGGGTTAAACGGCACCGGCTTACCCCAGCCAAACCCAATAAGAAGAGTGGATGCGAGACCCAGAGGATCAATGTGCGACCGCGGATCAACAGTCAGCCTTCCCAATCGCCGAGCCGTATCATCCCCAAGCCAAGCACTCATACGGGCGTGGGCATACTCATGAAAAGACAGGGATCCGATAAAAACCATGATCCAGAGGACAAAAATGATAGGATTGGAAAAAAGAAGTTGGAGCATAGAAAATAATAGTTCGGACAGGCAGGCCTCAATTTGGATGAGATTCGGGATGCTGGAGGGCAGAAATACCGGAAACGTCCTGTGACGGACGTTGAGGATATTTCTGACCGAAGCGCCCGAAGATCGCCAAATTGAGGCCTGCACCCTCTTGCCAAGGATAGCGTATTCGTATATGATTGCGCCACATAATATGTCCCGCATCGACGCCCTTACCCTTCGTCGTCCCAACTTTGGGAACTCACGAAGCCACTCCAATATCGCCACCAAGCGCCGCCAGAACCTGAATTTACAGACGGTTCGCATTGGCGGGACAAAGGTTCGCGTCTCCACACGCACCCTCAAGACCCTCAAAAAGATGGCCCGTCAGGTGAATGGAGAACTACCGACCCTCAAGCAAAAAAAGCAGACCCGACGCGTGGCCCGAGCTACTAAGGCCGCCAGCGCCAAGGCGTAACCATTCAGACAAAAATCCCTCGAAGTTTTCGAGGGATTTTTGTTTTGATCAGAGAAGTTATCGCACGCTACGCGCGATGGCTTCGTGCAAACCCTTTTCAAACATCGTCGGCACAATACGTTCAGCGCTCGGTTTCTTTACAAATCCCGCCAAGGCTTTGGCAGCTTTCAATTTTATCTCCATGGTCACACTTTGAACGTGACGATCCAGCATCCCTCGAAACAGACCGGGATAGACCAAGGCGTTATTTAATTGATTAGCAAAATCACTGCGCCCAGTAGCCACGACAGCTGCGCCGGCTTGACGAGCAGCATCGGGAAGGATCTCGGGGATGGGATTCGCAAGAGCAAAGACGATCGACTGTGGCGCCATTGAAGCGATCAAAGCAGGAGAAAAGGCATTGGCCGCAGAAATACCGATCAGCACATCCGCGCCGCGAGTCACATCTTCTAAACTTCCACTACGCCCCTCGGGGTTCGTCACCTGCAGAAGCTGCTTTTTAGGTTCATTCAGATCCTTACGTGAAAGAGCGATAGCTCCCTTGGTGTCACAGCACACAATATCCTTGAAGCCGGCCTCCCGAAATAACAACGCGATTGCCGTTCCTGCCGCTCCCGCCCCGTTAAGCACGATGCGAACAGACTGGGGATCGCGCCGACGCGTCACACGTAAAGCATTCCAGAGACCGGCTAAGGCAACAATTGCCGTTCCATGCTGATCATCATGCATAACCGGGATCGCAAGCGTCTCGGAAAGACGGCGCTCAATCTCAAAACACCGCGGTGCAGAAATATCTTCAAGTTGAATTGCTCCGAATGAAGGCTCAAGAGCCCGGACCGTATGAATGATCTCCTCAGTATCCTGGGTCGCCAGAACAATCGGAACGGCGTTCACTTTAGCGAAGCGCTTAAAAATGGCGCACTTCCCTTCCATAACCGGAAGCGCGGCCAACGGGCCCACATTGCCCAATCCCAACACCGCCGAGCCATCAGACACGACCGCAACGACGTTACGACGCCAGGTCATGACGTCGGCGAGCTTCGGATCTTCGGCAATAGCTCGGGAAACAGCCCCCACGCCCGGTGTATAGACAAGAGATAGATCCGCACGATTGCCAATAGGCGTCGTACCGACAGTCTCAATTTTTCCTTTGAGCTTTTTGTGGAGGGCTAGAGCTTTCTTTGCGGTGTCGTTTGATGGATTTTTTTTAGATAACATAATCAAGACAATTTATAGCATACTCTCCCCCTTATGAAGGGGGAGGTGGAGGGGGTTCTGTTCGATCAAATTCGGAACCTCCCCTAACCCCTCCTTCGTAAGGAGGGGGATAATACGATTCATTATTTTCAACTATCCAAACTGTCGCTCACTGGTTTTACGAATGATCGCCAACGCTTCTTCGGGGGTATCAACTAATTGCAAAATATTCATCTCTTCCGCATGCACATATCCCTGCTCTAGGAGCACCGTCTGCTTAACCCACGTAACAAATGGCTGCCAAAACGCCTTATTCACCAAGATGATAGGCACGTTATTTGGAATCTTGCCCGTTTGTACCAATGTGATCATCTCGGTCATTTCATCCATGGTGCCAAATCCACCCGGAAGAAAAACATACGCCTGAGCCGATGCCGACAGCATGACTTTGCGCGTAAAGAAATAATGAAAACCCATTGATTTGGTGACGTATTGATTACGTCGCTGCTCCATCGGTAGTTCGATATCCAAACCAACTGAAGGAGCTCCAGCCTCAAAGGCGCCACGATTGGCTGCCTCCATAATGCCGGGACCACCGCCCGTTAAAACAGAATATCCATTCTTTCCCAGCAAATACCCCAACTTTCTCGCTGTCTGATAATGCGGATGATCCTCCGTCACGCGCGCGCTGCCAAACACCGAAACCTCGCCTTTCAGTTTTGATAAAAATTCAAACCCTTCCACAAACTCGGCCATGATCCGAAAAATGCGCCACTGTGGACTTTCGGTAAACGTTGGAGCTTCAGTCGGTACACACTTGTTTCCGGGCGCGCACAACCAGTGAACATAGCGCTTGGCTCCGGTCTCGGATACAGAGCTTGTCACTTTCCGAGTTTGAGGGACATTTTTTTTGGCAGCAGCAGATCGACGTGTAGGCATAATACAAGAAAGAATACGGTAGATTTATGACTCACTCAAGATATCTTGGACGGAACGTATAAACGCCTCAAGCTTGTGACGTTGCCAACACGGTCCCAGCGCAATTCGCTCCACAGGTTTTCCACGGCGACGAATCTCAATCGACTCAATCCCCCGCTCCATATTCAAACCTTGGTATGTCAACGACATGGATTGTAATTGCTCCAGCGGAATACGACGAGAGCTCATCAGTGTTTTGTACTCGAGATGATGATCTAGGATACGTAAACGCTCTGACAAACTCTCCACGACATACAACCAAGATCCAGCCGTCAATAATAAAATGATTGCTCGTTGGGCCGAAGTAATCGCCGTAAGCGGCACAATCCCTACTGCAACCAACGTCAAAGCTCCACAAGCCGCAAGCATCACCGCGCCCCCCACACTTAAGATATCCGCATGAATTTCGCGCACACACGCTGAATCCGAAGGCGCTAAATTGCGGGTAGAGAAAATAGTTGAAATAAGGCTCATAGGTAAACTTATGGTAGCGAATGCGCGCCTCCACGTCACGCCAGATAAAAAGAGACGGGTTTTACCCCGTCTCTTTTATCGACTGAACAATACCGCTCTTTAGAGAACAGCGTCCTTGGCAGCCTTGGCAACGCGAAACTTAACAACCGTCTTGGCAGGGATCTGAATCTCAGCACCTGTGGCTGGATTGCGGCCAGTGCGGGCCTTGCGATGAACCTTCACGAGCTTGCCGATACCAGGAACCGTGAATTCGCCGGATGATTTGACGAATTTGTACGCCATGGTGGTCATGGCCTCAAACAGAGCTTCCACCTGCTTCTTAGACACACCCGTTTTATCGGCGAGATCGCGCATGAGCTGCGCCTTGGTCATCTTGCTCATAGGGACAAAATAGAGACGAATAAAGATTTAGTGTCCACAGGATACGCCATGAATCAAAGAGACACAAGCAAATCCCCTGTAAATTGCAAGGGGTGAGGT
>CAYWEE010000010.1:0-31946 GCA_964457295.1 uncultured Gammaproteobacteria bacterium
CCACCGCGCCCGCCCGCAGACGGAAAGCCTTGACGACGACCGGGGACCGGCTATCATTCACTCATCTGAATGAACAACGTCGTCGCAGCAATGCCTCCCCCGGGGGGCGCGACCAACCTGTGGGGAGCCCAACGCGGCACGGAGCTCGTCGTTCCGGTCTTGGACCTCCTCGAGCACGAGCCAGGCGCTCGGGATCCTCATGGGCCCGGAGTACTTGTCCTGCTGGATCTCCGCGCGGCCGAATCGATGACCGCGTCGTTCATCAAGGCGACGGTCTTCCGCCTTCAGGACATCCACCTGGGCGACGACCGCGCTGACGACCGCCCGCGGACCGCGCTGAATGTCTATCCGATCATCCTTGGCGCAAACGCCGAAGTGGGGTCGGAGCTCGACGATGTCCTGGTCCGACATGGACGAACCTGCCTGGAGGCGGAGGATGGCGGCGGAGGCGTCACCCTCACACGGGCCCGTCTTCGCGGATGCCTTGATCCAGTACTCGCGACATCCTTGAGACATCTCGCCTCCATCGAGGCGGCAACCGCCCAAGAGATGCATCTGCGGTTTCCTGAGGGAAGGCCGATCGCGGCAACGGCATGGAACAATCGGCTCAATGACCTTCACGCTCGAAGACTGGTGCGGCGTGTACGTGAAGGCCGAACTTGGCGCTATTTCTCGATTGCCAAGGAGATCTCTCATGGGTGACGAATGGCTGCGTAGACGAGCGAAGGGCTTCAGACACCAGATGGACCTCGGCTACGAGAAATTCGTCGCGCCGAAGCTCTTTTCTGGCATTCGTCCGGAGATCCTCACTCGAGAATACGAGTGTGAAGTCGTTGGCGGACGCACCCTCGAGGGTTCGACAGTCACCCTCCTCCGCTCAGGCGAGGATATCGCCATCGTGATGGGAAACCAGCAGGTTGGAAGAGTCGTCGCAGAAGAGGTTGGATGCCTCTATCCAGCTCTCGACGCAGCGCACGGAATCCTCGATGGCATCGTCGTCGGTATCGCTTTCATCGGGAGCTCCTTCCACATACGTCTCCTGGAGGTCGCTTAACAATGACGATGACCGCCCAACTTCCCCTTCTACAGAGAGGTTCACAGCCTTCGTCCAAGACAACTCCCGCTGGTTGTGGGAGCTGCGCCTTGCTCTCCCGATGTGGCGGTCTCACGGATCCAAACGGGCAACACCTGCTCTGGGGCTGCTTTACCGGGTGCGTGACACCGCCAAAGACCGCTTCGGCGAGCGATCGCAACCGCACCCTTCCTCTCCCCGGCGAATGCCGTGGTCCCGACTCCTGCGACTTCACCTGTCCAATGCGTCCCGATTTCGTTCGGCGGATGCGCGAGATCGGTGGCTTCGATCCGCCGACAGCAGCCCTGCGGGCGATGAGCGTACCGGAGCTCCCCGAGTACGTCCCGCTCATCAAACACAGGTCGAGCCGCATCTTGCCGGTCGACGAGGATGTCGTTGCGGTGTCGTTGTTCGATGTCGTTCGTATGACGAACGGGCGGTACGGCGCGGTTGTCACAGACGGACCTTCGCTTCGGAGCCGCTTCGGGCTGAAATCAAGTGCTCGGGTATTGCTTGTGGGAGTGAGCGAGGACAAGCCAATCGAGCGGTACTGGCGATATGCGCGCCGCGATCGCACCGCCGCGACCTTCTCGGGGCTTGATCTCCTCGGAATCACCGTTCCCAATTACTCGTTCTTTCTCGATGCACCGCGCTCCCACCTGCTCTGGAACTGGGGACGAATGACCCGGGTTGCCGAAGACCTATCAGCCGCCGGTGTCGAGATTGTTCCGCACCTCAACGGGCTCGTGGAGGAGACGGTCTCGCTGTGGACGAAGTTTCTCGTTCGTCACGACGGCATTCGCTACGTCGCCAAAGAGTTCCAAACAGGACTTCGTTCGCGCGAGCGGGGCGAGCGAGCAATTGCACACCTCGCGCACATTCAGGACGCCATCGGACGCGAACTCCATCCGATCGCAGTGGGCGGGGCGCAATATGCGGACACGCTGGCCCGCTTCTTCGCCCGTTCGACAATCATCGACGCAACTCCCTTCATCAAGACGGTGAAGCGACAGCGACGAACGAGGGGCGGGCGATCTAGCTGGGAAGCCGCTCCCACCGCGGCGGATGAGCCGATTGATGTCCTGCTTGAGGAGAACATTCAACGGCATCGTGCGCATATTCTCCGAAAAGCACAGGCCGCGCGCCCACGACGAGGAGTCGCCGCGTGAGTGAACGATCTCTTGGGTGGCTCCACCTGAGCGACCTCCATCAAGGAATGAATGGGCAGCGTTGGCTGTGGCCCAACGTGAAGGATATCCTGTTCGAGGACATGGCGAAGCTTCACGACATATGTGGACCCTGGGATATCGTCTTCTTCACCGGTGACCTTACGCAACGAGGCACTAAAGACGAGTTCGTGTCGCTCGATGGCACACTGGATGACCTTTGGAAGCACCTTCGAAAACTGGGGTCCGATCCCGTCCTTCTCTCAGTTCCTGGCAACCATGACCTCGTTCGACCGGATTCGAAGGACCCGGCGGTCAAGCTCATGGCGAACTGGCATACCGATGAAGACGTCCGATCCGAGTTCTGGCACGATCCTCATTCCTCTTATCGCCGAACGGTCGAGGACGCGTTTGCAAACTATGTCGCTTGGTCGACAACTCGATGGTGGCGACCCTCCAGCGAAAATCGGAGGGGTCTTCTGCCGGGCGATTTTGCCGCAACAGTAGAGCGTCACGGCGTACGTTTGGGCGTAGCCGGCCTAAACTCCTCCTTCCTGCAACTCACTGATGCCGAGCACGAGGGCAAGTTGGCGCTCGGCGTCGGTCAGTTACACGAGGCTTGTGGCGGACGGCCCGGCGACTGGTCGCGAGAGCACGACTTCTGTCTCCTGATGACCCACCACCCGCCGGCCTGGCTTGATTCGCAGTCTCGGAGAATTCTGCATGGAGAGATCGCCCCGCCGGGAAGATTCGCCGCGCACCTATTTGGCCACATGCACGAGGGACATGCGCGCGTCCTCAGCGCCGGTGGCGCAGAACCATGGCGTTTCTGGCAGAGCGCCTCCCTCTTCGGCCTTGAGCACTACGGGAAAACTGCGGAGTCGAGAAAGCACGGTTACGCCGCTGGTCGGATCCGCATCGATGGCGCGGTTGCATCGTTCCGGACATGGCCGCGCTCCGCGGTCAGGCGTGCCGAGGGCTATTGGCGCGTCGTCCCAGATCACACTTCGTTTGACCTGGCCGATGACCAAGGAACTCCCGCCAACTCGATGCCGTTGGAGCGATCGCCGAGGGGTGAGAACCCGCGCATGGCATTCCAGAGTCGAGACTCTCGCTCGGCGATTTCGGTGAACCCCCCCGAAACTGGGGATAGCGCGACCTGGGAGAGCGCCGAACATGCGGCTCCGATGGCCACGACTGCCGAGCGTCCTCGCGCCGCGCCCCATAGTCGTCCTGAGCCGTTGCAGGACTCGACGAACGAGGAGGCCCGACGCCCACTTGCCGAGGCACGCAAACGCCGAGAAATACTCATCGCGAGAGACGCAAGTACCGCCGATGTCGACGCAGAAATCCGCTCACTGCGCCGCGCGCTCCGCGCTGGCGGACAGCTGAAACCCGGAGGGGATCTAGGGGACCGCTACGATCTCCTTCGTGTGATCGGAGAGGGTGGGTATGGTTCCGTCTGGGAGGCCTACGATCGAGAGCAGACTCGCCGTGTGGCCGTGAAAGTGCTGCACTCGAACGTTGCAGGCGATACGATCAAGCGGGAGCGCTTCTTCCGAGGCGCGGAGCGAATGGAGACCTTAAGTCACCCAGCGGTCGCCGAGGTCATCGAAAAGTGGGGGAACGACGACGGTTTCTTCTACTACGTAATGGAGCACTACGCAGGAGGAGATCTCGCGCAGGCAATTCAAGAAGAGCGGCTGTCCGAAGAACAGGTGATCCATGTCGTTCTCCAAGTGGGAGACGCCCTCGCTCGCGCCCACGCGCGTGGCTGGGTTCACAGGGACGTCAAACCCGCGAATATTCTCCTCGACCACGCAGGGACCCCGCGCCTGAGCGACTTCGAATTGATCGATGCGGGCGACACGACCGGCGGTACCCGCCAAGGAGAGATGCTTGGTACGTTTCTCTTCAGCGCGCCCGAGGCAACAGAGCGCCCGCAGGACGTCGACGCAAGGGCAGACGTCTACAGTCTCGCGATGACGTTACTCTACTGCCTGAACGGCGGCCACCTCAAGAGAAGCACCATCGCGAACGCGGAACCGGCCATCCGCTCGCTTGCATGCCGCGAGTCCATCAAAGTTGTCCTGAGGCGAGCTCTCAAGCAGGATGCCTCTGCGCGCTTCGTGGATGCTCGGGCGTTCTGCGACGAGTTGGCACTCGCCGTCCGCCTAGGGCAGGACGGACAGCCTCGCTCGGTCAGCATACTTTCCGCGGCGGACCAGCGTCGGGGGCTCAAGCAGCACTCGAGCTTGGAGTTCGTGTCGATCGCTGGCGGAACTTTTCATATGGGCGCGGACGACGACCACGGCGGACGCGGCTGGGGACAACCAGTAACGCTATCTGCCTACGAGATGGCGAGGCATCCAATAACGCATCGAGCCTACTTCGAGCTGATGGACACGTCCATTCGGCGCAAGGACGCCAATGTCCCGATTCAGGTTACTTGGCTGCAAGCCGTCCGATTCTGCAACAAGCTTTCCGAGCGCGAAGGACTGGAGCCCGCGTATTTCATCGACGAAGAAGGGATCATTCTCACATTCGGGGACAGCACGTTTCATCGGATTTTGGGCGCGAATGGCTTCCGTCTTCCAACAGAAGCGGAGTGGGAATTCGCTGCGCGCGGTCAGGATGGGCGACTCTATCCCTGGGGGAATGAACATCCCACCAATCAGCTCCACTGGGCTGGACGCGATGGTGGGACGACAGGGCCATGTGCGATCGGACAAAACCCCCACGGCGTATCCCCGTTTGGTGTGCACGATATGGCCGGAAACACCTGGGAATGGTGCTGGGATTGGTACGGGTCGCGTGGTGCCGTGGAGAGCCGCGAAGACCCAACCGGACCCCTGGGCGGGATGAGGCGTGTGGTGCGGGGCGGCGACTGGCGGGTAGCTCGGCTGGACATGATTCGAGCTACGTATCGTGTTGGTTTCGCAGACTCGGATGGTGCTGGAATTCGACTTGTCCGCTCGACCCAGAGAAACGTCACGTCGGCGAGCGTTTCGGACACCGTGGGGTCCCCTCCCAAGCGAGACCTTGATCCGGCGCAGAATAAGTGATCGTGCGGGATCGAGGCCTCACGCCACCGGAATGCGACGGCGGTGCCTTGGCAACTCCCTCTGTACGAGACAGACCGCTCTTTCAGGGCGTAACGCGAGTCAGAGTTCGCAAGTCAATCCGCTCCGGGAGCATATCGTGGTCTTGTCGGCCGACGTGACCACGGTAGGCCTCGATGTAGGCAATTGTTCCTCTGAATTTCCCTTTCGGATCAAGCACACTGTCGCAACGCACGTCGAGCGTGAATATCTCCGGCATGTGATCCCATGTCGTCGTTCCCGGAGCGGGGCGGGTACACCAATGGAGCAAGTGTGCCGGCGCGAACGTCCACGGCTGCTTTGGAATCTCTCGGGAGAGCAGTTCTTGCACCTCGAAGAATACGTCAGGTTGCCAGATTGGATAGGAAAGCGCGTCGTTATCCCTAGGGCCCACGATCGGCGCTAGTCCCGGTTGTGATGGCCGCGCAGGCCTACGCGAGGGCTTCGCGAGCAGCAGTTGCCTTAGCTTGATGCCCAAGGAAAGACCGTGGTCATGCAAAGACTCCTTGCGCTTGTCGTGCGGTACGCCGAACAAGTTCGCCATCGCCTTGTTCATGTAGTGGATCTGCATGGCCTCGTTGGCGATCCAGATCGCCCGGCGACTCTCCTCAAAAAGCCATTCCGCGGGTACGGCCACCTGTGCGGTTCTACCACTGGGCCAAAGCCAGTGCTCGAGATCCTGTGGAGTCGTCCCGTCCTCGAGCTCAACGCGCGGGCGCAGAGAGAATACATATCCGATACCCGGCTTTCGAGCAACGACCGTGGTTCCTAGTATCTGATTCAGAGTCGTCGCCCGCGACTGTTCCCCGACATCCTCCCATCCGCTTAGGCGACCCGCCTCTTCAATCGTAAGCCCTGCTCCCTCGTTCGTGCGCACGGCAGTCGCGAGCAGGGTGGCGTACGACTTGGCGTTCAGCATAGCGCGCTCTCCAAAGAGAAGCCGATCTGCGCCCGATGGCTCCAACTGCATCTCGATGGCGTTAGCCGGACGACGCAGGTTCAGGCGCGTTCGCTTCGTGATCGACGCGTCGAAACTGACTTCCTTGCCGAAGGCGCGCAGGCGCAGCGTCGGCACGTCCGCCAAGCCGCACCCGAACCTGAAAACGATCGAATCCGCAACCGCTCCCGTTGGCATTCTCAATACATACCTAGGCGCGCATTCTGTTTCAACAGAAAAAACGCTCGGGGCAGGTGCCACCTTAACAACCGTTCATACTGTTCTACGACAGTCTGACGGCTGCTCGTTCGCCACGCTTGTACCCTTCTCGTGATCGCGCAACCTAGGCGGTGAGGACGATCCGCGACAGACCTCTAGAGAGCTGGGTATTGCGCAGACTGAGCACGAAAGGTAGGCTAGACGGATATGGGGAAAACATTTTGGGCGCCTATCGCCGCGTCCGTCTGCATGCGCACGCTGCTGCCACTAGGCTTATTAGCGCTGCTCTTCGGGGCGGGCTGCCAGTCGTCGAACGAGGGGCCGTCGAAGACCCGCAGCTCGAGCACGGGCGAGCCCGTGAGGGGCACCAGCGTGCCGTCGCGCGACGTGGTTCTTGCGCGCGGTCCCGAAGAATGCCCCCAGGAGCACCCGCTGTATGGCCCATTCTTCGACGTGCAATCCCAGACGTGTGTCACGCTCACATACCAACATGCGATCGATCCGTTTCGTCGCGATACGCTCAAGTTCTTCTCCGACATCCATCGGTTGTCAAAAGAGAACGACGAGTTGATTCGCAACTCCGAGATTCAAGTGGCCTTCCGGGACACACGGGGCATCTCAGCGTCGACATTTCGAACAATCGTTGCCGAGTTGGACGGCGCCGATATCACCGACGTCACCTTGAATATTCCCGTGCGTCAGTATGACTTTGCAGAGTTCGGGGGCCTTGCGGCCGGCGGCTCAGAACCCGGACCGACGAAGGCGTACGTCTCGATGATGGACGCCGTGCGACAGAGCATCCTTGAGCGGTTTCCGAATCGTTCGCGAGACGAGGTTGACGATATCAATAGGGCGTTCCGCGAGGAGAGTTTCCTCGTGAATGAGGTGGTGCTTACCGATGTTCGACCATCCACCTTGGAGCGTCTCTGGCGCGAATACCCCGACACGATTGCCCGTATCGCCGTTCCACGCTCCGTGTTCCCCTGGGGGGCAGCGGACCTCGACGCGCTCAGAGTAGCTGTTCCGCCAGCACCTCTCGAACCGTAGAGCAGTTGAGCACCGGTTGACGTAGCACAAGGGTGAAACAATGGTGAGCCGCGTTATCAGCTTCACGGCTGTTCTGTTCGCAATTATCACGGTTGCATGGCCTGTCTTCGCGGTGGACTATCCCGCGCCCGCACCGCCGAACGTATTCGACATCAAACTCACAACCGAGGGCGTCGAACTCACATTTCGGTGGGATACTCCGCAGGGGCAGCCGAAGCATGGCTTCGTTGGATTTCATCCGACGCACGCCGTGGAATTCGAGATCCACGTCTATGATAAATGCTACGTCATGCCTCCGAGCGGAAAGGACTGGCGACTCAAGGTGGGTGGCGCTACAGGTGCCGAATTCTTGCCGCAGACGTTTGCCGCTCAGGCGAAGGCTTATGTAGACGTTTGGAATTACTATCAGCCAACGTCTACGCCGTTTGCGGTCGCGGATGTACATCGAGGTGTGCTGGATGGCTATTGCTCCGGCCTGGACGAGGCGGCGACGTTTGCGATCTTCCCGTTCCTTAAGAATTTTCTCGACAACGACGGGAACTTTGCCGTCGGCGTCGAATTCGCCGCGTTGCTGAAGCGCGATGTTGGCTACACGATTCGATACAAGCTTGCGGCCGCGGATCCCAGTACCGGTATCAAAAAGCTGGATGTCGGCGGCAATCTTGTTGATGCCTGTCCACTCGGACCTGCGCCGAGCAGCGCGTTTGGCGTTCACATGGAGACGCTACCACGGACATGCTCCCGGGATCCGTGGGGACTAAACCCTCTGAACGCGTCTTCTTGCCCGTTCTTTACTGGATTCTGGGCATGCGACGAGGTGAAAGCGGATCCGAAGGATAATCACTCTTGGCACGAGCAAATCTGCGCGCCGACCGAATCGGTTCCGTTGCCAGTCTTGGATGATCTCATGCCACTAAACGAGGGGCATTGTGTCGACGTAGACCACGACGAAGCGTTTGCACTGCTGGACCCGGTATCACCATCTCACCTACCAATGTTCGGCAGTCACGTCACCGACTGCAACGACGCGGACGACACGATCGTCAACTGCCTCGTATGCGGGCTCCAAGGAAATTCATGCTGTCTCGGTCCCGCGTTTTGCGACGCGGGCCTGGTGTGCGACGCCGTCAGCGCGACATGCATGGTCGATCTTTGTAGTGACGGCGTGCAGAGCCCAGGCGAAGGCGGTATAGACTGCGGAGGGCAATGCGCTGTCGTCTGCTGCCCTGGTAACGCGAATGGCTTCTTCTGCGGCTTTGCGGCGCTCGGGCACGATCCCAATAGCCTGTATTACTGCGCCAACGGCGTTTACTCGCTGTGGTCCGGCTGCGGCGGGGCGGGGTGCATCGCAAACCCGAGCGGTACACCTGACGCCTGTTCGACGTGCGGTGACTCGATATGCCTTTCCCCGGAGGATTGCTCGTCGTGCGCGGCGGACTGTGGCGCGTGTCCGTGCCCCCCCGGTCCGTCGTCGCAGCCGTGCGCCGGCTGCGGGACGCAAACGCGAGTCTGCCAGAGCGACGGAACCTGGTCGGCCTGGAGTAGCTGCCAGAACCAGAATAGCTGCCCCCAAGGACAGTCGTGCGACGGGAACACGAACGTCTGCGTCGGATGCGGCGGTAACCTCGAGGCGTGCTGTGTCGGAGGACTCTGCCAAGGCGGGTCGTCCTTGGTATGCTTCGCCGGAACGTGCACCTCGTGTGGTCTCATCTCCGAGCCCTGCTGTGACGCCTCGACGATTGGCATGAACGGCGCGGCCTGCTCGAACCAACCGGTCGCCGCAGCGTGCAACCCCAGCACCTTCCTCTGCGATCCCGCGCAACAGCCTGGAGCTCCAGGGAGTACGCCAATCACGGTTTTCTTCGAGAACTTCGAGTCGATCAGTTGGAGCGGCGTTGGTCAAACGTCCCTCTACGACGGCATCTCGCTCTGGGATGTTTCGCAGTCCATTAGCAGCGTGATCCAGACCCCTGGTGCGCCTTGGATCGGTTCGCAGTCGTTGCAGTGGTACGGCGGTAACCAGTTTGGAGGTACCCCCGCTAGCACCGTCACGCTCACTTTCCCAGGCGGGGGCTTGCAAGGGACAACGGACGTTGAGCTTTCGTTCGACTACCAGACGCACTCCGGACTTGGTCCGCTGCCGATCGTCATCTCTCGTGCCGGTTGTCCGGCTGTACCGGTCTCACTTTCGAGTCCGGGCACCTGGGCGAGCTATGAGGTCATCCTACCGCAGTGCAACAACACGTCAAAGATCGTCTTTCAGATCGGGAGCATCTACGACGTCTCGTCGTCCTACATCGCCCTCATGCTCGACAATCTCAAGATCCGCTACGTCTATCCCGAGGTGTGCGACATCGCCGACCCGGCGAAGGGCTCCTTCGACGCCCTCGCACACGATCGCGACGACGAGGAGATCGAGGAGAAGGCAACGCCCGCGAAGACCGGCGTCGTCGACATCGTAGAGCCGCCCAGGCGCTCGCGAAGAGCGGGCTCACGGGCGCACAGATAGTCACACAGGCTACGGTTCGTCGGCCGGGCGATCCCAAGACCAAGCCCGAGTGACGAACGGGCGACCTCCACGACGGTGATGCGCTGAGCTTCGACGGCGTCGCGGACCACCTGGGTGAGGTCTTCGATGCGAGCGGCGCGCTCACCGCCGTCTTCTGTGAAGAGCGCGACGAGTCGGGCGCCGCGCTCGACGATCGTCCGTTCAGTCCAGGCGCGTAGCCGGATACGCTCGATGGGGTCGGTCCCGTGACCTTCGAGACGTGTGGAGAGAAGATCTTTCAGGCTACCAGGACCGAGTACCGCTACACCCACGTATCTTGAGCCGACCGCGATACCGATGGTGGGTTGCTGGGTGGGCCTCCGGCTTCGCTCGCCTATCCGCCTGGGCATTCGAAACGCACCTCGGGCGGCGACGGGGAGAACATGGGATCGCAGGGCGCGACCATTGACGGGGAGAATGGTTGTTGCGTAAGGTGCTACCTCCTTTCGGTGAAGTTGTCCCACAACGGGCCGATTGCCACACCGAAGGGAGATGGCCCGCAAGGGCCCCTGAGGCGACCGTTCATACCGGTCGCCTTTTCGGTTTCATGCTCGTTGCTTCCATCAGTTTACAACAGGTTTTCGGACCGGACACGGGGACGACAAATAGCCCCATGGTGGGGATATCCAGGGTGGCTGGGCGATGGGTCATGGTGGCCGAGTATCCACAGGCAGAGGGCCATTCTGCGTCCCCATGCGGGGTAGCGCTTGTGGGACTACGATTCTTTTCGTATGACCTTGCTCACCGCGAATCGACGTGCCCGCGACTCACCGTCTCTTCCGTGATCGTTTATTCAAATGCTACGGTGGGAGTGCTCTGCGTTTCGGGCTCGACGAGGAAAAGACCTCGACCCGCGACGTCCGCGTTCGCACCTTGAAAACCTATGACCACATCAACAACAACCTCCCTTATTGGAACATCGCACGGATCCCCACCTCCGTTTCCCACGCTCCTCACGGCTCGTGAAGTCGCCCGACGGCTCGGGGTCGCGAAGACAGCATTGTATGGCTGGCTCGCCCAGGGCAAGCTCGCCCATCATCGACTCGGGCGCGTCATTCGGATTCACGAAGGCGACGTCGAAGCCTTCTTGCACCGGAACCGCGTTGAACAGCCTGAGCTTCCGAAACGATATGGCCGCTATCCGCAGGCGTGACCGCGGCGGCGAATGGTGGGTGGACTTCCGGTATCGAGGGCGGCGGATTCGACGTCCATCGCCTGACCAGTCGCGTCGGGGAACCGAAGCATACGAGCGCACCCTACGAAACGAGTTCGTCGCTGACGACGAAGCTGGGCGGGACCCTTTCATGGGCCCGCCACCTCGGCTCGGCGAGTTCGCCGACCGGTGGGTCCGGGACTACGTATTGCCCACCAACCGGCTGTCGAGCCAACGGGCAAAGCTCAACGTGCTTCGGATTCATCTTCTGCCTCAACTCGGGTCCCTCCGGCTAGGCGACATTACGACGGCTCGAGTGGACGCGTTTCGAGCATCGCTATATGCCCATGGACTTGCTCCAAAAAGCATCAACAACATCCTGAGCGTGCTGCGCTGCTGTCTGACGACGGCGAAAGAGTGGTCCTTGACTCGGACGGTGCCCACGTTTCACTGGCTGCGCGTACCCACGCAAGGGTACAAGTACCTGACGCCGGAACAGACTACCAAGCTTCTCGCTGCAACTCGTCCGGGCCTTTGGCAGGTCCTCATCCTCTTCATGCTGCATACCGGCGTCCGATTCGGAGAGGCCGCCGGCATCACGTGGGACGACTTGGAGCTCGACACCGAACAGCCGCTCGTGCACATTCGACGGTCCGTCGTCCTGCGTCATGTCGGCCCGACCAAGACGGGCCGCCCTCGTGACATCCCCCTGACGCCGTCGGTGGTCGAGGCATTGCGAGGCTTCGAGCGGCACCACCCGTATGTCTTCTCGCTTCGCGACGGAGACTTCATCGTTCCGACGACCACCCTGTCCTATCTCCATCGCATTTGTCACCGCGCCGGGATTCCTCCGATATCCTGGCATGGACTGCGGCACACGTTCGCGACGGAACTCACCTCTCGTGGAGTCCCGCTGCGCGCGGTGCAGGAGCTCCTCGGGCACACGACCATTCAGATGACGTCACGATACGCGCACGTCGCGCCGTCCACGCTCCACGCGGCGGTTGCCGTGCTCGAGCGACCCAACAGCACGTTTGGTCACCAGGTGGACACCAACGCGCAAGACTCCCCAGTTCAGCCGGCAATGGTCGAATAGCGCGAGCGGATACTTCGCTGTGTTGACGAAAAAACCGACCTCGATGGTCGGTTCTGCCCTTGGTGGGCCCGGTGGGAGTCGAACCCACATGCCTTGCGGCCACGGATTTTAAGTCCGTTGCGTATACCAATTCCGCCACGGGCCCCTATGCCACATTATTCATGAACCACAGTCGTTCGTGAACGACGTGGTAAATGACGTGACGAAGAACAGTGTGCAAGAAAAGGCTGAATTGAGCAATATCGCCATCTGAGTACTGATCTTTTGATCAGAATTCGGAGGGCGTCCCGAACGCGAGTGAGCGGTCGGGACAAGTTAGGTCGGAGAAGGAACACGCCGCGTGCTAGGAAGAGGCTCATCACCATCTTCATCGTAATCATCTCGATCGTCTGGCAAGCCGCAACGACGAGGAGGTATCCACACATTTAGGCAAGAAAAGCACTCTACGCCCACCAAATATCCATCAAAATACGTGGTTAGAGCCTGATTATCGCACCGTTCCAAGAGACATCTCTCCAGCGAAGTAGTAACCCCCTGTGGAGAATTCACTTCTCGATATTGCGAGCAAACAGGATTCGTACAATAGCAACCAACAAGCCAGGATTCAGTGATCTGACTCGTCGTCCTGGATGGATATACAATGGCCCGCAGTTTGACGCCTCGCAGAGTAAAGCGACGACACTGAGGACACGTATGTACACCAACAGCAAATGAGGACCCCTTTGACAACAGGAGCATTCTGCTCATCTCTTTCTCCTTTCTGCGTCTTTGTTGAGAAGGTTCGCATCTCCAGATAACCATACGTATGACGAAACCGCAACATCTCGCGCAAATGCTACACTAGAGACCTCACACTGTATGGCGCGTCTCTTAAAACGATTTTGGAATAAGCTTGGCCCGGGATTTATCACCGGCGCATCGGATGATGATCCTTCGGGAATCGCAACGTACACCCAGGTAGGTGCACAATTTGGGCTCGGTCAACTGTGGACGGCTCTGCTCGTGTTCCCATTTATGACCGCCGTGCAAGAAACCATCGCACGCGTGAGCATGATTACGGGTGAAAGTCTCACCGCAACCCTGCGTCGTCATTATCCCCGTTGGATCAGCATCGTCCTCGTTATCTTGGTTGTCTGTGCGAATACACTCAATATCGGCGCAGATCTTGGTGCTATGGCCGACGCCACAGCACTGCTCCTGCCTCATCTTCCGGTTGCTGTTTACGCCATTCTGTATGCCGTTCTTATTCTCATCTTGGAAATATTTTTAACCTATAAAACCTACGCCCATGTTTTAAAGTGGTTTGCCATGAGTCTACTCGCGTATGTCTTCACCGCTTTGCTTGTCACCACAAATTGGAATGAAGTTGTACGCGCAGCCATCTGGCCCACGATCATCGTTGATCGCACTTTCTTTTTGAGCTTGATCGCGGTCCTCGGAACCACCATCTCTCCCTATATATTTTTATGGCAGTCGAACGAGGAGGTTGAAGAAGAAATTAGCCAAGGTCGTACCACACAAAAAGCACGCCTCGGAGCTACCGACGCAGAAATCACCGCGATGCGTGCTGATGTTGCCTTTGGCATGGGGTTTTCCAATCTCATCATGTTTTGCATCATCGTGACCGCGGCCAGCGCCTTTTTTCGTCATGGTCTTCACGATATCCAAACCTCGGCCGAAGCAGCTCGCGCCCTTGAACCATTAGCCGGACGATTCTCTTCACTGCTCTTTGCCGCCGGCATTATCGGCACCGGACTCCTCGCGGTTCCCGTCCTCTCAGCCTCGGCCTCGTATGCGCTGTCTGACATTTTTGGCTGGTCCAACGGACTCTACAAAAAACTCCGCGAAGCTCACGGATTCTACGGAGCGATTACTATCTCAACCCTTATCGGACTCCTCCTCACCTTTTCGGGAGTCAATCCTATCAAAGCTCTGTTTTGGTCAGCCGTGGTGAATGGCCTCGTCGCCCCCCTCTTTATCGGCATGATTCTATTGATTGGCAACAATCAAAAACTCATGGGCAAACGCAAAAACGGTCCACTTACCAACGCCCTCGTCGGCGGAGCTTTTGTACTCATGCTGGGAGCAGCCATTGGGTTTTTCATCTTATAACCCCTCTTTATCGCTCTCCCGTGGTAACACATGCCTCTGGACGGGATAGGACGCTGACCATCCACCTAAAGGGAATCCGCAGACCGGGAAGAGGCATGTGTTACCACGGGAGAGCCTCCCCCTCCTCCTTTTCTTTTTCCGTCCTTCCCTCTACGCTAGCTCCTATATGGAAGAAGCGGGCAGATTGATTGAACCAGAAGTCCAAACTACGGAGCTGGGTTTTGACGTATCGCTACGTCCCAGCACCCTGCGAGAATTCATCGGCCAGGCCAAATTAAAAGAAAATTTGAGCATTTTTTTAGAAGCGGCCAAAAAACGCAATCAGCCCTGCGAGCACGTTCTGCTGTACGGCCCACCTGGACTCGGAAAAACAACCCTCGCTCACGTCGTCGCCAAAGAAATGGGCGCGCATATCAAAATCACCAGTGGACCGGCCTTAGAGCGCGTCGGGGATTTGGCGGCCATTCTCACCAATCTTGAAGATGGCGACGTATTATTTATCGACGAAATCCATCGGATGAATCGCAACATCGAAGAAGTCCTCTACCCAGCCATGGAGGATTACGCGCTTGATCTCGTGATCGGCAAAGGACCGACGGCCCGAACCCTACGTCTCGACCTCAAACGTTTTACGCTCGTGGGAGCTACAACCAAGGTCAGCCTTCTCTCTTCGCCACTGCGTGATCGCTTTGGGGCGGTTTATCATCTCGATTTTTATGATATCGCGGAACTCACGACCATCGTACGACGAACAGCCAACATCCTAGGCGTAGCTATCGAAGAAGAACCGGCACGGCGGATCGCAACCCGCTCCCGACGGACGCCCCGTATCGGTAATCGCCTATTAAAACGTGTCCGCGATTTCGCGGAGGTGCGGGGAAATGGTATTCTGGATCCGGGAACGGTTGATCGGGCGCTGGATGCGCTTGAAATAGACCCCTTTGGTCTCGATGAAACCGACCGCCGCGCCTTGCGAGCGATTATCGAAAAATTCAACGGCGGACCCATCGGACTCACGACGCTCGCCGCAGCCCTAAATGAAGACGTGGCGACGCTCGAAGACGTGATTGAGCCCTTTCTCCTCCAAGAAGGACTCTTGCAACGCACTCCCCGAGGCCGCATGGCAACCGAGCGTGCCTACCTCCATCTTGAGCTTCCCCTCCCTGCTCCTGCTACTCTCCTTTAAACTGATCGGATCCTTCAACTTCTCCGCTACCTCCTACTACCTACCCCCTACCGCCTCTTTACTATGATCCCCCTTGGATATTTCGTCATCGCCTGGCTCATCTTTTTAGCCATCTACGCCTTGGTATCCTTTTTTTCTATCGCCCAGATGATGCGCCTTGGCGTTTCGGGATTCGGAACCTACGCGTCAACCATCCTATTTCTCTTTGTCATCGTCATCGCCGTCCTAGGTGTTTCTAGCACCGTTCTACCCATTGATTGGAGCGCGCCCGTCCATGTCTTTGATTGGATCGACCTTTCAACCTCCTCTCTTCTCCCGCAATAGCTATGATCGACATTCATCATCTCCCCGGCTCAACACTCAAGGAATCCAAAATCTTTGTCTTTCGCCGCCACCCGATCACCCTCATACCGCTGATTATCGCAACGTTATTAGTTTTAATTCTTCCTGTTGGCGGGTATCTTTTTTTTCAAAACCTTTATCCTGATTTTCTCCAAGACCCCACCAACCTCGCGCTATATGCGCTAGGAGCAAGTGCTCTCTTTTTGATCGGTTGGTTTTTTGTCTTTCAGATCTTCATGGAGTATTGGCTTGATGTGTTTATCGTAACCGACAAACGCATTTTAGACATTGATCAACATGGGCTCTTTGGTCGCACCATTTCGGAATCTCGCCTCTACCGCACACAAGATGTCACCTCAAACGTCAAAGGCATTCTGCAGACCATCTTTGATTATGGTGATGTTCAAATTCAAACAGCCGGTGAAAAAGAGCGATTCGCCTTTGAAGATGTTGCTCACCCGCAACACATCGCCAAAATGATTCTTGAGCTCGCCGAATGCGATCGCAAAGAAAACATCGGAGAGACCGTGACCGAACTCTCGACGGGACACGTGGAATAAATAAAGGCGCACCGCATTGCTCGCATATAGCGTGGTACACTACGGAATATCCGTATGTCCTCTTTTCGTTTCATTGCGCTATTTTCTATCCTCTCGCTCATTGGAGCCGGTTGTACGACACCCCAAACCAGTCCGAGTATCTCGGAACCGTTTGAAACCAAGACACCACCGCAGACCGTTCCGCGTGAACAAGGTTTTGGCCCACTCCCTCTCATCGTCTGGGGCCAAAGCACGGGCCGTATCATTCCTTTACCCAACCTTCCAGAGCTTCCCACCAAAATCACCGTATTACGTGAAAAACGCAGTGTCCCTAACGAAACGGAGCTAAAAAGCCTTGGCGCGACCCTACGAATACCTGGCGCTTTAATTGGAGCACGTCCAGAAACCCGAGAACTCGATTTTTCTTGGGAAAGTGATGGTTTTCGTTTTCACTACGATGCCGCAACGCGCCATATAAACTTTACCGCCATCAAGCCCCTCGCCTATCCACTGACGGTACGAACGTTACCGACCAATGCGGAAATGATTGATGTTGCAAATGATTTTTTAACCCAATACGGTATTCGACGCGAACTCTACCGCGATGGATTGGTAGAGCCAGATTGGAATCTATGGTGGACCCTCGGCAAGATTAACGGCCTATGCATGGATCGAGCTACGCTTGTCCGCATTCGCTCTATTGCCTCTACCGATCCGCTCATCTCTGATAGCCTGCCTCCACTGTCAGTTACCAGCAGTACCGAGTGCAGTGGAACAGAGTTCCCCAATCAGATCACCGTACGCTACCACGCCCTCGTTGATGCGCTCGATGTTGTCGGCGCTAATGGACGTTTTGTAAATGGCGTCGAGATCGTAGTAGACACCCTACGACGCACAGTGACCGCAGGTAACATCACGCTCTGGGGCGATCCGGATCGCTCTGACTATCCCGCCCTCACCCCACAAGAAGTGAGCACTAAGCTGATGAGTGGAGGATTGAGCACTATTTCGGGAACAACCACCATCTCCTCGTATGATATTCGTCTCTACGAAATGCATGATGATGCCGGAGCGATTCCGTATACCTATCTCATGCCGTCCGTCGTCGCCGAGGGAACTCGTGAATATACCGATGGGCACCTTGAAGCTACCCGTATCGTTGTTCCGCTCTTGAGGCAGGCACCCTAAGCGGCATGCGGATATCGCGTCGTCACCTCTTTCCTCTCCTTGCCGCTCTTTGTCTTGTAGGCGTCGAAATAGCTGGCGCCGTGCTGTTTTCATACCTCGCTCCCTTGGGAACCCGTTGGCTCGGAGACACCATCGCGTCCCCAAGTGACATTGCCGTCTATCTCTCCTACATCAACCAAGGAAAAGATGGACATATTCTTTTACACAATTTATACGCCATCGAGCCGCATCTACCTCTTTTTCATCCCGTATGGTCGGCGCTCGCGCTCGTCGCTCGTCTTCCGCTCTCGGCCGTCATCCTTCATGAAGGAGCGCGCGTCATCTTTACCCTCATCCTCTGTGCTAGCCTGTGGCTCATCGGTCGACGGATAACCGAGTCGTATCGTGACGCTATATTATTCTTTTTTCTCTGCATCGCCGGAGGTGGAACGGGTTGGCTTTTTTCGGTATGGCTCGGGCTGACGCATGGGGGAAGCCTGCGCCTTGATGCAGCACCCGACATCTCTTCTGAATTCTCTGTTTTTCTCACATTTCTCGGTGGCGCACACGTCATCCTTTCCCTCGCCCTTCTCATCCTGGGTCTGTTTTGGACTTGGAACACCTTAACCTCTTCTCCTGCTCCCCATCCTCCAACCTCCCGCTCTTCCACTTCTTTATTCGCCGGTCTCTGCCTCGGTCTTCTCCTTGCCATTCATCCCTATTTTGCCCCTCTCCTGGTTTTCTTTGTTCTCTTTGCTCTCATCGAAGGACGGGGGCTTCCACTGCGAATCATCCTGCGACGTCTAGGCATCATTGGTATCTGCATCCTGCCGGCAACATTCATCTATCTCCCCCTCTATCAAGACACCGTTTTTCGAACGCATCATCTCAACATTAACCAACTTCCTCTCGCGAGTTCTGGGGCGTGGCTCGCGACACTTTTACCTTTTATCACCGCCGCGATATGGAGGATACGAAAAAAAATTCCGCTCAAGCCCACTGAACGCTGGGTCATGGCCTGGATATTCAGCGCCATGCTCGCTATCATCCTCCCCTTTCCCTGGAAGCGGAAATACACCGAAGGGCTGGGTATCGCCTGCGTCATCCTCACCTTCCCCGCCTGGCAAGCCGTGCGTGATTGGCTCATGCAGCAGGCCCCGAGCGCGCGGCGCAACCTCACTATCATCATGGTCTGTATAGGCGCAGCTCTCTCGCCTCTACACCTGATAACTTCGACGATCGCCTGGGCCGCGCATCCAACCACCTCTCATTATTTTTATCAATCAAAAGATATTTTCGTAGCCTGGAAGCAGCTGCGTGAACAAACAACCACGGACGACGTCATAGTAACGGATGATGCCTGGCTTAATCTCTGGACCCCGAGCTACACGGGACGGACGATCGCTACAGGGCACGATCACGAGACGCCGGACTATGTCCATAAACAAGAAATATGGAAAGAGCTATTCGCTACAAATGATGCGCGACGTGCGCAAGATATTTTGAATGAATTACATGTCACGACATTGCTCATGACATCAGAAGCGACCGCTCACCGTCTCCGTCCGCTGCTCACAACGGAATGGAAAGAGGGGCATATCGGCTCATCAAATACAGTATTTATCCGAATTGACAAAATAATCAATAATCCTTAGAGTATCTCGTTCTGACATCATCTTACAGAACAAGGAGGATAGCAGATTGGAAGCTCACACCGCTCAACCGCTTCTCTTGACCATGAATCAAGCAAGCACCAAACTCGAACCGGGCGATACCCTCACCTATGAATGGGTAACGGTCGGCCTGATCTTCATCGGGCGAAACGGCGCCCCGCTGCGCTTCGGAGCTAACCACGACAACAAGCTCTGGGTGTTTTCCTCGGCCGCCCAGGACGCCGACCAGGCGCTGCGAATCACCGAGCTGCTGCTCCTCTGCGTCGGCTGGCAAAGCGAGTCGCTCACCAAAGAGAATCGAGTCAGGCTCACGAGCCAGACCCCCATCACCCCCAAAACTCGGGTGATCATCCCCTCACTGCCTGATGAGGACTACAAACTCCTCGACAGCAGCTTTGCGGCAGCTGTAGCGACCCTGGCTCAGCGTCCTGTCAACTATGCAAAAGGGTCGAAAGTCATAGCCCTCAGCTTCCGCTGACGCACTACTACGCGCGCCCCCGGCACTCTCTTCCGGGGGTGTCGTGCTATTTAGGCACGGACCACATTCCTGTGAGATAGCTCGTGGTATTGTCGCGAGACCCGGCGTAGCGCGAAGAGATGGTGTGATCAAGTAACGTAAAGGTTAGTTTTTGGTCGCGTTGCTCAAAGATATGCGACAAAACAACAAACGAAGATCCGTTGTCGACAAAATCATCTGTTGCCGCATCAAAGGCTTGTGCGTCTAGTGCTTGTAGCCACTTCAACGTCTGCACATCGTTTTTCAATGCCACATCTTCAGTCAGATAATGACTCATGTCTGCCGAAACGACGATGACGGTTTGACGATCAAGGAGAGGCTCCAATGTATGAGCGAGGTTCACCAGGGTCGCGTCATCCGTTTCACCACGAATAGCCACCGGCACAATCTGCATATCAGCAAACGACCGATGCAAAAACGGAATCAAAGCACCCACGCCATGTTCTTGTTCAAACATCGGACCGTTATCAATCACGACACTATGCTGCGCAAGATACGCGACCGCTTCGCGATCAACCTCCACTCTCCCCAATGGAGTTTGATACGGACGCACATGCGTCGAAACAGCTGAACGGCCGGCATGAAAATGATCAGGCGAAAGAATAATGATGCGCTTGGCGTCAGGACGGGCTGCACGCATACCCTTTGCAAAACGCTCCAATACATCCACAGCAAGAACGTGATGATTAACCACACCCGCTACGACCGTCCCGCTTATAGTAGAGGTAGGGACGGCGATATGAGAAACCGCGAAAAAACGAGGAAGATCGAGAAAATGAGACGTATTAATGGGCAAATACGTAGGGGCGGGGTTTCCCCGCCCTTCGGCCGAACGATCGGAAACCGGATTGGGCCCGGGATCAGGGCGGGGAAACCCCGCCCCTACCGGAATCGAAACGGATCGGGGGATCTGATACACAACCAATAAAACAGCTGCGGCGCATATCAACGCCGCAGCTGTTTTATATATGATCTTTATTGATGTCATGGTCGTACGACGCAAGTACCTCCAAGCATTTATTGCACGGTAATTGATCCGTAGGTGCTCACCGCTGCCACCGACGGCATATCCATGCTCTGTAAAACTGCTGGCTCAGCTACGTACGTTCCACGCGCCACGATGCGGGCACGATAGCGGGTGCTACGAATCGCATCCTGCGTATTGCCGTCAACCACCGGAGGACGACAAGTGATATACGTCACACTTTCTGCATCACGATCCACCGGATAGACATCTTCGAGCCCGCCGTTCCACCAGATATTGGTGAGCGGAGCGAGTCCCGCTGGGACATGATCTCGTAATGTATAACATCCCGTCGGTGCAGCGTTCTTCCAAATTACTTCCAAACGAACAATCAACGTATCTCCTTCAACTAACGTATTCACCGCCGTTCCATCCGGCTTGATATACGTCCGACGAATAGAAATATCCGGACTCTGGGCAGGGACACTCGTCACTGTACGATCAAACGATAACGCAATCGGACCCTCTACACGAACAATCTGTAACTGCTTCCACTCGGCAGCCGTGAATATCCGCTCTACAGCGTACCCATCACGTAATTCCACCGTGGACTCCGTACCCGCCACCGCATACGTCACTGTTGCCGTCCCCGGAAAAAGCAGCGGAACCGTCCGCTCAAGATACATCGCCCTGTCGAGACTGGTCAGCACGTCGGCGGTCCACGTCTGTTCTACATACGCCATTAATTTTTCGGCACTCGCGTGATGGAGCATGGCGGCCATAGACGCCGCCTCGGACGTAGCAGCAACGTTGAGCGATTGCTCTGTAGAAACGCGTAACATCATCTTGCCATCGTGCTCTTCGCCCGCCTGCAACAGCTCATCAAACATCGTACGGGCCTTTTCTGCATCCCCGATAACAAAGAGGCCGCGGATAATCAATAATCGTTCAGCAGGCGATAATTCGGGTGCATTCGCCGCCAAATGCAGCTCTGACAATACCGACTCTTGAAGAGCGGCAAGACCCGATAAAGCCGCTAATTGTTCTTCACGGGAAACATCTTTATTTAATACGATAGACCAGAAATAGTTACCTAAGAGCGTACGATCAAAGAGATGCGGGTTCGCCGTAGCCACCAATGCACTCATCCGCACATCCGAAGATCCGTATGTTAACAACGAAAGACCTCCGTCGGATTGCTGATACGGCAGCAGCGACACATCCTCTTTTGCAGGAGGACGACCAAAGAACCGCTGAAGCATGTCTTGCGCTAAACGATCAGCCACACGAGCCTCAAGACGCTTAGACCATGTGCCGACCAACGCTTCAATACGTGGCAATGCGGCAGCGCGAGTCTTTGGGATAAAGGCAACGGTAACTTCACTAGACGAAGCCACCTCGGGCAACGTCATCTGTAGAACAAGATCCGTCGTTACCGACTCACGACGCATGAAGCGTGAGGAGGTAATGTGCAGATGACGCTCAATGGCATCCGTCCCCTTATCAGACGTCACACGGAAGGTAAACACGTGGTTGCCAGGAGACAAAGACGGCAAGGCGACATATACCGACGTACCAGCCGTACCCGTGGCTACACCGTTTGTGAGACCAAGGCTTGGTGCATCAACGGTGAACCGAATAGGCGTGCCCGTGGGCAAGGCCGTGCCATACGCACGAAGCTTTAAGACCGGCTTATCAGCCATCAAAACGGTTTCTGGAATAATAGCGTCTACAAAAACCGGTTTCGTGACTCGGATATTCGTTCGCGCTCCCCCACCATACCGGCGACCATTCACCGCTGCGGCCGTTACTCGCCAACTGGTGAGGTTGTCCGGCAACGAAAACTCAGCTGTAGCTTCACCGTTTTGATCCGTAGCAACCACCACGAAAGCCGCCGTATCTTTAAACGCCCGACGGACAGCGTCCCCACCACCTCCACCGCCCTTTTCCGCCCCTCCAAACAAGCTCAACGTATCAATATGCGAACGCTGGGTAAAGATGATGCCATCGGTAACCCACGTGTATAGAGCACTCACCGGACGTTCATCACCCGGATCATAGGCAGCGGCGAACAACGCCTCATCAACAACACCTAACGCAACCTTTGTATTCGAGACGGTAGAGCCGTCCTTAGCCTTCACCACAACACGGACCTTTGCCTTAGACCCTGGCGCATACTGCGTCGCGTCCGGCGTCAGCGAAACACTCAACTCTCGATCACGATCATCAAACCCGAGCATGATTGTCTGCTCAATCAATCCACGAGGAGTCCACGCGATACCGTACACCGTCGTATTTGGAAGATGCTCTTCGTCAAACATCACATCGTACGTTGGCGTCCGAGACGATTGCACTCGACCCAGGCCCAAGCGCGCCTCCACAAAAAGATAGGCTTGATCGATGCGTTCACGAACGAGATTTCCGTTTTCTGTAAAGCCCAGATGAATACGCTCACCCGCATGATACCCCACTCGATCAGCTTGAGGTTCAGTGTCCGCGAGAGTCAACGGACTATCGTAGCGATACATCGACCACCAGCCCGATCCCGTGTAGAGCGTGGCGTGCTCATCAATCCCCTGCTCATCTTGCACAACACCAACAACGCGATATGTCGTGTCGGGCTTCATCGTGAAAGGCATGCGCGCCTTGCCCTCCGTATCTGTCGTTACATTAATCTGCGCGACAGGCACTTCCTTCAGGTCATAGCGATATGTAGGCTCTGTCACTTTTTCGATAGGATCGTACGTTGTGCCCGTCTGGGTCTGAATCCACGTGCGCTCAAAAATCTGACCACTCACTCGCGTCGCACGTAACGGTTCGGCCAACACCTTATCAGACCATCCGCCTTTTTCTGCTCCAGACAGATCAACCTTGCGAGCCGTAAACGTGATGACGCTTTGCGTACCGGTCACTGCAGCATCAACCGTCAACGAAGCGTGCGAATGCCACACATTGACAAACGTTGAACCGACAATCTCCGCCTCTTCGGCATCTTGTGGGCGCACAGTAACGCCGAGGCCATTCATAGAAGAACAGTATGTCTCTTTTAAGAGCGCATCACATGTCCATTTTTTGGTCGGAATACGAAAACGAATATATCCGGCAGCATCGGTTTTGATGGTGGCAGAAAACGGATCCGATCCCTGGGTCTCGACAACCATGTCCATATCCGCAACCGGCGTTCCATCAAAAAACATGACTCGAGCCTCACCCTCAACCGTCTCTCCGGCAAAAACGGCCTGTCGCGCCACAGAAACATCAATCGAGTATGCCGGCTTCACAAAATGACGAATTTCGACGTTCCGCGAAGCGATCGTTACTCCATCACGTTGAATGCGTACGGTATACCAACCGGGTACAAGATCAGACCAAGAGACTTCACCCTGAAACATACCCGCATCGTCTGTTGTCAACGCTACACGGCGATATACCTTTGGCGCCGTAGGATCAAGCGGCTCAAAGAAGCCGGAACGAATCACTTCTAATGTGACTGTGCCGACGCCCGATCCCGATACGCGATCCTGTGCCATACCAAAGACGTGAGCCGTATCACTGGGGTGATACAACGGACGCTCGACATACAAATAGGAAACTGTTTTATCAACCGTATTCGCGCCCAACCAATACCCCCAATATGGACGAACCTGACGAGAGGAGGCGAGCAGGACAAACGAGGAAAGATCTCCACTACCCACCTCAATTACCTCTACAGCATCCGTGCTTGTAGCCTGGACGACGGCTGGCGTCGAAAATCGCGCAATTCCTTGCTCATCCGTTTGGATGGTCGTGGAAGCCGTACGAACATCCAAGCCTGACAACGGTCGAGCAGCATCTGCATTCACGGCCCACAATAACGCCTGCTTGGCATCTGCCATGACATACGTCGCCACATTCGTCGCTTGAAGATAAAACCATCTCACCTCTTTGTCCTGAGATTCGATCTTTACGACATATCTTCCCGGTCGCACGCCTGGAAGACGAATAAACAACTCATACTCATTTCTCTTTTCTACCTGACCATCAACCTGAAATGATGGCTCTGTGGCCCGGGCAGAAAATATATCTCCGCGATCACGCAAAGCCATCGCATATGATGGTTGTTTGCCATACGCAATCAAAAACTCTTTCGCTACCGCATCCGACATGTGATATCCCTGCACATGAAACTTCACCGCAGGACTAGCTGCTCCTTTGCTGTTATAGATAGGAAGAGTAAACTCTCGACCAGGTACAGTTTCTACAAAATCATTCAAAGGCTCCAATGCGATTTTCGACTCGGAGGTCGCCATCGATACAGCTTCCGTTTCAAACTCAATTGTCGCATCTTGCGAAAGCGTTTGCGTGCTATTCGCGATACCAAAACCAGACTTGAGGGTCACATGATAAATCTGACCGTACATGAGGGGTTTAGCTGGAATAAAGGCCACAGAGCGGCCGCGCGTCTGAAAACGACCTGGAACGGCTGGCGAAATAGAGAAGAACGATGTCGGATCACCAAATCCAGGCATAGAGAAGGTAAATTCAACGACGCTGTTGACCGGAACGCCAGCTGAACGCGTACCGGGAATCGATGAAACCACTCGAAACACCTGCTTTGTTTGAACAGCCCAAGAAAAATCACGACGCTCAACTGCTCCGTCCGAGCGCTCAACCGCGGCTGCAAGCTCCAAACGATACACAGCGCCACCTTCAAGAGACTCTGAAGGAGTCACGCGAAATTTCCCCTCCTCTACGGCAGCGACAGAAAAATGAACCGAGCTGGAAGCAACGGCCTCGATCGAAGGAGGTGGCACGATTTTGAGATGCTGCTCTAAAATCTCTGACGTCACCGGTACGGCAGCAGTCACCAAAAAACTGGTAGCCGTATCCGCTCCCCCAGGATCACTGGATTCAGCAACGATAGAAAATGCATCGGCGGCATGAGCTTCTGGAATCATGAGCCGGGCAACAGATTCCACCGACGGTTCTGGATTACGCTGCAATGGAGCTGCGATGCGCGGAAGATTCCATACGATAACCGCGGCCAAGCTAGCCGCCACAAATCCACCGGCCATAAACCACGACCAGCGCGGCCGACGTGGGCCGCTTGAGGAAGGAGGTGTAGAAACAGGAGGCTCCGAGGCGGGAGTCGAAGAAGCAGGAGCAGCAACGGGAGGAATCGAGGCCGATTCGACAGAAGAAGGCGATGGAGAAGGGGTGGGAGTGGTCATAGATATAAGTTGTGCGCGCTGCGTAGCGGCTACGCCAGGATCCAACATCACGGTCGCAGCCGACGCTTCGCTGATAAGCGCATTAGCTGTTTCTACAAACGGACGAAGTGAGGCGTCATGACACTCCTCCTTCTTGGCAAGGAGTTCGGCGAGACGCGCGGCGTCTTCTTCGTGGGAGTTCATCATAGATTTTTGGGTGCCGTAGCGGCGAGATAGGCGGTACGCAGCCGACCTACAGCGCGATAGACAAGCACAGCGGCATGATTGGGCGAAACGTCTAACAAAGGTGCGATTTCTTGCGGGGAAAGATCGCTCACAAAACGCAGATTCAAAATTTCTTGATCACGCGGGGAAAGATGTGATACGTGCTCCATAAGCTGTGCGCCATCAAACGCACAGGCCGCTGACCACGCCGGATCATCGGCGCTAGGTGGGTCAAACACATCCGTATCGAGCTCCGTCTCGTGTTTTGTCGAAGACTTTCTCCAATAATCAATCAGGGCGTTACCACCAATCCGAAACAGGTAAGCGCGCAATGGAACTCCCTGCCAAGTAAGACGCGGAAGGGCTTCTAAAAACTTCATGAACGTCTGCGACACCAAATCCTCGGCGGTTTCTTTATGACCACAGCGTTTTAGCAAGAATCCGTAGAGGCGGTTGGCATAGAGATCGTAAACCTCACCGATGGTTGAGGGGTCTTTTTGGAGGCGGAGAAACAACTCATGCTCCTTCTCGATCGAAGGATTGGCCTCATTAGCTATAAACGATTCAGACATGAAAAGATGACATAATGAGTATAGCAGACTATCCTATACAAGCTCCCAGGTACCGACTCTCAACCTGTTCGCTAACGCGGACACTCGAACCGTGTACTTGGGGGTTTTTGATACAGCTCAAATCATAAAATCATTGACTTTTTTAAAAAATTAGCCTGTAATCAGGCCAGTCGTACCTTTTTCACGAAAAATCGCTGTATTCCACTCAAAAGCAAGGAATCTGCTCATGCCCCATCCGGAAGTTGTAACCCTTCGACAAGCAACGCACACGTTCGATGAGCTCGTCGCCCTCATGGAGATCCGTGTTGGATCTGTAGACCATGGCGGGACAGACGAGGATCTGTATTCAACCCCATCACGACCAGATGATTGCATAAGCTCATACGATTTCTACGTTGCCCTAAGACTGAACGGCAGCCAGATCCACATCGTGGTCTCCGATGAAGATCCGCGTACCACCGACATCCATCTGCAGCTGGATACCGGACAGGACGAGACGTGGACCGGCTATGCGCACTTCACGCAGCCCTCCTCAGACTGGCAAGAGGTCGTTGCGCCCTTCGAGTTGAGCGATGACCCAACAAGCCCCACACCGCTCAATGCTAAACGGGTCACCGAAATCTTCCAGGCCCTCCTCACTCGCCAAAAGCAACGCATGGACGCAGGGAAATACTAGCCCCTTCGCTCTCGCCACCCTCTCCTCTCCCAACGCGCCCCTCGGGTTCCACTCCTGAGCCGGGCGCGTTGTTCGTTTT
Source organism: uncultured Gammaproteobacteria bacterium (assembly GCA_964457295.1). Lineage (GTDB taxonomy): Bacteria > Patescibacteriota > Patescibacteriia > 2-12-FULL-60-25 > 2-12-FULL-60-25 > CAYWEE01. The sequence goes on from CAYWEE010000010.1 coordinate 27,581, forward strand.
AGCGAAACAATAAAAATAAACCCAGGCCGGTAATAATGATGGCCGAAACAATCGGGAGAATGTAGACAACGGCCGGTGGTGTGTGGCGGATCGCGAAAGCTCGGGACCAAAGGATCAGCAATCCGAGAACCAGAATCGTGATATGGAGACCGATGGTAAACGCGACTAATAATCCGATACCTAAGCCTAGTTTCCCTAAAGACAACGCCGCCAAAAAAATCGCCCAGGCCGTCGGACACGGCGCGAGGGAACCAATAAACCCGGTCCACAAAGCATGTTTAAACGTAGGGGCTGGATTTCCCCGCCCTCCGGCCGGCAATTCATGACACGTTGCTGCGCGAGCGACCGTGTCATGATGATGTTCATGCTCCGATGCTCCGTGTCCATGCGGCAGCCCAAGCGCATGGGCGCGCATATGAGCCTCCTCTGATTCCGTAGCCGCGGGATTCATGCGCACCATACGATATCGCAATACTGCACGCACAATCTGCACACCACCAAACAAAACCAAACCAGCCGCAGAAATAGTTTGAAGAATTAAAAAAATCTTGGTCGGTGCAATCAAGGCTGTCGCTGCATCAGCGAGGAGCGCCAACAAAAAAACATCTGATACGTGCGTCACGGTCATGACCGTGCCAAGTGCCAGGAGACGACGAAACGTGGCCTGCTCACCCACGAGGGTCGCAGCAATCAAAGCTTTGCCGTGCCCAGGACCCAATGCATGCAGCATCCCAATAACAAAGGCCGCCAAGAGTAGAGCGAGATACTCTCTCCATCCATTATGTGGATTCTGCAATGCATCCGCTAAACGCGATAATCGTGCATCTCCACGAGACATGGCAGCCGCTCCAGGCGCTGTCGTAGCTGAAGACAGGGATGTATATAGTTCGGTAATATCAAGTTCGCGAGACAGATGACTCCGATCCAGCACGCCTCGCTCAGCGAATCCATTAGGAAGCTCTAAACGCAAAACCGTCGTCTGCCCAGGAAATCCATCAACAAAAATAGAGGAAGCGACCATCAGCCGATCGCCAGAAGAAGGACAGCTCACCTCCCCACTCAACGTAACACCATCCGCGACCGCTTCGAGTTCGGTGCTTGGAACATCTTGTTTTTGAACCTGCCAGACACACCCCTCACCGCCGCGCGAGATCGTCAGATGATCCTCAACATAGGCCTCAACCGTATCCATCTGATTACGCAGCACGCCAAGATCAAGACGCACCGCCGGATCATGCTGCACCAGGGTAAAAGCCTGATATGGGTGCAGGGCGACAGTAAGCGTTAGCTCAGATGATGTTGACGTACCGAAATCAGCGTAGGCGACATCGAGGGGGTGGGCTGATACCGGATAACGTATCGTATATAAAATACACAATATCGCGAAAAACAACGCAACAAGTCTATACATATCAACACCAGCATCCTAGCACGCTAACTATCATGCCAAAACGTGCAACCACTCGATCAAAACACATACGGCGTCGCCGTAACGAATGACTGCAGAGACATACGTAATTCAACGGGCGAGCATTCCAGGGTTTGGGGGAATAAAACGACTTTTTCCTTTCCCTCTTCCATCGTTAAAAATTGACCCATCTTTTCAAAACTTCGCAGTGGATCATCCGGACGCGCAGGTACAAGATGCCAATGGAGATGTGCAATACTCGAAGACGATCCTTCGCCATTTTGTAAAAACACCTCAATGCCGGCATTAGGATAGCGTGCCCGTAGTATCCGATCCGCATACACAAGGAGATGATGACGCGCCAAAACCTCATCAGAAGATTCTTCGGCAAACGTCGTGATATGTCGTTTTGGCACAAGCATGGTATGCCCATCAAATCGAGGATACTTGCACACGACCCATTGATAGAACGGATTTTCAACCGCAACGCCATCCATTGATATAACGACTTGATCGCTAAATGAAGGATCATCGCAAAAGCCACACCCGACAAGTGTTTTTACGACATCCGTTGTATAGTTTTTCCGAAATGGACTGTAGACGTACGCCATAGACAATTCATCTTGGCAAAAAGCATCATTCAGCGCAAATGGAACAAGATACGCATCAGCTTTCCCCAATCCGCTCCTCTAAATGCTCCAAATGATGTTTGCGTTCAAGGGCGATTTTCTTTTCGTTATATCCATGGCGCTCTAACAGCATAGCCGCATGATTCCCGCCGAGATAGTGGGGCATGATGACGTAAGCAGCACCGGCAGCATACAAGAGCCGAGCCTGTTCAACGCTTTGCGCCGTCAAAATAATCAACCCTTTTTTGTTCATCTTTTGCGTCTTTTTGAGAATAAACAGATTGACTTCAAAATCCGGAATCGTGGAGATAATTAAGCTCGCTTTTGCAACTCCCACCTCTTCCAAAAACTCATTGTCGTGTGCGTCGCCATAGCGGCAAGGAATCTGTTTAGACTCCAATTGCTCAATCACGGACGGATCAAAATCAACCACAAGATAGGATGACCCTCGCTTTTGAAGGGTAGCGATAAAATCCGTGCCGACACGATGGCAGCCAAAGAGAATCGCGTCGACTTGCTGCTCTGCCGCACGCTCTACTACCAGATGCCGGCGCTCAAATATCCCAAGATATCGAGAAGCTGCAGCGTATATCTTTTCGGAATGCAGCAACATGAACGTGGATACCGTCATCGTAATCATGCACACGCTCGTGACAAGCGACAAGACGGATGCTGGCACATATCCACGATCAGCAAACAGCAACATCAAAATCAGAGAAAACTCACTCACTTGAGCAACCGTCAAACCTGCTAAAAAAGAGGTTTTTTTGGAATACCGCATGAACCCCATGATACCCATGATGATGATGGGGTTACCGATCAGAACAAAGAACGAGAATAACAGGATCACCGGCCATTGAGCTCCTAAACCCTCCCAACTCAACCGCGAGCCTAACAGTACAAAGAACATGACGATAAAAAAATCACGCACCAGGCGCATCTTGGCGTTAATTTCGTAGCGATATGGAGAACTCGCCAGTGTTACACCCGCGGCCAACGCCCCGATCTCGACCGAAAGACCTATGGCATAAAAAATAGCAGCGAGCCCCACGCCCCAACCGATAGAAAAGAGAAACAAAAATTCTTGTGAAGCCGCAAACAAACGAGTTAGGCGCGGCAAAATAAACTGCGCCGTTACCAACATTGTCGCGGCAACGATCAACAGCTTGATACCAACAACCACAACCAATGACCGCACATCTTGCGCACCGCCTATAGAACCGACGAGAATCAAAATCAACGTCGCAATGACATCCTGAACCAACAAAAAACCGATCGAAATTTTTCCATACAATTTTCCGCTATCTCCGCGATCCGACAAAATCTTCGTCACGATAATGGTGCTGCTAAAGGTCAGTGCGATAGCGATACAGAGTGCCGAAATCCACGAAAATCCAAATAAAAGAGCCAAAATAAACCCAAAACCAGTAGTAAACACTACTTGCCCAATGCCCGTTAAGAGAGCGATTTTTCCGACCTCACGGATCACTTGAGGATGTAGACCTAAACCGACAACGAACAATAATGCCGTAATGCCCAGTTGCGAAAAAATTTCGACAGTTTCTTTTGCTTGCAGGATATGCCACACCGCAGGCCCCACCAAAATACCCGTGAGGATGTGCCCGAGTAGCAACGGGAGTCTCAACGACTGCATGAGGATGGCCATGCCCGTTGCGAGCGCTAAAATCAAACTCACCTCTAAGAATGCTTGCATACGAATGTTTGTATGATATCGGAGCGACGTCCGTATCGCCAGACCAAAACAGAACATCCCCTAGCCCCTCCTTCATACGGAGGGGAATAGACAGTCGCCGAGTGCTATAGTACCGCCATGCCGCTCAAATATTCGATCATCTTTCCTGCCTATAACGAAGGAAAGACCATTGCACTAGCTCTTCGAGAGACGGCAAATGTCTTTGACGCGCTCGGGGCAACGTATGAAATCATCGTAGTAGACGATGGATCTATCGATGATACGGCGCAACGAGTCAACGATCTCGCTCGTCGCCATGAACATATTCGCCTGATCCGTCATACGCAAAACAGCGGTAAGGGCAAAGCGGTTCAAACGGGTGTAGCAGCAAGCAAGGGAACCTACATGCTCTTTCTTGATTGTGACTTGAGTACGCATCCTAAAACCATCCTCTCTTTTCTTCCCCTCCTCCAAACAGCCGATATCATCATTGGCTCTCGCCGTGTTCCTGGCGCCCACATCATCAGTCCGCAACCCTGGTATCGCACCTGGTCCGGCCGAATCTTTAATCTCGTCGTCCGTTTATACCTTCATCTCCCCTATCGCGATACTCAATGTGGCTTCAAGGTTTTTCAT
>CAYWEE010000010.1:32046-33858 GCA_964457295.1 uncultured Gammaproteobacteria bacterium
CGCAGGAGGAGGCGGGCCAGACGTAGCTCGTCGTATGAATAGGCTTGACCGAGAATTTCGCGAGCGGGGGCTAGCATTAGGTCTCCGCTTTGCGTAAACGCGGCAGCTATTTTTTCTAGCCGCTCTGGGGCAAATGAAACATGCGCATCATCCAGACGTTCACCTGTATCCAAAATCTTTTCCAGATGGTTCATGACGGTGCCAAAACTCAAGTTACGCATCAAGCCAATATCTTTGATCGATTTCTTTTGCTCAAAGAGTTGCTTGGTAAGAAGCAGCGTCCCACTCACCGCTCCCCGCTTTGGAGCTGAACTTGATTTTGTCGCGGGACGTGAACTCTCTACTTCCTGTAGCCCATGCGCCTGCGCGTGCTGCACGATATCGTGCAAAAACCTGTCGCCAAACGACAACAGCTTTGCCTTACCGACGCCACTCACTTCGCCCAATCGCTCCAGACTCTGCGGCAACATACGAACCATTTCTTGCAAGGTCCGATCACCAAAAATCATGTACGGCGGGACGCCTCGAGCAGCCGCAATCTCACGTCGCGTACGACGTAGACATTCAAATAATTCATGATCCAAGCCACGCAATTCTCCCGGCTCCTCAACAGCGGCAAATGTTTCTGGCGGTAAACAACGATCACAACTTTCACAATTCTCCTTGGTCCAGGCTTCACCAAAATAGCGTAACAAATGAGCTCGACGACACGCGGGAGATTCGCAATAAGAAATCATCTCTTGCATCTGTTGCCGCGCTCGCGCCTGTTCACGAGCGTCAGACATCTCGCGAATAAAATATTCATGCTTAAAACAATCCCCACGGGAGTAAAAAAGTAAGCATTCACTCGGAAGACCATCGCGGCCAGCACGACCCGTTTCTTGATAGTAGCCCTCAAGAGATTTAGGTAAATCCATATGAACCACCAACCGCACATCCGGCTTATCAATCCCCATCCCAAACGCCACAGTCGCTACAATCACGGACACCTCATCACGAATAAATTTTTCTTGGGTTTCTTGGCGCTTGTCGTTGGTAAGCCCAGCGTGATAGGCCAAGGCCTGAATGCCATTAGCTTTTAAATCCGCGACCAGCTGCTCTGTCCCCTTTCGTGAAAAACAATAAATAATCACCGATTGTCCTGCGCGAGCGGCAAGATGACGTACGAGCCCATCCAGAGCCTTCTTTTTTGGAATGATCCGATAGGTCAGATTCGGCCGATTAAAACTCGACTGGAACAAGCGACCGCCCTGAAGGCCTAATTGACGCACGATATCATCGCGAACACGCGGGTTTGCAGTTGCCGTCAACGCTACCAAGGGAACACGGGGAAATAACTGACGAAGCACCATTAAGCTGCGATACTCTGGACGAAAATCGTGCCCCCATTCCGAAATACAGTGCGCCTCATCAACTGCTAACAGACTAATAGAAAGCTCTTTTAAAAACGCCTGGATACGCGGCATAGCAACTCGTTCCGGGGCAAGATACAGAAGCTTGAGCTCTCCGCGACGTGCCTGCATTTCTATGCGGTTCAATTCCTGAAAAGACAACGTGCTGTTCATGAATGCAGCCGAAACACCGTTAGCCCGCAAGGCATCTACCTGATCTTTCATGAGCGCAATGAGTGGCGAGATGACGAGGGCCATTCCCGGAAGCTTTAACGCAGGCAGTTGATAGCACAACGACTTTCCCCCACCGGTTGGCATAAGAACCAGGGCATCTTTCGCCGACACGATATGCGTAACAATCTCCTCCTGGAGAGGCCGAAACGTATCGTAACCAAAATATTTTTTGAGGAGATCGTGCATG
>CAYWEE010000011.1:0-31427 GCA_964457295.1 uncultured Gammaproteobacteria bacterium
AAGGGCGGTTTTGTCATTTGCCGCGAATATTCCGATCCCTAACAATCATTTAAACTCGCATCGTCCACCATGGCTTTGCTACAGAGTGGTATAGTTAAAATATAAGTATGAACAAGGTCGATACCGAGATTATCAATATAGACAAAGTCATCTCTGCCAACATTGATAGATTTGATACTTCCGAGAGAGGGCTGCTGTCTCAGAATATACTGGCGCAACTCAGGAATTTTGTTGATCATGTCTCGTTGAAGGCGTACAGCAATGGCAATGATATTGATAACTCATATGAGAACATCAAAAAAGCTGAGTCCTATGTTCAGACCAGGCACAATCTGCGTTTCCTGAGCAATTTTCATAAGCTTCTCCAAAAAACGATTTCTCATTACACGCCAGATGAAGAAAATTCCGAGAGACTAATGCTCAAATATTATGAGCATCTTTTGAGGATAAAATCATATCTAAAAAACGCTCACGGTTTAGACGTCCTCGGTAATATAAACGCATTTCCTATTAACACCGATTCTGTACTAAAGGAATATCATGAAAAAATTGCTGAAAAAATAATTCAGTCAAAGCCAGTTGATTCAAAAGGTGTCCAAGGTGATAGATTTTATATTCAGAAGATTAAGCCCTTCTTCGTTAATTATGAAGTTTATTATGAGGTGACTTTTTCGCCCGCGAACGACAGTACAAGTAAATTCGATAGAATCATTGCCTTTACCAAGTTGGATCTATCCGACAATTATGCCGTGAAGCTGTCTATATCCAAGGACAGCATCAAAATTGTTGAAAAGAACATGCCGATCCAAATTATTAATGATTGGGAGGTTTCTATCCGTCCTTGCGAGCTGAATAATTTTGCGAATATCTTCGGAGTTCATCCGAAGATCCAAAGTGGAAAGGAATACAAAGAACTGATGAGATTTTTGACAATGACCGGATTAAATCTTACTGAGTTTATTGATTTATCAGATGAGTACTATCAAAGTGTAAAAACCAAAATAAGTAGCGCCGAACAAACCAGCTACATTTTTGGTGTCCTGGATGGTGTTCGTGCTTTTGTTCAAACAAAAAAACCCGGCACGAACGTAATCAGATATCTACTCTATAGACTCAATAATAAAATCATTAAAACACAGTGTAGCGGTAATGGCTGTGAAAAACTTTCAAATTTGAAACTCCAATTTGGCTGTATTCCGTTTGATGAGATGCCCTTTAATTCCTCGCCTCTCAATCACAAGCCGAAAGTTTCAGATCTGTTTGATTGCATTGACGCGACGGGTCGAGAACATGAACTTTTTGCAAAGTTTATAACAAATAAAAATGAAATCGATGGTCAGCTCTATACTCCGCTGAGCGAAATTAAGGGATTCAAAGATGTCGATGCTTTGATCCAAAGGTACAATTCTTGCTTATACTCTAAGCATGGACACAGAAGGTTAGAAAAGTTTAACGATCATATCTACATTAGAGGATACGAAGACGCTGCCTTGGATATCATCAGAAAATTGAAAGACCTGTCTTCCGCGGGCATTCGGAATTACTCCACTTCAATTGATTCTTGGTTACAAACATCTCCTCATATTGTCGATTGTGAAGAGAAAAAAGATGCCTTGAGAATGTTATTTGAAAAATCGAAGGTTGCTTTGGTATACGGCGCGGCTGGCACTGGCAAGTCTACGATGATAAATCACATATCAAAGTTCTTTAATGATAGAACTAAGCTCTATCTCGCGAATACCAATCCTGCCGTAGATAACCTTAGGAGAAGGGTTCAGGCGGCCAATTGCTCATTTAAGACGCTCAGTAAATTCCTTTCATTAAAAAATACCGACTTCGAGTACGATATATTGATTATTGATGAGTGTAGTACCGTGAGTAATTCGGATATGCGCGAAGTATTAGAAAAGGCGCAATTTAAATTACTTGTTTTGGTCGGCGATGTGTTCCAGATAGAGTCTATAAACTTTGGCAACTGGTTCAATATAGCCCGATCCTTTATCCCGAAGACATCTATATTTGAATTAACTAAACCGTATCGCAGCACTAATGAAAAACTTATCACTTTATGGAACAAGGTAAGAAATATTGATAATGATATTCTTGAACACATTACAAAAAATAAGTATTCCGTTAAGTTAAATGAATCTTTTTTTGAGCACGCGGAAGAGGATGAGATAGTTCTTTGTTTGAATTACGATGGCTTATACGGAATCAACAACATCAATAGATTCCTACAGAGTAGCAACAAAAACAGTCCCGTATATTGGGGTGTGCATACCTACAAAATTGGTGATCCTATTTTGTTCAACGAGATGAACAGGTTCTCCCCACTTATTTACAACAATCTTAAGGGAAAGATTGTTAATCTTAAAAAGACTTCGGATACGATCGAGTTCGACGTCGAAATTGATAAGGTTATAAACGAGTTTGATGCTGAAGGCTATAACTTCCAACTAATTGACACTACGCCCGTTGGGAGCAAATCGGTCATTCGTTTTTCGGTGAATAAATATGCCAGCGCCGATGAGGACGACGATGACGCTTCTTCTTCATCTGATACAGTTGTTCCATTCCAAGTTTCCTACGCTGTTTCAATTCATAAGGCTCAGGGTCTTGAGTTTAATTCGGTTAAGATCGTGATCACAAATGAAGTCGAGGAGATGATTACACATAACATCTTCTACACAGCAATTACGAGAGCCAAGGAAAGGTTAAAAATATTCTGGACACCGGAAACAGAGAAGAAAGTATTAGACGGTATGGAGAAGAAGAGCTCTAAGAAGGATGTTGCTCTTTTGACTTTGAAATTAAACACTGGATCAACGGGTTTATGAGAAAATCGCCTTACATTTTTTCAGAAAAATTCCAATTAATCGGAAATACTTATCCCTCCTAACACCTTCGCCGATGTCCCGATCATAAGATCGGTGACGCATGTGCTAATCGCACGGTCATTGTCTAGCGGGATGATGAGCGTCTTTGGTCGCTGCTGAATAACCCATGCATCGACGATGATTAGGATGTTTTTATTGCTCGCGAGAATGAATGGATTGTTCAGATTCATTTTTCCTAGTTGACGCAGATCTTCCTGACTTGGAAAGGCTGCCCATGTGCAGTTGAGTTCTTTGAAAAGTGTCGATAAGTTCAGTCGTCGATTTGCTGATTTTATGATGCTGACGAATCCCTCTTTTTTTCGAAAGATAGTTACATCAAGAATCCAGTCAACGGGAATGTTTAATGCTTTGGCAATTCTTGAAGGTTCGCCATTCGTTCCCTGGGGGATCTTTATACTTTCAATCGTGATGGTTAGTTCAAGTGTGTTGGTCATATATGTTCCCTAAACAAGGCCGCGATAATCCGCCCTCGTCAAGGCGGCAAGTCCCCCAAACTTCGGACACTGTTTCTCGATTTGAGAGTTAAGAAATTAGATGAGGTTAGACGATGGCGAGAGCCATCGTTTTCTGTTCTTCGAGTTGTCTGTATCTGACTGGTGGCATCTTGAGTGCGGTGTGGATCCTTCGGTTGTTGTAGTAGCTGATCTGTTGGTGAACAGCCTCGATCAGTTCTCCGACATGACTGAAACGTCTGAGGTTACCAAGCTCGAGCTTGAAGTTGTTGTAGAACGATTCTTGGTAGCCATTTTGCCAGGGACTCGACTTGCGACTGTGGGAGATCTTGGTACCGAAGCTTTGAAGGAGGGGCTCATATGCTCCTGAGACGTATTCAGATCCTTGATCCGAATGAAGGTACGTTGGAGATGCTCTTGATCGTCGCGCTGTTGTTCATGCGAATACGGATATGTAATGATGTCGTTGAATCCTCTATGAAGATCTATAAAAATATAGTGCCAGGCTCTTCTATATGGTTTTTGGTGCTATCGAACGCTGCAGCTAGCTTTTTGCCATAAAGGAACCCATATGCCATCCGAAGAAATTATCACGCTATACCTGAAAGACGCGCCAGATGCTCCCATTTCGTGTCATCGAACGGATTATTACGATAATGATTTTACAACGTACGTCGGGCATTATCCTGCGTTGATTGATGTGTTTCTGTTCAACGTTCACGGAGACGTTCTTCTGCAAAAGCGAGGGAGGAATAAGCGCAATAATCCTGGCAAGCTTCATACGACAATTGGCGGTCACGTTCGTTGGGGTGAGACGGTCAATGACGCGGTTGTTCAGGAATGCTTGGAGGAGTTGGGCGCGCCGGCCTTTATTTTTTCTCAAGATCAGTACACGCAAGCATTCGAGAGGCTTTCATCGTATACGCATAAGGCCGCACTTCTGTGTGAGGCGGGGGAATATTTTCGTAATTACTCGGATGATCCTATTGAGAGTCGGCGTGGTATCAAGGATCGTGTTTGGTTGTATTTTGGTCGGTATGACGGCCCTATTGAGATGCCGGATCGCGAGAGTGCCGGTTATGAGTGGATCAATCTTGATGTCTTACAGAGAGAATTTGAGATGCATCCAGATCAATTTACGGATGGATTGAAGCTTTATGTTGAAAATTTTGGTAATAACATGAAAGAGTTCGTGAGGCGTTTTTCGGTCGACTTAACCAAGTAACTGAAAAATACATTGTTTCCACTTTTTAGTTAGAGGTGATAATCTCGCCTCATTCTATGCACGATCTCGACGCGTTGATATCTTTGATTTGTAGGCATTTTCCGTTTAACGCCACGGTATATCCCGAGCTGCATGAACAGAGCGAAGAGCGTCGTTTGGCTTTTGCCGTGCGCCATTGCGCCTTACATTTCGCAAAGACCGCTGGCAAGATATCTGCCGTTAGCGAGCGCGTTGATCATGGGGAGGATATCGACATGAATGAGCTGCGGGAGAATGTGCATAAGGCGCTCATCAATACGCTGCGCCTTGCTGATCTGGTCGGTCTGTCCGGAAAAGATCTAATCGTTGCTGTAGAGGAGAAATATCAAGATACGATACAGAAAATATAATTTACGGGAAATCGATTTTCGTTAACAGATCCATTGGTGATTACAATCAAGAAGGTGTAGATAGCTGATACTGAAGCGAGGTGATGAATTTGACGATGGAATAATCTAAGCGAATATCTTGCAGTTTGACGGGCTGGACCAGCGTAAGCCCCTCAAAAGAACGACAGCGGCTCAAGGCGACGTAGGTTTGACCGGCCGCAAAGGCGCCGCGTCCTAGGTCGATGGTGACCTCATCAAACGTTTTTCCTTGGCTTTTGTGGATGGTGATGGCCCAGGCGAGCTTGAGGGGGATTTGGGTGAAGCTGCCGATTTTTTCTTGATCCAAGGTTTGTGCGTCTCGATTGTACGTACTGCGATAGATGGTCCACGTGTGCGATGAGATTGAGACCACATGGCCTTCGTCGAGTTGTACGGTGATAGAGGCTTCTTCATCCTCGCTTTCCGCTACAATTTCCTTGACTACTCCCAGGCTTCCATTGACGAATTGTCCGTTGGGGTCGTTGGCGACGCACATGACGCGCGCGCCTTTTTTGAGATGCAGGTCACTATCCGTTGGTGTTTCACGTTCAGGAAAATCTCCGCTAAACGTTCCGCTAAATGTGGCGACGGTTCCTCGCAGTGCTTTGAGTCGTTGTTGATTGAGCGTGTCGGCCGCCGCGTTTACCGCTGTTAAGACGATGGGTTTTTTAGGAGGAGATGTGTGGACGCGCGTGTTGAGGTGCGCCAGATCGGCCGGTGTGATGCTGCGATTGCGTACGGCGTTTAAGAGTGTAATGAAGGTTTGGTCGGATTGACGATAGACTTTTTCGAGTTCGATCAGATGCAGGTCATTGGTTTGTATGAGTTCTTGGATGACGTGCGAGGCAAAAAAGTAGGGGGATTGGTAAAGCTCTGAAAACGCTTCACGCTCGGCGCTGGCGACAACGGGGGGAAGTTGATAGAGATCGCCGATGGCGACGATGCGGAGACCGCCAAATGGTGAATGGTTTTTTCGTACGATGCGTAAAAATTGATCCATGCAGTCCAAGAGGTCGGCGCGCACCATCGAGATTTCATCAATCACGATCAGATCGGCGGTACGATAGATTTCTGGTTCGCGTGCCGAGCTGGCCTTTTTGCGAGCTTCTTTGACGGTGATGCCTGGCGCAAAACGAAAAAATCGATGAATGGTCTCACCGTCAACGTTCAACGCCGCGACACCGGTTGGGGCGAGGACGGGCGCAGTGAGGTTGGTGGTTTCGCGAAAGTGCTTAAGTAGTGTGCTTTTACCCGTTCCGGCTCGACCGGTAATAAAGGTAAACGGTCCACCCTCGTGCATTAATCGAAGCGCTTCATCAAATTCGGCCGTACGAATCAGTTTCATGGAGGCACTATATCCGTTGGCGCGTATATTGTCAGGGATGATAGGATGCCTGGCATCATTCGGCTATGAAGGCTTATTATTCATATATTGCGCTCGTTGGCCTGTGTTTACCTTTTTTGATTTTAGGGACAGGTTGCGTTGCTATGAATCAAAAGATGGTTAACGTGCCTCAGCGGGTCGTGGCTCCGACGGGTATTCTGACGGAAAAAGACTTTGAAGTATCAGGTTTAGTACCTGCGCTGACGGGGGGTACGATGGAGCATGCATTTCGTGTTTTAATTCATCCAGAGATGCCTGCGTATACGCTTCGTGTCGTGTCTTTTAATATGCAGACTGGGGAGGGTGGTTATATTGCGGTGTTACGTGGTGATGAAGATCCACGTGAACTTGTTCAGATGATTCAACTAGATCCAAACCACTTCCTGTCAGACCAAGTAGCTGCATTTTTTACAGTTCATGACATTAATTTTGATGGATTTTTAGATATCGGCGTGCCGTTCGATGGGGGAGCGAAGTGGCGAGCGTATCGCTATTGGATTTTTGATCAGCGGACTGGAACTTTTGTGTCGGCTCCGGTAACTGAAGATCTTGAAAAGATAGCGTTTAACTTTATATCTTTCGATGCGCAGAAACAGCAAATCACGACGGATAATCTTTCGGGAGCGGGGAGGCGGACGTTGTATCAATTTCAGGATGGACGTATTTCTATATTGAAGAATGAGCAGCTAGATACGGTGGCACGGCAGGATCAAAAAGTCTCTACAGATCATTCGATCATGGAGTGCATGATAGAAACGACGACGTATCCTATGGGAAAACCACACGTAGTACAAAAGGAGTTCGCTGGAGTGTGTCGTCGCGAGATGCACACGATCCCGTTTGAATATCCTGAGGAATATCGTGAAAGATATTTGTAGATAACGTCGGAAGACGTTGGTTGGGGCATGTAAAGACGGAAGTGCTACACTGAGATTACTATGTCCACTTACAATTGGTATTCGCAGTTGCAAAAGCCTGATTGGGCTCCGCCGTCGTGGGTGTTTGGTCCGGTTTGGACAATTCTCTATAGCATCATTGCCGTATCATTCGGAACGGTGTTTTATCGAGCGTTGACCGGCAAGATCGCGTGGTCTGTGGCCGTTCCTTTTGTGCTCAATGTGGTGTTTAACCTTTTATTTACGCCGCTGCAATTTGGGTTAAAAAATAATCTCCTGGCAGCGATAGATATTCTCTTGGTGCTGGGGACGCTGATATGGGCTCTGCTGACACTGTGGCGCGCGGTTCCGGATATGCGTTGGGCCGTGTATGCCAATCTTCCGTATCTCGCCTGGGTGTCGTTTGCGACGGTTTTGCAATTGAGTATTACGTATCTGAACGCCTAACGGGGGAGTGAGCGCGAGTGTTTTACGATTCTTGTGTAAATCTTTGATACGTTTGTCCGTTCCACTCCACAAGCTGCTTCCACTCCCGCAGCGGCCGCGTAAAATACGGCGCATCCGGATTCTCGTACATCGCTTCATACACGACCATCCATTCCTCGTCATTTGAGTGTTCGGCAAGTAGCACGACTCTATATAAGTCTCCTTTATAATGACGATACACCTCGCCGCTCTTCGGCGCGTCGTCGGGAAGTGGAGGAACCGGGTCTCCTTTGGCCATAGAGGTATATCGTAGCGTTTTTCCTTTATAAGACAAGATGCTATGTTGGTGGCGTTGAAGCTTGCCTCGCAGTATATAGTGCTTATAAAAAATTATGGAAACTATGAAATCCGCACAACCGTTACCGTATGCTGACTATATACAGGGCACGCGGTTGATATTGGAGCAGAGTCAAGGCGAAAAGGAGCCATATGAGGTGGTTGTTTCTGGAAAGACGTTTATTGTTTTTCCAAACGTTTTTTCTCCCAAGTATTTTTACGATACAGAGATATTCGCTGATCACTTGCCAATTCGAGAGGGGGAAGAGGTGTTAGAGATTGGACCGGGAACAGGTGCGATATCAATTCTCGCGGCATATAAAGGGGCAAAAAGAGTTGTAGCTATTGATATTAATCCAGATGCTGTCAAAAATACTCAAGCTAATATTGTTCTGCATCATATGCAGGATAGGGTTGAGGTTCGAGAGGGGGATATCTACGACCCGTTAGGTGCAGATGAAAGATTTGATACGATATTTTGGAATACCCCGTTTGGTCTTGTAGAGAACGATCATTTAACGGATTTAGAGAAGTCGGTTTATGATAATGGATATAGATCAACAGAGAGGTTTTTAAAAGAGGCGGAACGGTATTTAAAGAATGGTGGTCGAGTTTTGATTGGCTTTAGTACGACGTTGGGTCAGTTGGATCTTCTTCGGAATTTTGCTCAAGCAGGGGGCTATGATCTGCGTTTACTATACGAAGCGCAATCACAGGAAACGCATCCTGTTCAATTTGAAATTTTTGAGGCTGTACGCAAAGTTGCATAGCTTATATGAAAGAAGTTGAAGTCAAAGCCAGAATCAGAAAACCCGAAGAGTTGCGCGCGAAACTCGCGGCTTTAGGCTGTCAATTTTCCGAGCCAATCACGCAAGATGATACGGTCTATTTGCGGCGGCCGCTTGAGATCAAGGATGGGGGTCAGCGGGGGATTGTGGCGCTGCGGATTCGGCGACAAGCTGAAAAGAATATTTTGACCGTTAAAAAACAGTTGGAGAACGGATTGGATAAAATTGAGCACGAGATTGTTTTTGATGATCCTGCGCAAGCGCATGCGATGATTGAAGTGTTGGATTTTCATGTTGTTTCTCACGTGAATAAAATTCGTCAGAAATCCGTATACAACGATCTGGAGATTTGTTTGGATGAGGTGGAGGGGCTGGGTAGTTTTATCGAGGTCGAAAAAATGGTCGCTGAAGAACATGATAGTGAAGCCATCCAGGCTGAATTATTTTCCTGGTTGATCTCCCTCGGTATCAAAGAAGAAGATCGTGCTACAAAGGGATACGATATTATGATGTATGAGGAGAGGATGCGGGATCGGGGTATTTAATCTATTAAGACAGAGCGCTTCTCTCTTTACAATGCAACTTACTTGCATTAAGATAGAGGGGATATGCCGCTATCTTCTGGGGCGAAAAAAATCTTTTTTGGGGTTGTCCTGGCGACTGCTTTAGTGGTTGCTGGGGTTATTGTGTATGTTTCACGTCCCGCAGTGCCCGCTGTACCGACTTCTTCCGTTCCATCCACGCTGCCTATCGTTGTCACATTTTATCCGCTTGCGGATTTTGCCAAGCGCGTTGGCGGCGATCTTGTTACCGTGACCAATATCACCCCTGCCGGAGCTGAGCCGCACGAATACGAGCCGACGCCGCGAGACATTGCTGCGGTATATAGCGCGAAGCTGTTTATCATGAATGGTCTAGGCGTTGATGCGTGGGCCGACAAGATTTCGTCTGATGTGTCAGCGCAGGGTGTAACGATCTTGCGCATGAATGAACGCGTTGATGTTCTCTCGGCGGATCCGCACGTGTGGTTGGATCCGATGAATGCCATGAAAGAAGTCGATGCTATCGCCGAGGCGCTGATCGCGCTTGATCCGATCCATGCCGATCAATACCGCGCCAATCGAGATCAGGCCAAAGCTGAGCTGGTCGATCTTGATCGGGAATATACCCAAGGTCTTGCGACGTGCGAGCAGCGTGAGATCATGACAACGCATAATGCGTTTGGGTATCTTGCCCACCGCTATCACTTTACGACGCGGTATATTCTTGGCCTGTCTCCCGAAGAGGATCCGTCACCGCAAACCATCGCTCGCATGGTGGATATCTCTAAAGCTCAACGTATTAGATATATTTTCTTTGAGACGCTCGTGAGCCCCAAGCTTGCGCAGACTGTGGCGACAGAGATCGGTGCTGAAACGCTCGTCCTGAATCCGATCGAAGGACTGACGGATGCGGAAATTCGTGATGGGAAAAATTATATGAGCGTGATGCGCGAGAATCTTATACATCTTCGTCGTGCTTTGGTATGTCAGTAGATCATCCTCTGGTTGCCGTTCAAGATGTGAGCTTTGCCTACGGGAATAACGTGGTGCTTGATCATGTGTCATTTACGATTGAACGTGGAGATTACGTTGGTATTATCGGGCCAAATGGGGGAGGGAAGACGACGTTACTTAAAATTTTGGTCGGTCTGTTGACGCCGCAGTCGGGGAGTATCGCTATGGGTGGAACGCGACTTGGATACGTGCCGCAGCACAGCGCTCAGGACACGACGGCGTTTCCGGCGACCGTGCGTGAGGTGGTAGAGAGTGGACGGGTGGCGTTGAGTCCGTTGTGGAGTTGGTTACGACCTACGGATCGCGCGGCGGTTGATCGAGCTTTACGGATCGCACGCGTTACGGATCTTGCGGATAGGTTGGTGAGTTCGCTGTCTGGTGGTCAGCGTCAGCGCGTGCATGTGGCGCGTGCGCTTGCGAGCGAACCGGATATCTTGATTCTTGATGAGCCTTTTGTGGGTATTGATGTGGCGACGCAGCATGAGTTTTACGCCTTCCTCAAAGAGCTGAATGAACAAGAACAGCTCACTATTTTGTTTGTCTCTCACGATATCGACGTGATCGCTGACGAGGTTAAGACAATTGTGTGCTTGAACCGTGGGCTGTTATGTCTTGGTAGTCCTTCGATGATTCACGATCCTCATGTGATCGAGAATCTCTACGGCAAGCACGTTACGCATATCCACCGCGAGCATTAATTGTATGTTCCAGATCTTTGCCTACGACTTCATGCTCCGCGCTTTTGCAGCCGGAGTGATGATCGGTATCATTGCTCCGCTTATTGGTATTTTTTTGGTCGTCCGACGCTACTCGCTATTAGCTGATACGTTGGCTCACGTATCGTTCGTTGGTGTTGCTGCGGCCGTGTTGTTTGGAGTGAATCCTGTAGTGGGCGCGCTCGTTGTTTCGGGCATGACGGCCATTGGTATCGAGAAGCTGCGTGAAACACGCAAGTTATTTGGGGAATCAATCTTGGCCCTGTTCCTTTCGGGCAGTCTTGCGACAGCGATTGTCCTACTCGCTTTGGCGCATGGTCTCAACGTCAATATTTTTACCTATCTCTTTGGAAGTATCACGACCGTCACGCAGAATGACGTCTATCTGATTGGGGGATTTGGTTTCATCGTGGTCGCTCTAACCCTGTTTCTCTTCAAGAAGTTCTTTCTCATTTCGTATGACGAAGACCTGGCCAAGGCCAGCGGTGTGCCGGTCGGAATCCTCAATATCGTTCTCCTGTTACTTGCGGCCGTCACCGTCTCTCTGTCGATGCGCGTCGTCGGGACGCTTTTGGTCGGTGCCCTCATGGTGATTCCTGTTCTCACCGCCGTGCAATTTGGAAAAAGCTTCGTCAAAACCACCATCCTCGCCGTCGTCTTTTCGTTTATCGCCGTCATCCTCGGATTATTCGCCTCCTTCTATCTCAATATCCCAAGCGGTGGAGCGATTGTGGTTATTTCTCTTCTTTGGTTTGTGGTGAGTTTGGCTATCAATAGAAAGAATAGTTGAATCATCTAACATCTTGTCATTCCGACCGAAGCGCATGCGAAGTGGAGGAATCTATAAAGGAAACACTCATTGGAAGGATTTTCTTATAGATCTCTCCACTTCGGCCGTCGAACGGCCTTCGGTCGAGACGACAGGGTGTCATGCGATCATTCTCCTGGGGCCTGTCTTGTGCTAACCTCCCTAAATTATGGAACAGACGCCGCCTACAAAACCCAATTTATTTGGCTTATTAAAGCCATATCGGGGTCTTATCGTCCTTCTGTTAGGTCTGGCTATTGCGACCAATGTCTGTAATTTGGTGATTCCCAAGCTGGTGTCGCGGGGGATTAACGCTTTTTCGATCGGGACATTTGATGTCGGTGTGTTTGTCTTGGAGTTTTGCGTGCTGATCGGGGCCATTTTTGTGATCAGCTACGCGCAGGGCGTGGCTCAGGTGTATGTTTCAGAGCGCGTGGCGCGTGATCTGCGCGAGCAGGTGGTGTCAAAAATTTCGCGACAATCGTTTGCCTACGTGCAAAAAACTACGTCTTCGCGGCTTCTCACTAATCTCACGTCGGATATTGATGCGGTAAAGATTTTTGTTTCTCAAGCCATCGTATCTATCGTGTCGTCAGCGATTTTGCTCATTGGGGCAAGTGCGCTGCTCCTTTCTATCAATGTGCGATTAGCGTTAGCGGTGTTAGTGATCTTGCCGATTATCGCCTTTGCGTTCTTCAGTGTGTTTTCTCGTGTTGGAGCGCTGTTTAAGGCCTCGCAGGGGATTATTGATGCACTGAATAAAATTATCAATGAAAGTATTTTGGGCGCGGCGTTAATTCGCGTGTTGAATGCTCAAATTCCTGAATACGAAAAATTTTTGGAGGCAAATACGCAGGCCAAAAACATGGGCTTTAAAATCTTACGTTTATTCGTCAGTGTTATTCCGATCATCATGCTCCTTGCGAGTTTAGCAATGGTGATTGTATTGGCGTATGGTGGGCATTTGGTGATCGATGGTTCGTTGTCGTTGGGCGATCTTGCGGCCTTCAACGCCTATCTCTCGATGCTTATTTTTCCGATTTTTATGATCGGGTTTATGAGTAACGCTATCGCTCGCGCCGGAGCGTCGTATGCGCGTGTGTCAGAGGTGTTGACGGCGCACGAAACTGAAGTTTTAGGTACGAAAGATGCGCAGCGGGTTCAAGGGCGGATCATGGTTGAGCACGTATCGTTGTCATATGGTGAAAAACCGGTGTTGAAAGATGTGTCTTTTTTGATTCAGCCCGGAACGCGCAATGCCATTATCGGTCCAACCGCCGCCGGCAAAACCCAGCTTTTGCAGATTTTAACGGGTCTCACGTATCCCGATGCCGGAACGGTGAGTTATGACGGTACGCCGATCGCTGAGTATGAACGGACATCGTTTCACGCACGCGTGGGATTTGTGTTTCAGGATAGTATCTTGTTTAACGCCTCGATCCGCGAGAATATTCAATTTAGTGAAGAGGTGGGTAGCGAGCAGTTGGAGCGGGCCATACAGACGGCTGAGCTTGCGGATTTTGTTGAGCACCTGCCCGAGAAAATGGAAACGATTGTCTCCGAGCGGGGGACGAGCCTTTCTGGCGGACAAAAGCAGCGCATCATGCTGGCTCGAGCGTTGGCACGCAATCCGCAAATTCTCTTTTTGGATGATTTTACCGCCCGTGTAGACGCCAACACCGAAAAGCGCATTCTCGCCAACGTGCGCAAAAACTATCCGCATCTGACGTTGATTTCTGTGACGCAAAAAATTGCCTCGGTTCAAGATTACGACCAAATCATTCTCCTTATGGAAGGTGAGGTTTTAGCGACGGGCACGCACGCTAAGCTAATGGCTTCGTCTCCCGAATATGTCCAAATCGCTGAATCACAACGTACGACCAACGAATATGGAAACTCCCCAGCCTAAATCTTCTTTTGTCGCTGCCACCAAAAAACTGGTGAAGCTCATGCGTCCCGATAGCAAGAATCTTCTCTTGGCTTTAGGGGCCGTCATGACGTCGGCAGCGTTAAATCTATTGGCACCATACCTTTTTGGTCGGGCTGTAGATCGATACGTGACGACGGCTAATTCTCACGGAATCTTTGTATATTCGGGAATTCTTATCGCACTATTCTTAGTGGCTTTTGTGTGTCAGTACGCTCAAATGCAGCTGATGGGTAGCGTGGGTCAACGTGTGTTGTTTCGTTTGCGAAACGATGTGTTTACCAAATTGCAGGAATTACCCATCGCGTTTTTTAATCGTAACAAATCAGGGGACTTGATTTCGCGTATCAATAACGACACCGATAAGTTGAATCAGTTTTTTTCTGAAACATTGGTACGGTTTATGGGTGGGATTTTTTCGATCGTAGGAACGGGGGTGTTTCTCCTCGTGATCAATATTCGTCTCGGTCTGGCCGCTTTAGCGCCTGCGTTATTCTTGCTGATTTTTACTCGTTTGGTTTCACCGTGGGTCAAAAAACGAACCGCTGAAAGTTTGCAGAGCGTAGGAAATTTGAGTGCCGAAATTCAGGAGAGCCTTGATAATTTTAAGGTGATCGTGGCTTTTAATCGACGTGATTATTTTCGTGAGCGTTTTCAACAGGCCAACGTCAAGAATTTTGTCGCCGCGGTACATGCCGGTAAGGCGAGCAGTTTGTTTTCGCCGGTATACGACGCTTCCTCGAGCTTTGCGCAGTTGATGATTGTGGGGTTTGGTGTCATGTTGATCTCGCGCGGGATGTTGACGATCGGTGTGCTGTTGAGCTTTCTGTTGTATGTCGAGCGGTTTTATATGCCGCTTCGTCAAATCGCGACGTTTTGGTCTTCTCTGCAGTTAGCTCTAGCGGGCTGGGATCGTATCTCGGACATTTTGAATGAACGTGAAGCGCAGATTGTTGTAGAGGGCACAGAGGTACGCAAGGGGAGCGCGGTACTGGAGTTTCGTGGTGTGCATTTTCGGTACAATGAGACCGTCGACGTTCTCCGCAAAGCGGATTTTGCTCTTGAGGCCGGAAAAACGTACGCGCTGGTTGGTCCGACTGGTGGCGGCAAAACCACAACGGCTTCTCTTATGGCGCGTCTGTATGATCCGACCGAGGGGCAGGTGTTGTTGCATGGTCGCGATGTACGCTCGTATACCCCCGAAGAGCGCACCCAAAAAATCGGTTTCATTCTTCAAGAACCTTTTTTATTTACCGGCACCCTACTCGACAACATCTTTTTTGGCCATGAAGCCTATCGCGATACTTCGCCAGAGGAGCGCATGAAGGTTCTGCACGAGACCGGCTTAGATGGTCTCTTGAGCCGTTTTCACCAGGATCTCACGGCCCCTGTGGCTCTTGAGGCGGGAGTTTTGAGCCTCGGCGAGCGTCAACTCGTGGCGTTTATGCGCGCCGTCTTGCGTAAGCCTGACATCTTGATCCTCGATGAAGCCACGGCCAATATCGACACGGTCACCGAAAAACTGCTCGAAGAAACACTCACTAAATTGTCGCCTACCACAACTAAAGTGATCATTGCTCATCGTCTCAATACGATCGCGAACGCTGACGAAATCTTTTTCGTTAACGGCGGCGACATCATCCCCGCCGGTTCATTCGATCACGCGGTGGATATGCTCATGCACGGCAAGCGGGAGAGTTAAGCGTGTCGTTCCGCTTTGACGTGTTTTAAATTAGCCACGAGGATAAAGCTGATGATGACAAGTAGATACCACGAGCTGATTTTGCCTAAGCCTACCATGTTCCAGGTTGTCAGTTGATTGGGGTATTTCCATGCGCCTAAATAGGTCGAGATATTTTCGGCGATCCAGATAAAGAAGGCGATGAGTAAAAAGGATATCGCGATGGGCATGCGGCGTACCGTGTGTGTGACGATAAATTCTGCCCAGGTGTTTCGATACAAAAAGAAGACGAGGGGAATGAGGATCCAGCGGATGTCGGGGAGGATGTGATTGGTAAAAAAATTCAGGTAAATGGCTATCGCTAAGGCCGCCACGGCGTGATAGGGGATGTGGCCGGTGAGTTTGAGTTTCATGATACGCCAGCTTTGGCTCAAATAGCTGCCAACAGAGGCATACATGAATCCGCTATAGAGTGGGACGGTGCCGATTTTAAAGTAGCCGAATTCCGGATACGACCATGAACCGATGGCCGGATGGGTTTTGTAGAGTTCGAGGATGAGTCCCAAGATATGAAACAGGGCGATGGTTTTGATTTCATCTTTTGTTTCGATCTTGGTGAGATACAAAATGACCTGCACGATGATGGCGGCCAAAAAGAGAAAGTCGTAGCGTGGGAGAGGGCCTAGCGGAAGGTGGTGGGATGCAAAGAGCAACACAAAAAATGTCCCGGCAAAAATACAAGAACGCGCCTGCTTTAGGCCGAAGACAAAGAGTTCGTGCACGAATCCGGCCACGTGGTTGTAGTGACTTATTGTTTCGTAGCTTCTGACGTGCGCGTCATGCACCACGTATCTTCGCCGAATAAGGCCACGGAAAGCGTCGCGAACGACAGGCCAAAATCACGAATACCGGTGGCGGTGAGGCCGATGTGAGTGGTGATGACGAAGAGGTGGGCGGCGAGGAGTGCGGCGATTGGACGCGCGTAAAAGCCGATGGCTAACAGCGTGCCGGCGATAACCTCAAAAACGCCATTGAAGTGCACAATCGTGAGCGCCTCCATGCCAGAGAGCGTTGTAGCCCAGTCCGGCACAAGTCCGGTCCAGGATGCGCCGTTCGTGATTTGCGATACGCCAAACCAGACGTATACGGCCGATATGGCCAAACGTAAAACAATCGGCGCGTAGGCAGAGCAG
This sequence comes from uncultured Gammaproteobacteria bacterium, assembly GCA_964457295.1. Taxonomy (GTDB): domain Bacteria; phylum Patescibacteriota; class Patescibacteriia; order 2-12-FULL-60-25; family 2-12-FULL-60-25; genus CAYWEE01. Next base: position 16,693 of record CAYWEE010000011.1, read on the forward strand.
GTGTTAGAGGTCATAGCTATTGTGCAAGAACACCGATCTCAAAGCCAGCCAAGACACGTTCTGGCTTTTTGTCTCCGCCGTGCTGTCCGTTAAAAGCGGCAGAGCCGTCCTTTCCGCAGATGCTCAAAATCGCGCGATCACCTCCGGGATGCTTATTGATCCAGGCACCAAGATCATAGACCTGCCCGTTGATAGCGCTCCAGCAGTTTCCCTCTACGCCATGTTCGCCGACTTGAGCGAGGGTGTAGGAGGCGATGGTTGGAGTTGGAGCTGGCGCGGCGGGAGGCGTCGTTGTGCTGACTTGTTCGGTGGTTGGGGCCGTTGCGGTTGTTGTGGACGAGGTAGATGTCGTTACAGGAGCGGGGGAGGGGGTGCGGGGAGCGGACTTTTTGGGCTGCATAAAGGCGGCTGTGGCAGCTAGGCCAACAACGGCGAGACCGATGATGATGGGGAGGGTTTTGGTATTCATATAAAAATGTAAGGTCTATGATACGCATAGATATGTCTTAAAGCAATGGCAAATCTGTGGATTTATGAGGATAATGAGGCTAAATACGGGGGCCTCTTGATGAAGATGGTGATGATTGTTATCCTAGCCCCACTTCGTCGAAAGGCGGAGAACAATGGCAGAATATCGTGGAGAGGTACCCAAGAGGCTGAAGGGGCGGGATTGCTAATCCTGTAGGCGGGTCAAACCGCGCGAGAGTTCGAATCTCTCCCTCTCCGCCACGTAAAAATCCCAGCTTCCTGCTGGGATTTTTACGTGCCACGTGGCGCATAGCACTAAAACCTTTTGCGCTTTAGTAATTGCGGCTTTTCTGTATAGTTGAATAACTTAAACGATCTATATACATATTTAAAATTTGCAGTAGGTACATGTGTGTATGAATTTTATTGACAGTAGGTGTAAAACGCAGTAGCATGTCTACATGTTTAGAGATATGCAGCTAAAAGACCTTGCACGGATTATATCCGGATACACCTTTCGAACCGCTCTGCCGGAAGGTAAAAACGGAAATATTTCCGTTGTTCAAGCGAAAAATATTGCTCCAGGTATTCCGATCACCCGAGAAACCGCATTGCCCAAGGTTGCTCTCGAACAAAAGGCGTCGAACGCCATCGTTCAAGATGGTGACGTGCTTCTAGCTTCACGAGGGACGGCGATTGGTGGATTTAAGGCTACGTTGGCTGCAGAGCCGGGGTCGAGCATGATCGCAGCGTCATCCGTCTATGTTCTTCGTCCTGATACCAAAATTATCTCCGCCGGTTATTTGGTCGTATTCTTGAATTCCGAAATCGGCCAAGAGACGCTTCGTCGTATCTCGACCGGTTCAAATATCCGGACGCTCTTAATAAAGGAATTGCAGGAAATGGAAATCTCTTGTCCTTCGTCTTCGGCACAACGAGCTATCGCATCGGTCTATGAAAATATTTCAAACCAAACGCAGCTTTTAAATAAACGCAAATCGCTCTTGCAAGACATCCTTGCCAGCACGATTAAATCCTCCATCCACGCCTAACCATATGTCAAAAAATTACACACAAGATGATTTGAATAAGGTTCTCTGGGACGCTGCCAATTCTTCACGCTCAATCGTAGATGGAGGCATCTACAAAGACTACGCGTTAACATTGTTGTTCGTTAAATATTTGAGCGACTTGTCAAAGAAGCAGTACCAAATGTACAAGGAACGTTTTGGTGATGACGAAGCACGCATCCAGGAGAAGATGAAGCTTGATCGATTTTACGTGCCACAAAAAGCAACGTTTGATTACATCTATAGCGTCCTCGAACAGGATAATATTGGTGAAGAGCTCAACAAGGCGCTTCATTTGATTGAGGAATTGAATCGTTCAAAGCTTGAAGGTGTGTTCAACGTTGATTTCAATTCAGAGTCAGTTCTTGGAAAGCTCCAACAGCGCAACAAGATGTTGCGGCATCTCATTCAAGATTTTTACGCGATTGATCTTACTGGCGTCAAGGAAGATGTGATTGGAAATGCGTACATGTTCCTCATCGAAAAATTTGGCGCTGATGCTGGGAAAAAAGCAGGAGAATTTTTTACCGTCAGATCCGTTGCTTCGCTGCTCGCTCGCCTTGCGCGCCCGAAAGACGGCGACCGTATTTGCGATCCCGCCATGGGGTCCGGTGGTCTTCTGCTTTTGGCGGGTGAAGAGATCGAAAAACAGGGATCGAAAAACTACGCATTGTACGGACAGGAAAGCACTGGCTCCACGTATCAGCTGGCGCGCATGAACATGTTCTTGCATGGCAAGGATTCTGCTCGCCTTGAATGGGGCGACACGCTTAATAACCCGTTGTTGGTTGAAAATGACAAGTTGATGAAGTTCGATGTCGTAATCGCGAATCCTCCGTTCTCATTGAAGAAGTGGGGTGCGGAAAATGCTGAAGGTGATCGCTATCGTCGTTTCTTCCGTGGAATCCCGCCAAAAGATAAGGGCGACTACGCTTTTGTGTCGCACATGATTGAAACGGCCAAGCCAAAGACCGGCCGCGTTGCTGTTATCGTGCCGCATGGCGTCCTATTTCGCGGCGGCACCGAGGGGCGTATCCGTCAATCACTGCTTGAAGACAACTTGATCGACGCGGTCATTGGTTTACCGGCTGGATTGTTTCAAACCACTGGCATTCCTGTTGCGATTCTGATCATGGATCGATCGCGTGAAAAGGGCGCAGCGAATGAAAACAAGAGAGATGTCTTGTTCATTGAGGCGTCAAAAGAATTCAAATCCGCTAAGGCGCAGAATGTTTTAAGCCAAGAGAACGCGGATAAGATTTTTGATATATACATGAATTGGAAAGAGATCGAAAAATTCTCGCGCATCGTTAGTCCTAAGGAGATCCAAAAAAATGACTACAACTTAAATATCACGCGCTACGTGGATACGTTTGAGGAAGAGGCGGTGGTTGATATTCATGCGACGCTGGAGGAGCTAGCCAGGATTGAGCCAGAATTACAAAAGCTGGAAAAGCAAATGGAAGGATATTTGAAGGAGCTCGGAATCAAGTGATATGCCAGTTGTTTTTGTTGATGAAAGTGGGACGTTTTTGCCTTGTAACGGGCAAGCGTATTTTGTTATCGGATCATTTACCGTCGGAGATCCCAAACGAACAGCGAAGGCATTTCGGAAGTGGCTTCATAGCAAAATGCCGAGAAAGAAGCGATATCAAGCAGAAATTAAATTTTCTGAAACGGGTATACCTGATGATGTACGAATCCGTACGATACAGCACATAAGCTCGCTTGATGTTCGTATTCGATTTGGATATTTACGCTGTGAACGTCTGCCAAATACATCCTACGATCAAAAAGGTTTACGTGAAGGATATCTGTATACGCAAATTTTGGGTGAAATTCTTGAATCGTATTTTCCGATCACGGAACCATTTTTTGAAGCCCGTTGTGATCAGCGTAGATTGAAAGGGTTGAAGAAGAACGATTTTATTGAAATTTTACAAGCTCGCTTGCTCCCGATAGCGCCAGCGAGTTCTTTGATTGATATCAAGCAAGTGGATTCGACGACAGATACGAATATCCAGGTCGCCGACTGGATCGTTGGCGCATTAGCCGCTTATCTCAATGGTAAGCCGCTCGGGATGCAGTATTTTGAAATCCTGAAAGGGAATATTATCGGTAATCCAGTTGAGCTTTTTAAGGCTGAATAATGTTATGCAATCAATATCTTGTAAGCCAAACAAAAAACCCAATCGGTTGATTGAGGTTTTTGTTGAAGCCGCGTCTAGCAAAGTCGTTCTCTCTGGCTCAAGCCCGAGGATCCCCCGGGGAACACCAGAGCGCTTTGAAAGATATTATTGCAAGCTCCAAAGAGAATATAACATGAAAAAATCGTTCCAGTCAAGATTTATCCACAGTAGCGAATAGCAGAAAAAACCATAATTTATGTCCACGAGAGAACGCAAAAAAACAATTCCCGATGGTTGGAGCCTGCAACCAGTCGGTGATGTTTTTACCTTTGTAAAATCGTACGCATTTTCGCGCGACAATCTTGTTAACGGAACGGTGGATGATGAAGGCATCGGGAATATCCACTACGGTGATATCCATTCTAAATTCACCTCGCCTAGCATTGATTTGCGTCAAGTATCAATTCCAACGATAAAAGATCAATCATTTGCGCCTAAGAAAGAAGAACTATTGAAAGATGGTGACCTGATTATGGCTGACGCCTCGGAAGATTATGCAGGCGTTGGGGTTACTGTTTCTGTCCATGGCCTCAAAGACAGAAAAGTCGTCGGCGGTCTCCATACTTTTGTATTGAGAGACGTCGGTGGCAAAACCGATGAATACTACAGACAGTATATTTTTCGCAATCCTGCAATTAGAAACGCGCTCCAGAAAATTGCGAATGGCGTATCGGTCTACGGCATTTCCAAAACGGCTTTATCAAAAGTCTTACTTCCGTTGCCGCCTCTCCCCGAACAACATCGCATCGTATCCATTCTTGAAACTTGGGATAATGCAATAAATGATTTAGGAAAGAAGATTGAGCTGAAAGGCCGGACGAATGACGGCCTAATGCAAAATATTTTAAGTGAAAAAGTGAGACTACCAGGATTCACTGAACCATGGAAGATAATGAGGCTGAATGAAATTGGGATTTTTTCAAAAGGTTTTGGAATTGCAAAAACACAGGTTGTTGGTTCTGGAAACTGTGCAATCAGGTATGGAGAAATTTACACGCGACACCATATTCAAGTAAAAAATATTCTCTCATTTATTTCTGATGAGGTTGCGCGTTCCGCAAAGAAAATTCAACAAGGAGATATTCTCTTTGCTGGATCTGGTGAGACCATTGATGAAATTGGAAAATCTGTCGCGTATCTCAAATCTGAGACATGTTTCGCAGGAGGCGACCTCGTTATCTTTTCGCCAAAAGATTCTGATAGTCTATTTCTCGCTCTACTGTTGAATGCTGAAGACGCGCGAAAAAAATTACGCGAATTAGGACAAGGACAATCCGTCGTTCATGTCTACAAAAAGGATTTAGAAAATTTTTCTATCAGTATTCCATCTTCGAGAAAGGAACAAGCCGCTATAGCCAATATATATTCTACTTTCGATAGCGAGGTCGAACTACTCGAGAGAAAACTAAAGAACCTCAAATATCAAAAATCTTATCTTCTGAACGCCCTAATGACCGGTTCGATTCGAACTCCAGAAACAACGACCGTAATAACCGAGAAATTACCTATATGAGCATCAACCAAATCAACGCCAACTTCGATGAAGCGCGGCAATCGCAATTGCCGTTTGTTGAGTTGCTCATCAATCTTGGTTATACCTATCTTCCGACGGAGCAAGTTCTCGCGGAACGTCGTAATGATTTGAGCAAATTCATTTTGAAAGACATCGCTTTCGCAAAACTCAAAGAGATCAACTCATACGAGCACAAAGGGCAGACGTACCAATTTGCTGACAAAGATATCTGGGATGCGATTGAAGAATTAGAAAATATTCCGCTCGAAGGTTTGATTGATACCTCGAAGAGCGTCTTCCATCTCATTATGCCAACCACGGGTGGTAAGGCAATCAAGGTTTTTCACGATGGTAAAGCTGAATCGAAGAACTTCCGCTTTATTGATTTCGCGAATCCGGAAAATAACGCCTTCCATGTGGCCGTTGAGTTCGAGGCTTCTGGAAAAGGAAATATCCGTCCAGATATCGTTGTTTTCGTTAACGGTATTCCGTTTGCCGTTATAGAGAATAAAAAATCCAGCGTTGAAATTGAGGAAGCCCTGAGCCAACAGAATCGAAATCAACGAACGGAATATTGCCCAAAGCTTTTTGTGTATCCGCAGCTACTTGTTGGGACGAACGGCAAGGAGTTTCGTTATGGAACGGCTGGTACGCCGAATAAGTTTTACGCGCAATGGAAAGAAAAGGGCATTCCAGAAGCGGAACAGGACACCCGCGCACGTCTTCTTATCTCAAAAGCAATTGACGAGGATATTTATACGCAACTTTGTGCCGACTTGAATGGTCCTACGGTTGGTCATCGTCAAATTTTAGATCGTATTCCGACAGAGCAAGATCGATCCGTCATCGCCCTGTTCGAGCACGCGCGATTATTGGATTTGTCCAAAAACGCCGTCCTGTACGATGCTGGCATCAAGAAGATTTCGCGTTATCAGCAATATTTCGCCATTCGTAAGATGTTTGACCGGATTGAGGAGGATGATGCGGGTTCAGGCGGAAAAAAGCGACGTGGCGGGCTTGTGTGGCATACGCAAGGATCCGGGAAGTCACTCACGATGGTCATGTTTGTTCGTGCATTGATTGAGCATCCGCATATCAAGAATCCACGAATCATTCTCGTAACGGATCGCCGTGATCTTGATAAACAAATTGGCGATACATTCCGTAATTGCGGTTTGAAGAAGGGTGTTATTCGAGCTACGAGCGGCGAACATCTTCTTGAATTAATCAAAGAGAAAAAGCTGGACGTGATAACCACGCTCGTTCATAAGTTTGAGTCATCCTCAAAAAAGAAAGCTGGATTTGTCGATGAATCAAAAGACATCTTTGTGTTGATCGATGAGGCGCATCGTACCCAAGGTGGAATGGCAAACCTCGAGATGAACTTAATCATCCCGAACGCTTGTTATATCGGTTTCACTGGTACGCCGCTCATGAAAAAGGAGAAGTCGAGCTACGAAAAGTTTGGCGGGTATATCGATAAATACACAATTGATGATGCGTTGACGGATAAGATCATTTTGCCGTTGATCTACGAAGGTCGCTATGTCGAGCTCACACAAAACACCGATCAAATCGATCGCCACGTAGGTCGTCTAACAGAGGGCTTGAGCGATGATAAGAAACGAGATTTGCAGAAATACGTGGAGAAGAAAGTTATCAAAGATAATCCGAACCGGATTAAAGAAATAGCGCACGACGTCGAAGAACATTTCATGGAATGGCTTCAAGGCACTGGGTTGAAAGCTCAGCTCGTTGCACCTTCCAAATATTCAGCTGTTTTATTTCAGCGGTATTTTGAAGAACGCGGAAAAATTCGAACGGCTATTGTCATTTCTGATGAAAACGGATTAGTTGATGAAGAGGATACGCATAAAAAAGAAGTTGTCGATTATCTCGAAAAGATTAGCGCGAAATATCAAAGCCTGAAGTCATACGAGGACGACGTCATTGAAAGTTTCAAACACAACAACGATGGAATAGAGATTCTTATTGTGGTTGATAAGCTTTTGACCGGTTTTGACGCTCCGCGTAATACAGTCCTGTATCTCGCGAAAGACTTGAAGGATCACAACTTGTTGCAGGCTATCGCTCGCGTGAATCGCTTGTTTGATAATGACTTCTATCCAAAGACAACCGGATTTATTATCGACTATTCTGAAAATGCCAAGAATCTTGATCGAGCTATGAAGCTTTTTGGCAACTTCGACGAGGATGATGTCAAAGGAACCTTGATCGATGTTCAGGACAAGATTCAGGAGCTTCAGCAGCGTTATGACTCGGTTCACGAGCTCTTCAAGGATCTAGGCAAGACAAAGGACGATGAAGTGTATCTAGCTAGACTAGCCGATGAACCCGATCGCCGTATGTTTTATGATGCGCTAAACGGATTCACGCGGTCATTTAACGAGTGCCTGATGCTTAAGGATTTCGGTACTGAGTTTAAGCACATTCACGTATACAAGAAGGAATTGAAAAAGTTGATTGAGCTTCGTAAGTCCGCAAGTCTTCGATACGCAGATCGCCTTGATCTTTCTGAATACAAGAACAGCCTCATCCGAATTCTTGATCAGTATGTCGATGCCCAAGGTGTCGAATTGCTCACTCAACCGATCAATATTACCGATACGGAGAAGTTTACAAAGGCGATCGAAGAGCTTGGCTCAAATAAATCCAAAGCCGAAGCCATTGCTGCCCAAACTGAACGCACGATTACCGAGAAGATGGATACCGATCCAGAATTGTACGTACGTTTCTCGGATAAGATTAAGAAACTCCTAGAGGAAATGCGTAATGGCAGGCTAGCGGATATTGAAGTTTTGGGTCAGATGAAGCTTATCCGTGACGAAGTTATTCAGAAAAAGGATGATGAACTTCCCTTTGATATCGTAGAAGTTAACGGAGCTCCGGTGTTTTATCGCAACCTAAAAAGCTATCTGCAATCATACGAGCTCAATGACAAACAGTACGTAGAAATCGTCCTTGGTCTGCTGGGTATTCTTCGCGGAGAAACGATTGTTGACTGGCATCGCAACGCCGAGGTGAAGCGTATCATTAAGAATAAACTAGATGATTATCTCTACGATCACGTTAAGTCTGAACTTGATATCCCTTTATCCGGCGAAGACATGAAGTCGCTGGTCGACACATGTGTGCAGCTCGCCGAACACAATCTTGAGATATTTACCGTATGACAAATCAACGCTTCGTCTACGGGAAATATCAATATGATTATTTCTTGATCCTTGAAGCGCGAAAAACGTTCAGTTTAACAGTAAATCCAAAGTCAGAGATTATCGTTAAGTGCCCACGAGGGACTCAGCAAGACCGTATAGAGGCATTTTTACGGAAGAAGTGGCTTTGGCTGAATAAGCAACTGAATTGTTTCCAGAAATATTCGAAACGCCTTTACCCAAGGGAGTATGTTTCCGGCGAAGGCTTTTATTATCTAGGAAGGCAGTATCAGCTCGTTGTGAAACGAGGCAGCCATGATTCAGTTTCATTAGTTCATGGAAAGATTGCGATCACAACGAAGCAATCGGTTTTAGACGGTACCTATAACAAGCGACTTTTGAGTAAGTGGCTGCTGGAAAGAAGGGCAGTCATATATCAAGAGCGACTTGCCGCAATGATAGAGAAGTTCGGATACAAAGACATGCCGAAGATCGTCATTCGAGAGATGCCGAAGCGCTGGGGCAGCTACTCAAGCCAAGAGAAGGTGATTTTGAATCCAAGACTCATTCACACGCCGAAGGATTGTATCGATTACGTGATTACCCATGAGCTGTGTCACTTTAAGCATAAGAATCACGGGAAAAAATTCTTCACATTGTTGGATTCCAAATATCACAACTGGGAGGTGGTTAAAGAAAAGTTAGAGTGCAAGTTCGGTTGATTACCATAGAAAGGAGGTGAAATAATATGCCAAACAAAAAACAAACGAGTAGCAAGATCGCAACGACCGCATCGAAAGCACTGCGCTCAGGCAGTACTTCATCAAAAACGAAGAAAATTGCCGGAAGCGCGCTTTCGCAAGCACGAGGTGGCCGTTCGAAGAGGAGATAGATTTTTCACGACAAGCAAAATGAGCTGCGGTTATCACTGTAGCTCATTTTGTTTTATACCGTTTTTCAAATCTTCGGTCGAAAACCTAAACTTCCCGTGAATGGATGCTATTTTCAGTACCTCATTCACGTAATCTTGAATAGCTAAAACCTTGTCCGAAAACCCAAAAACCCTAGATCGTCATTAGAAATGAGCTAAATATTTTGGCTTGGTTAAGCCATAAAATAACGCATCATTCGTTCTATATTGCTGTGCATCCAGCGAAGCGGTACTTCGCTGTCTAAGATCCGTTTCTCGACATCTCATTGACAGATGTCAAGAAAAATAGCATTATCTTGACATCTATGCAAACCGTCAATCTGGGGACATTCGTCAAGCAATCGGAAGGCTATAAAGCCTTTATTCCGGCTGTATTCCCTCCCAAGGAAACCATTGTATTTGAGCCACTTACCGAGCAGCTTCATGCCAAGGCCGCGTTCTCTCTCGGTAAACTTGACGGCATCACGCAATTGTTGCCTGATTTGGATTTCTTCATTTTTATGTACGTTCGCAAGGAGGCCGCTCTCTCAAGCGAAATTGAGGGAACCCGTGCGACGATGAGCGACTCTATCCGGGCTGAAATTGAAATGACAAAAGATATTCCGGAAGATGTTGATCGAATTTTGCATTACATCAAAGCCATGAACTTTGGTTTGAAGCGACTTGAAACACTTCCTCTTTCGCTCCGGTTGATTCGTGAAGTGCATGAGACTTTGCTTACGGGAACCGGTGATGCGCCTGGTAAGACGCCTGGCGAGTTTCGCAGGTCGCAAAATTGGATCGGTGGAGCAACGCCAATCACGGCGCGTTTCGTGCCGCCTCCAGTCCACGAAATGAAGCGTGCGCTGCATGATCTCGAGTTATTTATGCATGGTACGCCCGAAATGCCGCCGCTCATCAAAACGGCCTTGCTGCACGCCCAGTTCGAAACCATCCACCCCTTTCTTGATGGTAATGGACGCGCTGGTCGTTTGCTCGTCACATTTTATCTTTGCCAGCAGGGTATTCTTGAACGCCCAACGCTGTATCTTTCAGAATATTTCAAACGGCATCGAGAGCTGTATTTTGAGCTACTCGAGGGCTATCACAATCGTGGGGAGGTTGGTCCATGGGTTAACTTTTTCCTTGAAGGAATCACTGCTGTTGCGCAAAGAGCGGTTGAGACATCGAGGAAGATTAATGCGCTTCGCGAGAAGGATATGGCCAAAATTTATGCGCTTGGCAGTCGCAGGGCAAAAAGCGGCATGGAAGTCCTTCGCAATCTTTACAAACTACCCATTGTGAATGTGGGCAAGATTGAGGAGTGGACGGGCTTGAGCCGCCAATCCGCAAATACATTGGCAGCTGAATTCATGAGAATTGGTGTTCTCGAACAACGGGACCGTAAGACAACATACGGTCGAGAGTTCGAATACAAAAATTATTTGAAACTCTTTACTGAAGAATAATAAAAAACCCAAGATCTCCAATAGCCGATCATAAAAGTCAAACAGAAAATCATTATTTATTTAGCTAATTATAGCCAATAAATAGGCCTTATATTTCTCTATTCCCCTGTAGGGGTATACAAAGAGCAAGGTAAGGAAGCCATCGAAGTATTGCTTCGGCTCTCCATTGGAAGCGGTCGGGAAATGGCCATTGGACTCTGAAGTCAGGAGGTTAGGTAAAAAATTGACTTAGTTATTGTTTTGTTTAGATGAATTGAACTAAACAAAGCACAATTATCCGAATCCTAATTATGGCAAAACTATGTCAAAATGAGGTTCTTGATTTGGGCTTCTATCCACTGTCATTTTAATCAAAATATGATTTTTGCGTATGTTAAGCATGAAATTGCCTCTAGTTCGAACTGTGGTGCTTGTCGTCGCGTTTCCTTCGGGAATAGGGCTGGGGGGTTTGGTGCCCATGGAAAAGCGGGTGCAGTAATGCTAAATTCTCTCTATGGAACTAAAGGCACGTTTTCTCAAAGTCTACTCGACGTTGCCGCTTGGCGCCCGGAAAGAAATCGTCCTGTCGCTGGATCCCGAGGGACCGATCACTTGGGAGGTGGCATATATTGAAGTTGAGAATGATACTCAATTATCAATTCAGATTTTAGAGAAATTGGAACTGTTGGGTGTTATTTAATGATATGCCAAACGAACCACGAAACATGGAAATGTCTTTAGACGACGAGATTCGTAAATTAGTTCTTGCACGTCTATCGGTACTTTCTCCAGATACGTCTATCTCCATTGGATCGGATGGGAGCTTTGTGCGTGATGAGATGATTCGACACGTTGAACAAGGTGATGAAATCGGTAGGAAGATTGAAGAAATCGAAATGGAGTGGTTGCGTTCTTGGAAAGAAGCTGCGGAAGTATGATGATCATTACGCGGCCAGAACATGATCCAACAACAAGATATATTTCCGCTTGGAGTGAGGTCGTCATAGAGGCTGCGGAATCTGCCAATTATCAGTGCGTTGATCTATATCGGGAAAAAGCGAATCGCAAAGACTTTGAAGGTCGAGTTGAAAAGCTCGATCCGGAATTCATTGTATTACAAGGTCACGGCAACGAGGAATGCGTTACGGGTCATGACGATGAACCGTTGGTTGTTCTTGGAGATAACGACAAGCTATTAGCTGGAAGGGTGACGTACGCCGTTTCATGCGATGCCGCGAAAGAGCTTGGTCATACGGTTGCTAAAAATGCTGGTTCAACTTTTATCGGTTACGATGACAAGTTTGTATTTGTTCAGCGGCATGAGAAATGGCACAGGCCCCTTGAAGATGATCGAGCGAAACCATTCATGGAAATGTCGAATCAGGTGCCATTGGGCCTGCTTAAAGGACGTTCTGCCGGTGAGGCCTACCAACGATCGCAGGAGGTTGGTAAAATGCACTTGAGGCGTTTAATGGCTAGTTCATCCAATCCTGATGCGCTATTCGACGCGCGGCATCTTTGGTGGAATTTAAAACATCAAGTTTGTCTCGGCGACGAATCCAAGAAGATTAGAAAGGTATAAGGTTGATACACCGCAAAAGATGCAGAAGTTTTGTATCGAGTCTATGAAAAAATCTGGTATGAATGGTTTTATCGCGTGGCTAGCGACACGACCTATCCCGCGACTGGAGCGTTGGAGGAAATAATAATCGGCGTGCGTTCCTTATTCTTGAGCCAACATCACGCGTTTGATGCGCTTAGGGTCATACGTGACGCGTACCTGATTGCCGACGTGGAGGTGTTGAAAGAGGGAAACGTTTTCGTAAAAACTGGTGGTGCGGCCGTCGGGGAGCTGGACGTATATTTTGGCGTAGGAGCCGGATTGCATGCGTATGCCGGTGTTGTGAACTTTGGTAATGGTTGCGGTGACGGTTTGATGCTGTGTGGCGCGAAGTTGCCATCGAACAATGAATTGGCGAACTTGGTTATACATGATAGGGAGAAACGCGATGCCAAAAAAGAGAGCCATGTAGGCAAAAAAAGCGTTCTTGAACTGTGGGTGCGTCACGAGCTGAACGATCTGCGCTTGAAGTGCGGGGCCTTTGCGCATATCGAGAAGTACGGGTAGGCCGTAATATCCCAAGAGCGCTAGGGGAGTGAGGGCGAATAGGTTTAATAGAAAGCGTCGCATAGATTTGCTGCGTGTAGCGTAGCATTTGCTGTGGATAGTCCACAACATCGAGATCGTGATTGGGGCTGGCTCTATGACGCGTTATGTTCTATACTTTTTAAACTATGATTTCTTTTGAGCGATGTCGTTGGATCGTCGTTATCGCGTTGTGTGTTGTGGGGTATGGGGTTCAGGTCGATACGGTGCGGGCTACAGAAGTTGCGGCGGCCGCTCTCCCAACAAAGTGTGTTACAGCATCGACAAAAAAGATGTACGCCGATTACATCGCGCGATTTGAAAAAGACACGGCTGCGTATGTGGGTAAGGATGTGTACGCGAATGCCGTTCAGGCATATCGTTCCGAAATTGATATCGCGTGGGAAGCGATGCAGCAGCCGTATTGTGGGTATGGAACGCCGGGGCTGGCATCATCGATCAAGTCGTTTAAAAAAACCATTGAACGTGCTCGTGTCGCGTTTATGGCGCATCTCAAAAAACCAGAGTCTGTAGCCACCTCAACGTCCGCGACGTTACAGAACGTGATTGTTGCTGCCGAGGTGGTACCTTCAACGTCGCCTACGATTTTGACTACGACGTCGACAGTCGTTGAATCGCATGTCCCGGCAAAGGTAGCAGGGGAACGTATTGCAAAGGGATTGTCTCGTGGCATGCGTTCATCGGCAGTTTTGGCGTTACAAAAGCGTCTTCTGCAATACTTTCAATTACCGATTAATGCGGATAGCGCGACGGGATATTTTGGTCCTAAAACACGTGAATTAGTCATTCAGTTTCAATTAGATAAAAAGTTAATTTCGTCACGAACGGCAGATGGGGCCGGAATGATTGGCCCACGGACGGCCGCAGCTCTGAACGCGCTATAAAACCAGGCAGGTAACAAACAACCCCGAACCGCATGGTTCGGGGTTTCTGCAACACGCACGGACACTCTAACCGGAGCGTTCTCCATGTTTACCGTCTCTTGGAGCGCGGGCGTTTTGTGCCTATCCATAAGCCTCGCTACAGATGACGCGCAAACGCAGGGAACGAAGTGAAGAGAGTCACGGAAAAGACAATAGGAATATTGAGCTTAGCGTGATTCTCTACTATTTCATTACCCGTCTCTCTCCGAAGTGTTACAAGAGGCATGTGTCATGATGGGTATCTCTATGGAGATGTCTTCCGTCACGACATATGCCTCTTCCCGGTCTGCGGATTCCCTTTAGGTGGATGGTCAGCGTCCTATCCCGTCCAGAGACATATGTCGTGACGGAAGACATATCTTTTCATATGGGATGCTTGGTGGTTGATGGCATGGTATACTGCCGTCATGCCATATAATCCAGAGCTACTGGAGCAGATCGCTAAAGCCCAAGATCGCTTTGTGTGGGAGGCGGCTTCTTGGGATCGTATTGAGCGCGGACCTCGTTGGATGTGGGGGATGTGCTTGATCGCGTTTGTGTTTACCGTGTACGCGATTTTTACGGCTAATTATCTCTTTGCTTTTATCATCTTGTTGACGGTCATTATCTTGATTTTGACGGATAAGCAAGAGCCGCACCGTGTTTTGATCCAAATAGGGGAGAATGGGGTGGTCTATGACGGCTCATTTTACCCGTTTGAAGAGTTGACTGATTTTGCGGTTATTTATGAGCCGCCAGAGACCAAAATACTCTATTTTGAGCCAAAAAAGCTCTGGAAACCGCGTCTTCGCATCTTTTTAGAGGAGCAGGATCCGGTGGAGGTGCGTAGCCATATCAAAAAATACCTCGATGAAGACTTGACCTTGCATGAGGA
>CAYWEE010000012.1:0-29873 GCA_964457295.1 uncultured Gammaproteobacteria bacterium
ACCCAGGACCTTGGGCTTAAGAGGCCCCTGCTCTACCAGCTGAGCTACCGACGCAGATATACGACATCAGAGCGTCGTAATGCATTTAGTTCGGATGGCTGAGATGGTAGCGGAGAGATGGGGGAGCGTCAAGGATTGACGAAGATTCAAAAATGTGTTAACCAATAGATACAACGAATTATATGAACTGCCTTCTTTGGGTCGGTATTCCAATGTTTCGTAAGACACGCGTTTCTGCGCAGTCTTATGGATTTTGGATTTCCGATCCGCTAGGCGCCTAAGTGCTCATCGTGGCATTTTGGCTTCAAACCGGCTCGGGAATCACCCCGAGCCGGTTTCGTTTTAGGTGGAGGAAGTCATGCCTATTCAGACGTCGTACCTGGTGTTCGTGGCGCTCTTTGACCTGGCTCTATCCCTTGTCCTTGTTCCATACGTGCCGTATCTCCTAAGCTTGGGTTTGACGCTTGGTGAGGTGAGCCTTATCAACGCATGCTTCCTTGGCGCTGCCGTGATTGCAGAGATTCCTACGGGACTTTTTGCCGATCGGGTGAGTCGGGCTTATGCCGTTCGCCTTGGTACGGCTTGCATCATGGTAGCGAGCTGTCTGTACGCTGCCGCGAATGGCTTCTTAACTGCTCTTTTGTATGAGGTCTTGATCGGCATCGGTCTGGCCTTTACGAATGGCGCCCTAGGGTCGTGGTTGCGAGACATGCTTATCCCCGCTCATGCTCCGACCCTTTCCGAAACAGACTATTCAGCCCTCGTTTATGTGTACGAACGTGCCGTTATCACGGCTTCTGTGATGCGTGCCGGCGCTGTCATTGTGGGCGGGGTTCTTGGATGGGAGATCGCTTGCTTGTGGGGGTATCGGATGGGTTGGTTGATTGCGGCAGTATGTATGGGCATCGCTCTCGTATGGAATGTGTTCTGTATGCCGACGGATCGATTCGCTACATCTGCGCATAGGCAGCATGCTCTGTCGGCGAGTTGGCGAGCACTTTCTTCTCGGTCTGGGCTGTGGTGGGTTGTCGGTGTGGCTTCTGCCTATAACTTCGTCACACCGTTCAACCATTTTTGGACACCTTTTCTCACCGGTCGACTAGGTGAAGAGGCTTTGGGATGGAGTTGGATTATCCTGCAGCTTCCACTGATGTTAGCGAGCTATGTGCTACGTCGGATGAAGCGGAGGATAACTGGTGCAGGATCGTTGGTTGTTATCCTGGCCGTAGCGGGGAGTACGTTAACGATGATTACTTATGTTCCCGGAACGTGGTCGCTGGTTCCTATCGTTCTCCATGAGGGTACTCGTGGATGCTATGCACCCCTGTTGGAGATCTTTACGCAGCGACGGATTGATGGTCAGTACCGGGCAACATATATGTCGCTACAGTCGTTCTTTGCGCGATGTGGGGGCGTAGTGGTGCTTTTCACGGTCTGGCTAACAACTCGTGATCTCCCGGCGAATGAAGCGACCATTTCCCTCATTTGGTCGACATCCGGCTCTTGCCTTGTCGTCTGCGCTCTTGCTCTCTGGTTCTTTCGTCCTCGGACCTGACACCGTCCCTTCTCTCTTACGATACGGCCCGCGATCTTGCTATCGCGGGCCGTCTTCGTTACGATGCGGCTGGTCTTTCTTTGTCACTATCAGAAGAAAATCCTCGCACCCGTATGGATTACCATACGGGCACGTCGTCCCCCCACTCCTAGCACCCGTATGGATTACCATACGAATGCGTCGTCGCTCGGAAGTGTAAGCACGATGCTTCCACTTCTCTCGCTCCTAGCACCCGTAGCTCAGCTGGATAGAGCGCTTCCCTCCGAAGGAAGAGGCCAGACGTTCGAATCGTCTCGGGTGCACCATCAAAATACCGTCCCAGGTGGGGCGGTATTTTGATGGTATTGACAAGCGTGTCTACGCTTATTAAAATCTTAATAATCATCTGCCGTATGAATACAACCATTTCTGTTTCCCTGCCTCGTAAAGATGCTCTTAAAACGCGCAAGCTCGCTTTAGAGCGCGGGTTTGATAGCGTGAGTGAATATCTTCGCTTTTTACTTGCAGAAGATGATGCTGAATTGATTTCGACGGCGGAGATCGTGCGACGTTCCAAGGAGGCGACGAATCTGCATAAAAAGGGAAAATTGATTGAGGCAACATCATTGGCGGATCTTTTGTAGCGGTATGCTCGTTGCCAAGATTCTCTATCATCCCGATTTTGTAAAAAGTTTTAAAAAACTTGAGCGACCTATCCAATTGCAAGCTGTTAAAACAGAGAAGATGTTTCGAGATAATCCATTGCATCCGTCCATTCGATTTCATCCTCTAAAGGGTGAACTTTCTGGTTTGTGGTCTTTGTCTGTGAATCTCAAGATACGTATTATCGGTCGTCGCATGGAAAACGGGGACATCGTTTTTTTATCTATTGGCAAGCACGATTTGTACCAAGCTCTTTAACTGTTGCAATAAAGGATGATGCGCATAATCCCCTTGAAACGCATTGGTCTTTTTTCTATACTCCCCACGGCACTTTGTTTTTGCGTCATCGCTGCGAGCTACCTCACGGGTACTGGGGGAGCGCTCAACTAACGGATCTATCCAGAAAAGGTGAATGTTCCATGGCATCATCCCGACCGCCTGAGCGACCTCGACCTCCACGGCTTTCCCCGGCGCACGCTCGTGATACGAAGTGGTTGATGGATCACTGGGGTGAGGCGGAGCCTCATGCTGGCAAGTACGTGGCTGCCTTGGACGGGACCATCTATGTCGGTGAGACGCGAGAGGAGGCCATCGGCAAGGCGCGAATCGCGAGCGGCGATCCTGCCGCCGACCCTGTCTGCCTGCTCATCGATGATCCAGACACTGTTTATAGCTGCTGTTTCGATCCGGCCATCTAGGCTACTTCTTTCTTGTCGGCGCGGAAACTGCTGTTACGCGTCGACTCCGTTTCGTGAAAGCGCGAGGCACTCTGCTCCTCGCGCTTTTCGCTTTTTTAATACTGTCTTATCTCGACTTAGCTGCATGTAGCGCCGTGAGAACGAGGTATGTTTGAGTATAGATGTTTTATCGACCTTGCATCACTTTTTGTGTGTAGGTTGTTTTTTACTTGTTATTTTATAATTTATAAAAAATATCAAACATACCCCAGGCTCTAGAGAGTCGGGGTATGTAAAGAAGGGAAGGAGCGGGTGCGGCTAGAGATCGGTTCGGTATCGGTGTAGCACGTCGTCGACGGGAAGCTTGCTACGATACCAGCAGAAGATTGGCCCTACGGTTACCGCTAGCGGTACCGCGACAGGCCAAATTGCCGTCGAAAATAGCAGGCCGGCTACGGTTCTCGTGAGATCCAGTTCTCCTTCGTCGGGATCGTATTCGAATAGCAGGTAAGCCGCTGCGAAACCTGGGAATGCCATCGTGCCCAATACGCCGTAGCCTCCAAGAACTGCATAGTCTTTTCGCGAGAGTTTCATGAGATCTCCTTTTGAGAATGTGCTCGACATGAAGTCGTGTCTTTAGGATGACAGAGGACGTTTTAGTAGTCTATGATGTATAATAATCAATATACAAATCGTATGCTCGAACCAAAAAAACTCCTTATTTCTTTGGGTCTTTCTATGGCCGAGGTTGAAGTGTTGCATGCCATCATGCAGGGGGCTGAGCGGGCTGCAGATATCATGAAGCAGACCGGACTAAAGCGTCCGACGGTATATTATTGTCTGCAGCGATTAAAACAGCGCGGATTAGTATTAGCGGTCGGATCTGGTTCGCGCATAGCGTTTCGTGCGGATCTTGCCTCTTTATCGCACGCGAGCGATGAGTGCGTGCAAGAGGTGAATGAGAATCATCGCCATCTTACTCAGTGGATTCAGTTAATGGCCGCGAAAACGCAAAAGGCACAAGAAAAACCGGCAGTTGTTTTTTATGAGGGGGTCACTGCTGTGCGTCGCGTTATCATGGAGACGATGTACACCCGCACAAAGCATATAGATTCAATCGCGCCTACGTATAATTTTTTTCGTGAGCTTGGAGAGGATATGGTTGAGGATTATGTCTCGGAAAGAAATGCGAGAGGTATAACGACGCGCAGTTTGTGGGAAGGATCGATTTCTAGGGATCTTTTGGAGACTTTTTATGGTTCAAAGCAGCATGTGCGTATTTTGCCAAAACAGATGGAAAAGCGTTTTTCTACGACGTTGTTTTTGTATGACGATAAGGCGTTATATATCTCTTCTTTACGTAATGCCTATGCGGTTCTTATGACATCATCGGAGCATCATGATTTCATGACTGCTATTTTTGATAGCTTATGGGATGTCGCTAAGCCTCATCCTAGATAGGTTATAGACATCCCGCCCGCTCCAAGCTACCCTTTGGCCATATGCGCTATTCCCAGATTTTTGCGAGAACGTCCAAATCCGTGCCGGCTGATGCCGAGACGGCGAATGCTAAGCTTCTTATTCAGGGGGGCTTTGTTCGCCAAGAAATGGCAGGTGTTTATTCCTGGCTTCCGTTAGGATTGAAGGTTTTGCGTAAGGTTGAGCGAATTGTGCGCGAAGAGATGGATGCGTTGGGTGCACAGGAGATCTTGATGCCGGCGCTTGAGCCTAAGGAAAATTGGATTACAACCGGTCGTCTCGAGAAGGTAGACATTCTCTTTCGAGTACCGAGTCAGACAGGAAAGGAATATATCCTCGGCGCGTCACACGAAGAGGTGGTAACGCCGCTCGTAGCGTCGTTTGTGCATTCGTATAAGGATTTACCAGTAGCGGTGTATCAACTTCAGACCAAGTTTCGCGATGAGCTGCGCGCTAAGTCTGGCGTTCTTCGAGGTCGCGAGTTTGGCATGAAGGATATGTATTCGTTTCATGCCAACCAGGAGAGTCTCACCGAATTCTATCATCGCGCGGTCGCTGCCTATGTCCGTGTCTATGAACGTTGCGGAGTCCCTGCCAAAGTCGTGGAAGCCTCGGGTGGCATTTTTACCAAAAATATTTCGCATGAGTTTCAGATTTTGACACCCGCTGGCGAGGATCGTCTGCTCGCTTGCCCCAGCTGTTCGTTTGGTCAAAATAGCGAGATCGTGGCGCTCGAAGAAGGGAACCCCTGTCCAAATTGTGGAGCGACACTGGCTTGGACCAAGGGCGTTGAGGCTGGCAATACGTTTGATCTAGGAACGCAGTACACCGAAGCCTTTAAGTTTGAGATCAATACAGAAGATGGTACGCGCCAGCCCGTCTATATGGGTTGTTACGGCATTGGTCTCACGCGTCTCGTGGGTTCAATCGTTGAAGCTTTGCATGACGAACGTGGAATCATGTGGCCCAAGGCGGTCGCTCCGGCTGCCGTGCATCTGGTATCGCTATTTGGTCGCAACGAAGAAAGTAAAGAGCAGGTTATGACCGCTTCGCAAGAGCTTTACGAGAACTTACGCGACCAAGGTGTCGAAATCCTGTGGGATGAACGCGAGGCGAGCCCGGGCGAAAAACTCGCGGATGCGGATTTGTTGGGTTTACCCTTGCGCCTTGTGATCTCCGAAAAAACCTTGGCCGAGGAATCGGTTGAATGGAAGCTTCGTTCAAGCACCGAGAGTCATTTGGTGAAGATGGAGGATGCGGCCGAAGAGGTGGGGGTGTTTGTGGCGGCGTGAGGCTGCCTTGTACCTAGCGTGTCATTCCCGTGAAAACGGGAATCTAGTCAGACACTCCATTAAGGCATCCCTTCGATAAACTCAGGGAAGAATCGATTTTCTTTCCTGAGTGGAGTCTGACGGAGTCGAAGGATAAGGCCTAATTTACTCTCTATATAGCAAAAATATCGTCTTTTTAGGCGATTTTTGGCTTATTCCCCCCTTGCTAAAATGGCTTTTTTATGATATCTTATGTTGTTCAGACTTCGGTTTTGAACCTTACAATTCCAAGTGTCTACTTAGCTTCGATCACAGGCAGGCCTTAGGTCTCGGCATAGCGTCGGGATGAGGGGTGAGCCGAAAGGAAATAGGGTAGAGCGATGAGCGGCCGTCAGAAGAAGGATTGGAACATCGATACGTTGCTCTCCGTGCTCGGCTTCATGTTCGAGCTCATGCGGGTCGTCGTGGCCGCACTTCGCAAGCGGGGCGGTGGCATCGACCACTTGCGCCGCCTGCTCAAGGAGCCCGCACTCGTCGACAAGGTCTTCGATCTGATCGTCGACAAGGCGACCGAGATCGTCCTCCGCGCCGAGGAGTACCTCGTCAGCGTCACGTACGCCGCGCTCCCGGCCATGGCCGAGCTCGAGCGTCTGTTCTCCAAGAACGGCGTCTCGGCGCTCTTCAACGGGAGCTACAAGTGGGAGCAGCACGAGTCCCGCAAGGACTTCGACAAAGTGCCGGGCGACAAAGCCTTCCTCGTGAAGCAGTTCACTCCCAAGGAGATCGAGGAGATGGGTGGTCTCAAGAGTGAGAACATCATCGCCTGGGGCCTTAGGAACGGGTACGTGTCCGGCGACGAGAAGGAAGCCTACGCCGTCGGTATCTCTCCCGAGACGTGTGACCTCCAGCGTCAGTTCTGGATCGTTGCCCTCGGCTCGTCCACGGTGCGCGGCGACTACCGGTTCGTCGCGGTGCTGTGCAGCCACTCCGGCGGGCGCGTCCTCGGCCTCGACTGGTTCGGCCGCGGGTGGGATTCCGCCTTCCGCTTCCTGTTCGTTCGCAAGTAGACCTTGGACCCTATGTCCCTCGGCCCTTAAAAAAGGCTCTGGGACACTTGGGTACTTGGCTCTCAGAACCCCGTTCGACACACGATCCGCAGCTTGGATTCGTGTGTTGGACGGGGTCGCTTGCTTTTTGATACCATTCTGAATGGATAGTAGACGAAACAGTCCGCGGTCAAGGCTTCGGGCGGTCGAAATCTGAATGGGACCGTTTGCCAGAATGTCGATCGGTACGCCGGTCGGCAGCGTGCGTCGGCTCGTTCATAAACTGAAGATACTTGGTGTCGGGAGCTGGTGGGCTAATGGCCTCGAATAAAATTCAACCGAGAGATTATTCAATCGGTGGTGATCTGGATGGCTCTCAACACGGACAGGACGGCTCGTCCACGATGAACGACGACAACCGGTACGTCGCGGTGCTGAACAGCAACTCCGGCAGGCGCATCCTCGACAACAACTGGTTCGACAACGAGTGGGATTCCGACAACCGCTTCCTGTTCGTTCGCAAATCTCTTCGTGTTTTTGCAAACGCCTTCATCCTTTGGATGGGGGCTGTTTCGTTTGCAGATATTTCTGCCAACTACCAATATCTTTTCCTATTTCGTTGAGGGGCATGGCAAGCGCCGCATACTTTCTTTGATCTAAACACTTCACTTCCCATGCTGCTTGCATAAAAAATTTGAGCAAATCCAGTTTTGTTGCTGCCCTAACGATGAATGTATATTTTTGATCCGCTCCGGCATAACCTGCCAGAAAAATGAGCTCTATCACGTCAGTGAAGAGCGAATCAATTTTTGCACCTAGTGAAAACTTTGAGAGGCGAGGAAAACTTGAGTAGTGGGCGTGCCAGATTTTGTAAGTATCAATGACCTTTTGCAAAACAGGAAGGTTTGACGTGATTTTGTCGAGGGGGGGGGTAACATATGCTCCTCTATGAAAAAATTTTGCCAAGTAACACTTGAAGAGATTGCATCAATGGAGAATCTTTGTGAAGCATGGCAGGAGTTTATCCGAGGGAAGCGAAACAAGAAAGATGTGCAGACATTCATGTTGCGACTAGGTGATGAGATCTCCGATCTACATACTGATTTGATGAGCGGGCAATATGTTCATGGCGAGTACATGTACTTTCGGATCAACGATCCAAAACCGCGTGACATTCACAAGGCGACGGTCCGCGATCGGCTAGTGCACCATGCAATCCATCGGAAGCTCTACCCGTTTTTTGCTCCCACGTTCATTGCTGACTCGTTTTCATGCCAGATAGGTAAAGGAGTACATCGAGCTCTCATGCGTTTCGAGAACCTTGCCAGCAGAACAAGCAGGAATAATACGAGAGTCTGCTGGGTGTTGAAATGCGATATCAGAAAGTTTTTTGCGAGCATCGATCACGATATCCTCATGAGCATCTTGAAGGCTCGGGTGACGGATGCGCGTCTGTTCGCTCTACTGCAGGGAGTCATTCGAAGTTTTGAGGATAGACCGGGCAAAGGAATACCCCTGGGAAATCTCACTTCGCAACTGTTAGCCAATGTTTATATGAACGAATTTGACCAGTTTATAAAGCATGACATGCGGGTAAAACAGTATTGCCGCTATGCGGATGATTTTGTGTTTCTCTCAACGGATCGCACAGAGCTGTTGAAATATTTGCCACATATCGCCGCTTTCCTGGCAGGACCTCTTGCCTTAAGTCTTCATCCGAACAAGGTCTTTATCAAAACTTTGGCCTCAGGCGTCGATTTCCTCGGCTGGACTCATTTTCCGCATCACCGCATCCCACGCACAAAGACCAAAAGACGGATGATAAAACGCATCGAGCAGAATCCCAAGAATGAAACGTTGCAATCTTATCTTGGGATGATCAAACACGGGGACACCTATCATTTGAATCGTGATATGCAGAATCTATATTGGCTGCTGTCGGCAGGGATCATCCAAGACACAGGCACATAGGAATAATTCCTTTTGACGTTCTCGACAGCGGTTTCTATGCGAAGATTCCTCGTCGCTCCGACTTTCCTCGGGATGACATCGCTGTCTTGTTTTGAATCGCGCAAAGATCGCGCAACGCTAAAGCACCTTCATCATATACGTCTCCTTCAGTTCATACCCCAACGTCTGATAGTAATCCCTCACCCCAATCCCACTAATCACCGCCATGTTTTTATATCCTTCGCGTTTGGCGATCTCTTCAGCTTTTTGCATGAGCATTCGTCCATAGCCGCGATGCTGGGAGGCGTCACCATGTTCCATGGAAAGATTGAGCGCGCGGCCGTAGGTGTGGAGCTCGCGGACGATGGCTGTGTTTCGCAGTGCGGGAAAGGCTTCGTCGATTTTTTTAGATTCACGGACAAAACGTTCATCTATTTTGTACGTGGGATGTGAGAGAAGCTCCTCCGGAGAAAGAGGAAGGCGTAAGCGTAAAAAAGCGTAGACCGCTTTTCGTTCCTTATCCTCCATGCTTAAAAAGACCTCACGTCCTCCGGCGTTTTCGTACCAGTCTTCGTGGAGAATGGGAACGGTTTTGGGATCGACATCACGGACGTGGCCAACTTCGCGACAACGTAAGCAGACACATGGCGTTCCGCGTTTACGCATCTCATCTTCGAGCGATTCGCGGAGGTTCGTGATTTTGTTGCCGTGTGAAATATCTTGTTCCGGAAAGTCGCGCACGAGGCGTGAGATGCGGCAGTAGCGGGGGAGGAGGCGCTGCATAGCGATTAGGAGTTCACGTAGGACTTCTCCCTCGAGCGGCACAAAGCTTCCTGCCTGGGCCCAGCCGTAGAGCTCGGCGCTTGGAAGAACAACGCACGGGTAGAGCTTCACCATGTCGGGACGAAAACGCGGATCAGCAAACAAGACGCGAAAATCTTCTAAGTCTTTTTCTGGCGTCGATCCGGGTTGTCCCGGGAGGATGTGGGCGTCGGTTTTGAACCCGGCTTGTTTGAGAAGGGCGATGGCGCGTACGGTTGCTTCGAGCGTGTGCCCGCGTTTGGTGATTTTTAGGACTTCGTCTTGCAGGGTCTGAATCCCGAGCTCGACGCGCGTACAGCCCAGATCTCGCAGGTTGATAATCTCTTTAGCTGTGACCCAGTCGGGCCGTGTTTCGATGGTGAGGCCGATGATGCGATATTCGGCGTGTTCGTTTTCTTGTTGGGAGGCTGCAAGGTTTTTGTAGCGTGTGAGTCGTTTGCCTTGTTCACGCAAGCCCACGTGGTTGGCGGCGTCGAAACAGCGTTTGATAAACCACCGTCGATAGTCGGCGCGATAGGCGGACCAGGTTCCGCCTTTGATGATCAATTCGATTTTGTTCGCCTGATGCCCGTTTCGGACTAACGTTTCTACTCGTTCTGTTACCTGAGCGTAGGGATCAAAGGCAAGGCGGAGGGCGCGAGCGGCTGCCGGCTCGCTGGAAATATAGCTTTTAGGCATGCGGACTTCTGTTGGGCAGTAGACGCATTTGCCTGGGCACGGATAGGGTTTGGTCAAAAGAGTGATCGGAGCCACGCCTGAATCCGTGCGAACATCTTTAACACGGAGGGCTCGTTCGAGGTTTGGTTGTATCTTCATCTCGCCCGTTTTCTTGAGGCTACGATAGGTTTGCCATAGGTGCTGGACGGTGGGAAAAGCGTAATGGGTACCTGTCAGCTCTCGTCGCATGATGGTGGCGAGAGCCTTACGATCGCGAATATTTTCGCGGACGGCCGTTTGCAGAATGGCCTGAACGACCTTGAGGGGTGGACGAAGGAGGGGATTCATCTGTAGGATCGTATAGAAAACGAGCATGAACCACAACCCATCTCCCATTTCAGAGGCTGTTTCTGAATTTTACGAAAAACACGGCACAGCTTTTGCGGCTACGCGTGGTGCGCCGTGGGGTGTCATGTCTTTGGTGCGTGAACGGGTAAAAGATGGCGATACGTTGATTGATGTAGGCGCGGGAAATGGCCGCCTGGCGACCGTTCTTCCTCTCAATGTTCGATACATCGGTCTTGAGCCATCCGCCTCCCTTCGTGCCGCTTCTGCATTTGTTCTTGCCCCTCATCCGCAGGCCGAGATGCGAGAGGGATCTTTACCGGCTTTGCCGGTTGCTAACGGCACGGCTGATGTCGTGGCCTGTATTGCCGTTTTTCATCATCTATCCTTAGCGGAACGCTACGCATCTGCTCAAGAGTTAGCACGCATTCTTCGTCCCGGCGGAACGCTCGTTTTGACGGTCTGGAATCTTCACCATCTTCCAGCAAAGTCCTGGTCTGTATTCCTCGCTTCGTGGTTTCGCCTGCCCTTGGTACGAGGTGGCGGTTTGGGGGATACCTGGATTCCGTGGCGTGCCGAAGGGGCGGAGGCGCAGCGTTATGTGCATGCTTTCACCAAACGAGAGCTGCGTCAGTTATTCTCTGGGCCTGAATGGGAGATTGAACGAATCGAGGGATGGAGGCAGGACGCTCCTGTTTCTATTTGGTCAGCTACGAATCTTGTTGCCGTTATCCGCCGAACGTGAATCCACTAACTCCCCACAGGGAGGATGGTCTCTGAACGCAGCAAGATGCTCGAGCACATTGCTGGAGCTAAATAGACTAACGAGTTTCGCGGCAAGAGAAGAGACTATCCTCCCTGTGGGGAGAGCTTCCCATCGGCACGAACAAAAAAGACAGGCCCTTGAGCCTGTCTTTTTATCTTCTTTTTTGTTCTTACACCGCAGCCGGTGTACTCGCGACGGGTTTTTTCTTTAAGGCGTCCTTTAATCCTTTTCCAGCCTTGAACTTAGGCACTGTGACCGACGGGATTTGCATCTTTTCGGTGGGTCGTTGAGGGTTCACACCCATGCGACCAGCGCGGGTACGAGCGGAGAACGTACCAAAGCCTGCAATCGTGACTTCACCGCCCTGTTGGAGGGTTTCGGTCACGGTCGTGACAAAGTTTTCGACCATGTCTTCGGCCTGTTTTTTCGTTATGCCGACCTTATCGGCTAACAGTGAAATAAGCTCTGCTTTGTTCATATGTAAGGGGAAATAAAGGGTAAATGAGCGATTTGTTTAAGAATAGCCCTAAACGCCTTATTTTTCAAGTGACGGTGTTCTTAATTTGGTGATCTTCGGGCGCTTCGGCCAGATAATCTGGCCTTCGCCCGTAAATATCCTCAACGTACTTACAGTACGTCTCCGGGCAGGAATTTTTCTTCTTTTTTATCGCGCGTATTCCACGATGCGCGTTTCGCGGATCAGGGTGACACGAACTTCGCCCGGATAGGTGAGCTCTGCTTCAATCTTTGTGGCAATATTCTTAGCGAGCTGTGCAGCAGCAAAGTCATCGACAGCCTTGGGATTCAAGAAGACGCGAATTTCCCGACCGGCCTGGATAGCATAAACTTTTTCGACACCTTCAAATGACATGGCTGTTTTCTCAAGGTCCTCTAAGCGTTTGACGTAGAACTCGAGAGAATCTTTGCGTGCTCCCGGACGTGCTCCCGAAATAGCGTCTGCAGCTTTGACGATCACGCCTTCTAAGCTATGTGGTTTGTCTTCGTGGTGACTAATGGATTGATAGCAGATCTCTTCGGGGAAGCCGAATTTTTTCATGATCTGGTAGCCGAGCTCTGGATGGCTACCTTGCATGTCGTGATCGACGGCTTTGCCGACATCATGGAACAGCCCGCCCTTTTTGCAGACCATGACATCAGCACCCAACTCTTCAGCCATGAGAGCGGCAAGGTTGCCGACTTCCATAGAATGCATGAGCGCATTTTGTCCGTATGAGGTGCGATATTTTAAGCGACCTAAGATTTGGATGAGTTTTGGATCAATGCCGGCCATGGAGATGCCCATCTGGAACAGGGCGTCTTCACCTGTCTTTTTAATGTCCAGAGCCAATTCACGTTTGGATTCTTCGAAGATTTCTTCGATACGACCAGGATGAATACGCCCATCGGCAACCAGTTTTTCGATCGTGTGTTTGGCGACCTGACGACGGATGGGGGAAAAGCCCGAGATGGTAATCATGCTGGGCGTGTCATCAACGATAAGCTCACAGCCGGTGAGGAGTTCTAAGGCTTTAATGTTTCGTCCCTCGCGTCCGATGATGCGCCCCTTCATTTCGTCGTTGGGGAGATTCACGTTGGTGGTGGTGGTCTCTGCAACCGTTGATGAGGCGAGACGCTGAACGGCTAACGCGAGAATATTTTTTGCTTTTTTATCGACAATATCGCCCTCTTGTTGATCAAGCTTGCGCAAACGAGAAGCGATGGCGTCCTCCTGTTGCTCTTGGAGGATGGCAAACATGCGCTCCATGGCCTGTTCCTTGCTGAGCCCGGCAACCTCTTGAAGTTTCTTTTCTTCCTCTTGTTTGAGGGCTTCTACCTGTAATTCGTGTTCTTTGGCTTTGGCCATACGAACCTCTACCTCTTTGCGCTGATCATCGAGCTCGAGCAGTTTTTTGCTCAACTCCGTTTCGCGTTCACCCAGCAGGGTGCGCTCTTTTTTGGTTTCTTCGGCCGTTCGTTTTTCTTCAACGCGAGCTTCTTCAATGATTTTGATGGCCTTTTCTTTGGCCTTTACCAAGATTTCTTGCTCACGAGCTTCGGCTTTGGCCACGATATCCGTGGCTTTATCGGCATTGTTTTTCGCTTCTGCGGCCAGACGTTGTGCTTCACGGCGATTGAGGAAAAAAACACTTCCTGCTCCAATAAGCCCTCCGAGGGCTAAACTTAAAAACCAGGTCATAAAGATAATATGGACGGATACAAAGCTCCTACGAGGATACGAAAATTGTGTAATTGTCCTATTTTTTCGGTATCAAGAGAAGCCGACCTTCTGCGGTGAGATTTGCATCCAGAAATGACGAATAATGTGAACCGGTCGGTATGGGGAATGTACCAAGGAACGGGGTACGCGTCTAGGGCTTGGTCTTACGGTTTCCAGCCTAGCTGTTCGAGAGTTTTAGCATCTTTGAGGTCGTAGCTTCCGATTGAAAGGCGGCGGAGGGCTGTGAGGTAGGCTCCGCAGCCTAGGGTCTTGCCGATATCTTCGGCCAAAACGCGGATATAGGTGCCAGAAGAGCAGGAAACTTCAAATACGAGTTCGGGCCAGGTAAAGGAGATGAGATGTGCCATGTGGACGGTAACCTGTTTTTTTGGTCGTTCTACGGTGTCTCCTAAGCCTTTTCGAGCGAGCTCATACAGCTTCTTTCCGCCTATTTTTTTGGCGCTATAGATCGGCGCCTGTTGCTCAAATGTCCCGACGAGCTGGGTGATGGCGTTTTCTATGTCTTTCTGATTAGGGCGGGTATAGTCCGTCTCGTCTGTGAGGGTGAGTGTTCCTTCAGGGTCGAGCGTGGTACTGGTTACTCCCAGCCTCGCCGTCGCCCGATAGCTCTTGTCTAAGCCGGTGAGCTTTCCCAGCTCTTTCGTGGCTCCGTTGACGCCTAAAATAAGGAGTCCGGTGGCAAAGGGGTCGAGCGTGCCGGCGTGTCCTACTTTTCGAGTCTTATAGATCCGCCGAATACGATCAACGACATCGTGTGAAGTGATGCCGGCGGGTTTATCGATCAATAAAATTTGGCCTTCCATGTCCAGAATGTACCTTGTTCTGTCATTGACGGATAGGGCATTTCCCCGTACCCTAAAACGACCATGAATGTATCTGATGTCGCCCGTCGTCTCAAGGTAACACCTGAGGAGCTCTTGAACCGCCTGCCCGCGTTGGGTTTTGATGTTGGTAAGCGGGCTATCAAGATTGATGATGTCATGAGCGAGAAGATTGTCCGTAAATGGCTCGAAAATGAACGTCGCGAGCGTTTACGTGACTCTTTGTTGGCTGGTGGCAAAAAAGCTGAATCTGCCGATCCAACGGCGATCAAAAAGACCGTCGCCTTGCCTCACGTTATTATCGTCCGTGAATTGGCTGGTCGTTTAAGTTTGCCGGTCACGAAGGTTATTCAGGAATTGATGCGAGCCGGTATTTTGGCCTCCCAAAACGAGCGCTTGGATTTTGAAACAGCTGCCATTATCGCGGAAGAGTTGGGTTTTCAAGCAACCCTCGAAGAAGAGACAAAAGAAGATGCTATTGAAACCGTGCAGGCTATGGACCGCGTGCAAGAATTGCACGACCAAGAAAAAGAAGAAAATTTAAAAGCCCGTCCTCCGATTGTGGTGGTCATGGGGCACGTTGATCACGGAAAAACCAAAACGCTCGACGCTATTCGTTCGACGAATGTCATGGGCGGTGAAGCTGGTGGTATTACGCAGCATATTGGTGCCTATCAAGTTGTTAAGAAAGATCGCCATATTACATTTATCGATACTCCGGGTCATGAAGCCTTTACGGTCATGCGCTCGCGTGGAGCTAAGGTGGCGGATGTAGCAATTTTGGTGGTCGCGGCCGATGATGGTGTCCAGCCGCAAACCAAAGAAGCATTGTCGATTATCCAGGCGGCTAAATTGCCATTCGTTATTGCTTTGAACAAGATGGATAAAGCTGAGGCTGATCCGGATCGTGTCTTGGCCGAGTTGTCTGAACTTGGTGTGACGACCGAGGCTTGGGGCGGCGCCGTTCCACTCGCGAAGATTTCGGCTAAGAGTGGTATGGGTATTGATGAGTTGTTGGATGTTGTCCTGCTTGTCGCCGATTTGAACGCAGATAAGATTCGCGCTAATCCCGATCGATTGGCCGTTGGTACGATCATTGAATCTCACGTGGATCGTGGGGAAGGGCCGGTAGCTACGGTGTTGATCCAAAGCGGTACGCTGCATCGTAATGATCATCTTGGTGTTGCTGGTGCGGCCTATGGTCGTGTTCGAGCGATGCGCGATTGGACGGGTAAGGCGGTTGATGAGGCTACGCCTGGCATGCCGGTCAAGATTTTAGGGTTCCGTGTGGCTCCAGCCGTGGGAGATATTTTAGAGATTCCGAAAGATCCAAAAACATTAGAGGTGAAAAAGGTGAAGACCACACAACAGGTAGCTTCTCAATTGACGGCGACGCGTAATATGCCGGTCAAAGAAGATGGTAAGGCCGGTAAGGTGATGTTGCATGTTATTTTGAAGTGTGACGCACTTGGATCGCTTGAAGCATTGTTGGGCATGTTTGAAAAAATCGTTCATGATGATGTGGGCGTTGAGGTGATTCAAAAGGGTTTAGGTAACGTAAACGAAAACGATATCGCGCGTGCCGAGAATTCTCCGCCAGCCGTGGTCTATGCTTTTAATGTTATGATCACTCCTCAGGCCGCGGTTTTGGCTCGAGAAAAGAACGTCCAGACCAAGGAGTGTAAGATTATTTACGACCTGTTTGATCACGTGATTGAGCAATTGAATATTTTGGTTCCGCCAGAAGTTATTGTCACTCCATTAGGTGAATCCGAAGCTGTGGCGATTTTTCGCACGGAGGCGGCGCGTATGGTTGTGGGGGTTAAAGTCATGTCCGGCAAGATTGTTCCGGGTGCCAAGGTACGTGTGTGGCGTAAGGTGGAGAACGGAGAATCGGAGCCGATTGGTTTAGGGGTAGTTGATTCGCTTCAGTCGGGTCAGTCTACTGCTAAAGAAGCCCACGCGGGTCAGGAGTGCGGTATCGGGTTTAAGGGCAAGGTTAAGATTCAACCCGGTGATCGCTTAGAGATCTACAACGAAGAAACGAAGGAACGAAAGATTGCCCTGGATCGTTAGCTTACGTCATTCCTGCGTTTGCAGAAATGACAATGAGGGACGGGTTCTGTATCATTCATATACATCACTCATATGGAATACACATTTACTGATCAAAATTTTGGACAAGATGTTTTACAGTCCGAAACCCCTGTTCTTGTTGATTTTTGGGCTCCGTGGTGCCCTCCGTGTCGAGCTATGGCGCCTATGATTGAGGCGTTGGCCGAAGAAATTCCCGCCGAAAAATTAAAGATCGGTAAGTTGAATGTGGATGAGAGTGGGCAGAGCGCGCAAACGTATAATGTCATGTCGATTCCAACGTTTATCGTCTTTCAGGGTGGCAAGGAGGTTGATCGGTTTGTCGGTGGCATGACCAAAGAAGCCTTTGAAGAAAAATTAAAGCCGTATATTGGATAAGGGGGAGTCCTTCGACTCCGCTGCTGCTCCGCTCAGGAAATATAAAGATGTACTCCCTGAGCTTGTCGAAGGGTTACATTAACGAATATGAATCCACGCAATGTCGTTATCATCGGTTCTGGGCCCGCTGGATGGACAGCGGCGATTTATGCTGCGCGCGCGAGCTTGTCGCCGATATTGTTTGAAGGGACAGAGCCGGGCGGGCAGCTCATGACCACAACGGAGGTTGAGAATTTTCCTGGTTTTGAAAAAGGTATTCAGGGCCCTGATCTCATGTCGGTGATGCGCGCCCAGGCCAAGCGCTTTGAGACGGAGATTGTGTCCGAGCTCGTTACGTCAGTTGATTTTTCGGTGTATCCGTTTGTCGTTACAGCACCATCGCAAACCGTTGAAGCCAAGTCCGTTATCATTTCGACCGGCGCCTCAGCTCGTCGATTAGGCTTGGAGTCCGAGAAAGCATTATACGGTCATGGTGTTTCGGCCTGTGCTACCTGCGACGGGTTTTTCTTTAAAGGAAAAAACGTCATCATTGTCGGCGGGGGAGATAGTGCCATGGAAGAGTCGTTGTTTTTAACGCGGTTTGCTGAATCGGTAACGATCGTTCATCGTCGTGATGCATTTAAGGCCTCTAAAATCATGCAAGATCGTGCGCTCCAGCATCCAAAAATTAAAGTCATTTGGAATTCGGCCATTGAAGAAATTTTAGGTGTTGATGTTGGTCATGTCACGGGTGTTCGTCTCAAAAATGTAGTTTCGAACGAGACGACAGTGATGCCGATTGATGGTGTGTTTGCTGCCATTGGCCATGAGCCGAATACGTCGCTTTTTCGAGATAAGATTGAACTCGATGAAAAAGGGTACATTAAGACCGTTCCAGGAACTTCATGGACAAATGTCCCCGGTGTCTTTGCTGCTGGTGACGTTCAGGATGCACGCTATCGCCAAGCGATCACAGCTGCGGGGAGCGGCTGCATGGCGGCGTTGGATGCTGAGAAGTTTTTAGCGGAACGGGAATAATTTTATCCCAACACAATCAATATAACCCCGCCTGTCGTTAGGATTCCTCCCAGTGCCAGTTTCCACGTCAGTTTTTCTGCTAAAAATAGCACAGAAAATAGGATAACAAAGATTACGGAGAGCCGATCTACGGCCGCGACTTTGGAGGCGGTGGCGTCGCGTAGAGCAATAAAATAAAAAAGCCAAGAGAGAGCACCGAAGATGGCGGAGATGATGATAGTGATAACGGCTCGTCGATCGAGGGTGTCGAGGAGTTTAAACTTTCCGCTGATGGCTAATACGCCCATCATGAAGACAAACATGATGACGCTGCGAATGCCGGTGGCAAAGGTCGGGTCAACGCCTTTGAGGCCGATTTTGCCGGCGATGGCGGTGAGGGCGGCGGTGAGGGCGCTGAGGGTAGCAAAAAGAAGCCACATAGGGCTATAGTATAGCATCATGACCAATCCTTTAGGCCGAGATCTGCGAATTCTTGGAATCGAGACGAGTTGCGACGAAACCTCAGTCGCAATTCTTTCGGTTGCTAAAGGTCGGCTGCGAGTTTTGCATCATGCCATATCGACCCAGATTCCCGTCCATGAACGCTTTGGGGGAGTGGTCCCGGAGGTGGCGGCGCGGATGCATGTAGGGGAGCTGGTGACGCTTCTTGATCGCGCTAAACTGTTTCCAAATCTGAAGATCGACGCTATTGCTGTCACCCGAGGTCCTGGTCTCGCGACGGCCCTACGCGTTGGCGTAGAGGCGGCTCGGGTTATGTCTTGGGCGGCAGAGAAGCCTCTGATTGGTGTGAATCACCTCGAAGGCCATCTGGCCTCGGCCTGGCTCATGCCGCAGAACCGTCGGCATTGGCAGTTTCCTGTTCTGGCGCTTCTTGTTTCGGGTGGTCACACCGAGATTGTCCTGATGAAAGATTTTTGTCGTTATACCGTTTTGGGTCGTACGCGGGACGATGCGGCTGGGGAGGCATTTGATAAGACAGCGAAGCTTATGGGCTTGGGATATCCGGGTGGGCCGATTCTTTCTAAACGTGCTCTCAAGGGTTCGCCGACGGCGTTTCCATTTCCACGTCCCATGATCCATGACCCGTCTTTGGATTTTAGTTTCTCCGGACTTAAGACAGCCGTGCGCACAACGTGGTTGAATCTCTCCGCCGTTAAAAAGAAAGATGAGCAGACGGTGAATGATTTGTGCGCCTCGATTCAAGAGGCGATTGTGGATGTGCTGGTCAATAAAACCCTTCGGGCGATTCGCAAGGCCTCGCCTAAGGCCGTGTGTATCGTCGGCGGAGTTTCGGCAAACACGCGTCTGTCTGAGGCGTTGGCCGAGGCGATGCGACGTGAGACGCCTGGGGTGCGTTTTCTTTCGCCTGCACAAGGATTTCATACCGATAACGCGGCCATGATTGCGGCCGCTGGCTTGTGGCGTTTTGCCAAAGGGAAACATGACCGCTGGCAAACGATTGATGCCACACCGGAGGTTGATTTATGAAAAAGATGAGCACGCTGTCCTCTGAAATTCGTACAGTCACATTGACTGGTACGGGGATTAAAAAACAAACGTTTCGTTTGCAGGAAGTGGCTGATTGGCGCGTGATTGCTGACGTCCTGATGCCTCTTTTAATGCCTGGAACGATTCTGGCTCTGTCTGGAAACCTCGGTGCCGGTAAAACAACCTTTGTGCAGATTTTGGCTGAAATGTTGGGGAGCAAGCGGGTACCACAGAGCCCGACGTTTGCCTTGATGCGATCGTATCCTACAAAAAACCTTCGTCTTATTCACGTCGACGCCTATCGCCTCGAAGATGAACGCGAGCTTTTGCCGTTAGATCTAGATGAGGAACTGGCAGACAAAAAAAGCATCCTCGTCCTTGAATGGCCAGAGCGGGTGGAAAAGTGGCTTGGGCGACACCCTGGCGTTATTTGGTTGAAAATAGAGGTGCAGTAGTTCCTTTATGGTGCCTCTTCCAGCGCCTGCAACTCCGCGACTCTCAAAACTTCTTCAACCGACGTCAGCCCTTCAAGGGCTTTTAGTAATCCATCTTGCGCCATGGTAATCATGCCGGCTTTTTGAGCGAGGGCTAGAATGTCGTATTCTGAAACGTGACCAGCGAGGATCATGCTTTCGATTTCTTTGGTCATGGTGAAGATCTCGTAGAGACCGACGCGCCCTTTGTAGGGGGTTGTTGCGCCTTCTTTGGGGCCAAAGAATTGGAGATGATCCAGATCGACTTTGTATTCATCTAAGACCTCTTTTGGAAGCTTGCTTAATTCATGTTTCACTTCTGCTAAGACGCTCGGCGTGAGCTCGATGGGGATTCTGCTTTCTGGATTTAGGCGCTTCACGAGGCGTTGTCCGATGATACAGTTGATGGCTGGCGCGAGTAGAAATGGCTTAACGCCCATTGAGAGAAAACGGGGGATAGCACCAGCGGCGCTGTTGGTATGGATGGTTGAGATGACGAGGTGACCGGTGAGCGCGGCTTGAATTGAGATTTCAGCTGTCTCCAAATCGCGAATTTCTCCCACCATCACCACATCCGGATCCTGACGTAGAATTGAACGCAAGCCCTTGGCAAAAGTGTAGTCTTTGGATGGTTCGACCTGGCTTTGGTTGATGCCCTGGAGCTTATATTCGACCGGTTCTTCGAGGGTGATAATTTTGACGTCTTCGGTATTGAGACGCTTCAGGATGGCGTAGAGGGTTGTCGTCTTTCCCGATCCGGTAGGACCAGTTGTCACGATCATGCCATTAGGACGAGCGATTTCTCGTTGTAACGATTCCCAGGCACGTCCCCGGACACCGAGATCCTTGAATTCTAGTGAGATGGATTTGGGGCGGAGTAAGCGCATGACGACAGACTCACCAAAGGCGGTAGGGAGAAACGAGACACGAATATCGACTTTTTCGTTGGTGAGATAAATCGTAATGCGTCCGTCTTGGGGCGTGCCTTCGATGTTCATTTTGGCGCCAGCCAGGAGTTTGAGGCGCGAGATCATTTGGTGCCAGGCAGTTTTGGGGAGAACGGCGGCATCGCGAAGATCGCCGTCGATACGATAGCGAACTTTAACATCGGCCTCTTCGGCTTCCACGTGAATATCAGAGGCGTCGAGCTTAAGCGCTCCACCGATCATGAGGGTGATGATGTCGGTGGTTGAAACTTTAGTGATGGTTTCTTGAAGTTTTTTGAGGTCGGTAATTTCGTTGGTGTAGCGCTCGAGAGTTTGTTCATCAATGCGCACCCCATAGATAATCTCTTTGATTTCGGGCAGGGTGTCGTAGAGTTTTAGAGCAGCCTTGAGGCTCTCCGAAGAGATGTAGTAGAGCTCGACGTGAGCTTCGCGTTCACGGGTCAGGCGCTCGCTGATGGCGGCGACGCCGGCTCCGGGGGCAGAGGTCGCTAGACGGATTTCGTTGTCGAGAGCCAAAAAAATGACGACGCTATTCTGTGTCGCTTCTTCACGAGGAAGGATGGCTAGGGCTTCTGGGGCAATGGGAAAACCTTTGAGGTTGATGTAGGGGAGGTGTAGTCGAGCGGCATTTTCTT
The DNA here is from genome assembly GCA_964457295.1 of uncultured Gammaproteobacteria bacterium. Lineage (GTDB taxonomy): Bacteria > Patescibacteriota > Patescibacteriia > 2-12-FULL-60-25 > 2-12-FULL-60-25 > CAYWEE01. The sequence goes on from CAYWEE010000012.1 coordinate 21,303, forward strand.
GAGCGAGTTTTTCGATTTCTGATACCTTAATATCGGCCATGCGCTCTTCAAGTTTTTCGGCTGAGCTCATCGCCTCTCGCTCTTTGATGCTTTTACCGGCCGGTTTGGCCGGAATGGATGTTTTGCTGCTGCTTTTTTGAGGTGCGACAGGCGTGGTGGGCTTTTTGAACAAGTCTTCAATGGACTGTGATTTTGGCGGTTGAGGAGTTGTCATAGCCGTAGAAGAACGCGAACGATATAGCGGTTCCAATTAGAATGTGGATGAGCGGCTCCGCCCCGTTAGCACGCGAATGATGCGATGTAATTTTGAGGTGATGTCGTGTTCGCCAAAGCGTCGGTAGAGGTTGGTCCAAACGGCGTATTGTAATTGTGTCGCGTAGGCGCCTACAAAGACGATGCTCATGGTAAAGAGCGCGATAGCAACACCCATGGTCCCGTAGAGCAAGAGGAGTGACTGGGTGGCTCCGGCGATGATCAGTGCGGCTAAAAGAGGGATCATACAGAGCAGATAGATGACGATACAGACGATGCCGATACCAATGACGGTGAGAAATAGCAGCGTCGCTGTTTCTAGGCAGACAATCCAATGTCGTTGAAAGAGTCGATAGGCACGCACGACAGCTTCGCTCACGGAAGCGCCTTGTAAGACGATGGCATTGAGGGCGAATATATGCACGATCGTGAGAGCGAAAGAAATGACGGTAAATACCGTAAACGATGCGAGATAGAGAAGCGTGCGTGTATAGGTTGGTAGTGAAATCGCCAACGATAAATTAATGGAAATGAGGCAACGTGTAATCCAAAGGAGCGTTAAGACGCCGAGCGTGAGAAGGGCGACGGATCGAAAAGCCTGTGTGCCGACGTTGAGAGCGGCGCGCAGTGTGGGTCGTTGTCCGCGCTCTGTACTGGCGAGTCCATAAATAAGTCCAGCTTGCGCGATACATGATAAGCCAACCAGTGCGATGAGAAAGATGATAACGGTAAGTAAAAATTCAATGTTGCCAATTAAGGTAAAAACATCCAGCGGCCCTTCAAAGAGACGGGCGATACCCTGAATTCCTTGCATGAGACGATCTGTCGGAGAAGAGAGAATGGCCGCGCGTTCTGGGAGGTTTTGAATACCTCGATAGATCACGTCGAATACACCGCCGGTAAATAAGATGGAGGCGAGTAAGGCTAGGGGCCATAGTCGCCATTCACGCCAGGCGAGTTTATAGGCGCGAGGAAAAATTTCTCGATAGAGCGGACGATCTGCGGCATCGGATGCAGAAAAAGAGGTGCGAAGCATATGGCAGTATCATACCATTCTCCGCACCCCTTTGTCTTTTTTCTGTAGGTGTCGTCTGCTTAGCTCTGTGCCTTGAGAACGTTTTTGACGTTCGCAGGAGGAATGCCGACGGCTTCTAAGAAGGCTTCGCGTTCCAACGTTTCTTTTTCGAGGAGTTTGGTCGCAATACGCTCCATGGCATCGCGATGATTCTTGATAATGGAGCGAGCGGTTTGAAGTCCTTCTTTGATCAGTTGATCAATTTCATCGTCAATGACCAGGGCCTTGTTTTCTGAATAATCGCGGTTTTCATGAATTTCGCGACCCAAAAAGATCATTTCCTCTTGAACGCCATAGGTGCGAGGGCCGAGTTTTTCGCTCATACCCCATTGCGTCACCATGCTACGAGCAAGACGTGTAGCTTGCTTCATGTCGTTTGAAGCTCCAGTCGTAATTTCTCCAAAGAATTCCTGTTCTGCCGCGTATCCCCCGAGCATGACAGCGATATCTTCTTTGTATTCGCTCAAGCGGCGCATGGTGCGATCTTCTGTTGGCATCTTCAGGGTGTACCCAGCAGCTCGTCCGCGAGAAATAATCGAAACTTTTTGTACAGGGTCCGCGTGAGGCAAGAGATGAGCAACGAGCGCATGGCCACCTTCGTGATAGGTTGTGACTTTTCGTTCATCTTCATTCATGACGTGGCTGCGGCGTTCTGGGCCAAGGAGAACCTTTTCGATGGAATCGAGCAGGATATCCATTGGGATTTCTTTGAGGTTTTTGCGTGCTGCCAAGATCGCTCCTTCGTTCATGAGGTTTTGCAGATCGGCACCGGAGAATCCGGGTGTGCGTTCGGCGAGACGACGAAGCGAGACGTCTTTCGCGAGGGGCTTGCTGGCCGCGTGAATGGTCAGGATTTGTTCGCGATCATTCAAATCTGGCGGATCAAGTACGACGCGACGATCAAAGCGGCCGGGACGGAGTAGGGCGGGATCCAAGACGTCTGGACGATTGGTCGCGGCCATCACGATGACGCCCATGTTGGGTTCAAAGCCATCCATCTCGACCAAGATTTGGTTAAGGGTTTGTTCGCGTTCGTCGTGTGAGCCACCGAGGCCCGAGCCGCGCTGGCGACCGACAGCATCAATTTCATCAATGAAGATGATACAGGGGGCGCTCTTTTTAGCTTTGGCAAACAGGTCGCGTACGCGGGAGGCGCCGACCCCTACAAACATCTCAACGAATTCAGATCCGCTGATGTGGTAGAAGGGGACTTTGGCCTCGCCGGCGACCGCACGAGCAAGCAGGGTTTTACCGGTTCCTGGTGAACCCATGAGCAAGACGCCCTTGGGGATCTTAGCTCCCAATTGAATGAACTTTTCGGGCTGGCGTAAAAATTCGACGATCTCGGTTAATTCTTCTTTAGCTTCTTTTACTCCTGCGACGTCTGCAAAGGTCACGCCACCCTTGGCGTCTTTAGCCATTTCACGAGCGCCGGATTGGCCAAACATCATGGCGCGGTTGTTTTGCCCCTGTACCTGTCGAAAGAAAAACCACATGAGCACGCCGATAATTAAGAATGGCAAGAGATTGGGGATGATCACGCTCGCCCAATATCCCGGACCGGAGGCGTCTTCGATGCTGACGGGGATAGCTAAAAGTTTTTGGGCATCGACGCCGTAGTTTTTGAGGGTATTGGTGAGCCCTTCGCCCGCCTCTTTGGTAGCCTCGATCTTGCTGCCATCTTGTTGAGTTGCTTCTACAACCGCACCGCGAACTGTAATGGCCGTGATCTCGCCGTTTTGGATTTTACGGGCAACGGTCGATAGATCGGTCTTGGAGGTTGGTTTGAGATTGACGAAAGCCAATGCCGCGCCGATGAGCCCAACGGCGGCGACGATAATCAGGATGTTTTTGATAGTAGGGTGCATAGATTTTTTGCTAACGCGTCTGAACACCTTATAAGAATAGCCTCGATTTGTCGAGGCTATTCTTAGGTATCTTGGGGGTTTTACTCTTCGTCCTTCTTCTCGTCTTTTCCTTTGCGTAAGGAGAGACCAAGGCGATGATTTTCTGGATCGATCGAGACGATGCGGAAGTCAAACTCGTCACCCATGCGGGCAATTTCGTTGACGTCCTTGACCGGCTTGTTGGAGAGCTCGCTAATGTGGGCAAGACCGTGAATGTCCGGATCAAGCTCTACGAACAATCCAAACGGGTTGATCTTCAAGACGCGTCCTTTAACCATCTGACCGACCTTAAAGCGATCGCTGACGCTCTTCCATGGATCAGCCACGAGCTTCTTCATGGAGAAGAAGATCTTGGAGCCTTCAAGGTTAATGATCTCGGCACGAACATGATCGCCGACCTTCAAGACATCACGAGGATGATCAATGCGCTGCCAGGCGATTTCGGAAATGTGGACCAAGCCTTCAAGATTGGTATCAAAGCGGACAAAGGCGCCAAAGTCGGTGACAGCCGTAACATCACCTTCGATGTTGTCGCCTACGCCGTACTTCGAGATGACGCTTTCTTGCTTGGTTTCCCAAACGGCCTTTTCGGATACGATCAGTTTTTCGCCCTCTTCGTTGACGTCCAAAATCTTGACGTCGAGTTGCGTACCAACGAGGCTCTTCAGCTTCTCTAAAATGCGAAGCTTCTCACCGCCAGCGACGCGGGGGTAGTTTTCAGGAGAAAGCTGGGAGACCGGTAAAAAGCCGGCCACGCCTTCGACGCGGACAATAAGACCGCCCTTATTGGCTTCCAAAACTTTGACCGGCAAGACGGTTCCTGCGGCAAAGATTTCTTTGAGTTTTTCCCACGACTTTTTGCGATCCGCACCCTTCAATGAGAGTTCGAGTTCGCCGAATTCGTTGTCTGTATCAATAACGGTGGCTTCGATTTCGTCGCCAACGGTGAGGTGCAGGCTGGCATCGAGTTCCGGACCACGCACAAGGCCAATGGCCAAGCCGCCTAAATCAATACGGACTTCGTTACGGCCAACGGCGATGACGGCGCCCTTCACGACATCTCCCGGTTTAGGAAAGGCGGTATAGGTTTCGTTTTGTAAGAGTCCTTCGAGTTCTGTCGTCTGCTTCTCTTTTGTAGCTGTTGTCATATCTTTTCGTTATTAGCCGCCTCGGTGTAGTACCGGGGAAGCTCGTTTTTCGCTTACATTAGATTTGAAGCGTAAAAACGATGGAAATGAGTAGAGCGAGCGTATACGAAAACGGTGGTTTTGGCAAGGGTCTGAAATCCGTCTTTTAGACGCCTCTTATGTCATTCCCGTTCCTCGACTTCGCTCGGGATAAACTCCGGCGGGAATCTAGGTTTGCATAGAGGTGGATAAAAGACGGAGGCCGACGGGAGAGTGCTTCTGCACTTCATGATCCGCTTTTTATAGAATTATAATTTTTTCATGAATGTTTGAGCTTCATGATTTTAGGTCTGATATTACTGCGTGTACAGCAGATTTCCTTGATTATCTTTACGGACGATTAATGAATTGTGTAGTAAAAACCCGGCGACTAGAAGCGACGTACCGTTGCCGGGTTTTTACGTCGTTGTCGCCGGGGCTGCCTCAGGCGGGCGGGGGGAGACGAAGAGTGAGCCAAGGGGTACCCAGCCCCTCGAACGCCTCCAGATCTCCTCTTATGGGCGACTGGATATGGACCTCGACGATCAGCTTGAGTTCTTCTCGGCAGACCCGAATGAACTCAACGAGGATCGGTAGTCGAAGATCCTCGGGTGTCTTCAGAGACCGTGGTTGCCCATTGGGCCGGTCTTCCGCGGTGTAGCAGTCCACCTGCGCGTCGAGCGCGCAGGAGACATGGACACGAGCTTCTCCTCCCCTCGTCAATCGATGAACGAGCCCGGCGAGACCCTTCTCGTTCAGGGAGGGCTCGAGCTGTTGGGTTCGCTCCTTGATGCGTCGTCTCCATGCATTTGCCACTTCCTGCCTCTGTGCCTCCGGAGTCCGGGTCGCTTGATGGGCCGCGATGGTTGCGCACATCTTGTTGATACCGTCTTGACTGTACATTCGTGCCGCACCTTTCTTCCTTGAAAAGGACGCACGCATATCATCATATTTTTTCTTTCCTGTCAAGCAAAAACCCCCAATAATTGGGGGTTTTTGCTTGTATATAGAGCGTTTGTTTTTGCGGCCGTTATTTCTTATAAATCGTCTTGTAGCTGGTCCAAACCGTGTAGCCTTTTTGGTCCACCACGCGGGCCGCGTATGAGACGGAGCTGCGGGTTGGATAGGGTCCTGCGACGTAGGTACAAACGGAGGTGTTCACGCAGGCTTTGTTGATCGATCCATTCAAGAGAATCTCGATACGGGCGATACCGTTGCCGTCTCCGGCGTTGGCCGTGACCGTAATCTTGTCATTAGCTTTAAATCCTTGATCCTTATCACTCGTAACCGTGATCCAACCCGGGACATCAGCACTCGTCGTGTTCGAGGTGGTGGTTGAGCTTTGGATGTAGTAGGTGACGCTGCTCGACCAGGTTACATTACCCTGACCGTCGATGATCTCGGCGTTCGCAAAGACATTGGTGTTGGGCGTGTAGCTGTTGGCATTGATGGTGGTAGAACAGGTTTTGGTGCTGTAGGTAACGCTCCCCGTATCACAGCTCGCGACGTTCACACCATTCAACCAGATGTTTATGCGGCGTACGCCCTCGGGATCTGTAGCGCTGACCGTGAAGGTTTGCACGTCACCTTGTAACAACGTTAGACGATTCGGCGTTGAGGTGACGCTGATGATGGAGGTCGATCCGTTATTTGACGTCGTGCCGTTTCCAATGTGATAGGTGCGTGAAGATGACCAGCCGACCGAACCCGTGGCGTCAATAATCTTGGCGTTTACGAAGACGTCGGTGTTGAGTTTGTAATTGTTCGCGTAAATGGAGGCCGTACACTCGCGATTGGTGGCGGTTCCCGAAAAGCTACACGAGTTTTGTACAACGCCGTTCACCCACATCTCAATTCGTGTGACCCCTTGTGGATCATAGGCACTGACGTTGAAGACAGTATTTTCTCCAGGCTTGAGCGAAGAAACTTCAGGAGCAGACCAGACCCAGGAGGAGAGGTCCGTATTTTGTGTTCCGTTGCCCGTGATGGCTCCGTTCGCGTCAACGATGGTGATGGTGTTGAGCGGGGTCCAGGTGACCTTATTATTGGTATCAGTAATCTTGGCGTTAAAGGCAACTTGGGTATTGAGAGCATAGTCACTGCCATAGAGAAGAACCGAGCAGGTTTGATTGCCCAAGGCCTTTCCATAGTCGCAGACCTGACGCGTGCCGCCGTTGACGACGATATCAACGCGTTTGACGCCTACGGCGCTCCAGGAGCCGACATAGAACGTCATAGTTTGATCGCGACGGAGTGTGGATTGTTGTGGTTCTGTACGCGTCCATGAGCTGATGCCATTTGTATCAGCCGAGGTTGGCGCGGTGGTGTTGTCGGTTGCCGTGGCGGTCGAGAATAGATCGACCGTTAAGGTATCGATGTTGTTTGTGCCATCGGTAGTATAGCCCGAACGATCTACCGCCTTAGCAAAGAGGGGGATCGAGCGCGTGGCGAGACCATTCGTAAAATATTGTGCGCTAAATTCACATACGTCGGCGTAACAGGTTTTGATACGCACGCCGTTGGCATACAGATCAATATGATCAACGCCGTTCACGTCGCTCGCTGTGACGTGATAGACAAACGTCCCGCCATTACCCACGCGAAAGTTGGAGGGGTTGCCGCTGGTGGTGATCGTTGGTCCGTAGGATGAGGTGACCGTACGTCCACCGCCGAGCGTGTAGGAAGGATAGTTGTTCGGATCTGTATACGCTGTCTGCTGTCCTTCTGTGACTTTGATGAGTTTGGCCATGAGGGGATATGAAGGATTCGCACCTAACCAACTGGCCGACTCAACGCCGCCGACGAGGAACGTACCGTTTTGGTTTCCGGCGATCGACAAAATGAGATCGGTCGTTTGACCAAGGGATTGAAACGATGTGCCATCAAAACGCATGATGGTTTTGTCGCTTAAAATCATCCAAGACGTTCCATCCCAACCGATACGTACACGATTCCATGAAGGCGAGATGCTGGCGGTATTGCCAAGTGTTCGTACCGTCATTCCATCATAGAGATAGGTATTCGCATCTGTATTCAGCATGACCGATGAGCCGTTTGAAGCGGCAGCATAGATATAGGTGAGACGTGGAAACAGATTGGTTACCTCTGTGCCGTTTCGGTTGGCGTCATATTTCCAAAAACGGGTATAACCAGAATTACGGTCGCGAAAAGCAACCAGCCATCCATTGCCAAGAGGTTCGGCAATCACGGGAAGATAGCTATAGCCGTCGGCTGGAGACACGTGACGTAATGAGTACGAGAGATCCGATGCGTAGGTGGTGGGATATAAGAGATCAGTTGTTTGATTGTTTTCGATGGTAAGGATCCGTCCGGTGTTCGTTATGACCATCCAGCGGTTGTTGCTACCGGTAATATGAGCAATACCTCCATTTGCTGCGGCGCTGCGCAATGGATTGGTGAGAGATTGATACCCGCGCTGCGTGTTATACGAAAGTCCTTCAACTGAAGCATCACGGTTGGTAATGTTTTTCAAAAAGAGAACCGTTGATCCATCGCTCACGATGTCGTCCACGCGTGTCAGGCCAGCATTGCGAACCTCGACCGTGATATCCGCCATGTAGGTTCCGTCGGTGCGCCAGACGTGCCCGCCGGAGTAGAGCTCTTGGCCATCCGTAAAATACCAATACGGTTCGCCGCGGGCGATGGCCCAAATGGGACGACTTTGTCGTTCGGCGATCTTATTCGAGATATCAGTCCATGACCATACAGAGCCTCCTGCATGCGTTTTTGGAACATAGGCACTTGTAATAATGCCCATAACGAACAGAGCTATGATAATACGAAGAGTGGAGCGGATCATAAAGAGGTCAGTTAATGACAAAGCATCATACAAGAAAACGGCCATTTTGTCAATGTATGAGGCAGAAAAAGATATCCCCTTCTTAATTCATCATACGCCCTTGACACCTAAAACAGAATTGGTTACTCTGCCGGCACGTCGAACGGTTCCTTAGCGGGATAACCACGACAGAGACGGATAGCAGATCTTCGACAACAGAAAAGTGACCATGATCTAAAAGAATCGGGTTTTGTGTTTATATAGATCCCCGTAAAACCACGTTAAGTTTTTGCTTGATGTGGTCACGGGGGTTCATCTGAGAGTTTGATCCTGGCTCAGGATGAACGCTGGCGGCGTGTCTAAGGCATGCAA
>CAYWEE010000013.1:0-29727 GCA_964457295.1 uncultured Gammaproteobacteria bacterium
TGGTGTCCCCGCGTGGAATCGAACCACGATCCGTAGCTTAGAAGGCTACTGCACTATCCGTTGTGCTACAGGGACGTAAGATGTCACGCGACACTTGAATGGCTCGTGGAGCCTACCGCCGATCCTCTCGATTGGTCAACTGACGACACCTTCCATGCCTCGAGCTCCGCAATTTCTTGCTCGAGCTCCCCGGCGCGCTCGCGCATCACGCGCGCATCGTTGCGACGAAAAACAAAAAGGATCAATTTTTCTATAAAAAACAATGCGATCACGGCAATCGCCAATAGCAATGACTCTTGCGCGCCATACACGGGAATATGCGTTGCCCAGGCAAGCGAAGATGTCGCACTCATGTACGAACCGAGTGAAATCGCGCGTTCACCGATCATGGGCAACGGAATCTTTACCGACGTCGACGCGAGATGCGTATACCATCGTCCCAGCATGGCGGCCTGCGCAATCAAAAACGCCACACCTCCGATCACCAACCCCGAAAGCAACGCTGTTTTTGCCGTTCGCAGCGGATGCCAATGCAATGCACGATGCGTCTCTCGCAGCTGAATCAATTCAACCTGACGGGCACGAATGGCATGATCAATAATCGCATCACGCTGCTCCGGACGAGTCACACACAACTCTTGTTCACGCAACAAACCAACGGAGCATGGTAGTGAAGACATAGGCATATTATGCGTCACGGCGACGCGCATGAAAAGCGGAGTGAACTTCTTTTAATTGTTGGTTCGTCACATGCGTATAAATTTGCGTTGTCGTAATTGAGGCGTGACCAAGCATGGCCTGGACGCTCCGAATATCCGCACCATTTATTAGGAGATCCGTAGCAAAAGAATGGCGCAGCGTGTGTGGCGTGACGTGCTTTGGAATACCTGCCATAACGCTGTAGCGCGCAACCAAACGCTCAATCGAGCGAGGCGTAAGTGCACTGGGCGGCTTATTATTCTTAGCGCGATCATGACGCAAAAATAAAAACGGAACGTCATCGTGACGCAATTCCAAATAGGTCTTGAGCCAATGTCGCGCTTGATGTGACAAAAAGACCACACGCAACTTATCGCCCTTACCACGCACCGAAAATTCTTCACGTTCGATATTCACATTCGCTCGTGTGAGCGAAGCGAGCTCAGACACGCGCAGACCGGTCGAAAAAAACAGCTCGAGAATAGCCCGATCACGCGTCTTCACCATCTCGGGCGCACTGTCATGCATCGGCGCTTCAAGTAAGCGCTCCAAATCTCGTGCATCCAAAAATGCCGGCTCGCGAGCGCTCTGCTTGGCGAGCTCGATCTTCTCTGGAGCCAGCGTCTCGACATCGTGTCGTACGAGATATTTCAAAAACGAACGCAAGGCGATCAGGTGATAGTTCTGAGTATTCTTTTTAAGCGTCCCGCGTTTAGGATCTTCAAGACGATTTAGATATAAGCGATACTCACGAACTTGCTCACTCGTCACCTCCTCTGGCTGCGGATCTTTCGCCCAATCGATAAAACGCTGAAGATAAAACTCGTAATTGCGAATCGTAAGCTGCGAACGCCCACGCTCAATTTCCATATATTCCAAAAACCGGCGCAAATGATGGGAAAGCTTGGGGCGAGAGGCGGCCATGGAGAGGAGTATAGCGGAATAACCCAAAGAGCAGAAAACCATTGACAAAACGGTCTTTTTGGGATACGTTGATTCGTCTGATTCGGAATGCGGCCGATGAAAGATAAAGTAAACCTTCTACCCGCATAATGGAGAGTTGACGATGAAGAAATCCAAACCCAGCCCCACGCCCGTGCTTGGGATCATCCTGAAAGCACCCACGACGAAAGAAATCGTCGTTCCCCTTGGGGGGTCGCTTCTCTTTTCGCACATCGACACGGCCTTCAAGGGGCGCACCGACGACTGGAACATGTTCATCGCCTTCAAGGGAGACTACGTGCTAGTCTTCCCTCGAGGCTGCAAAGCGAAAGGGCGCATCAGCATCGACCGCAACGCGGACGAGCAGTCCCTCGAGGCGGCACTGGAGGCCGCTCAATATGTGGACATACCCTCCACAAACAAGACATTTCTCATCATTCCCATTGCTCCAGGAGCTCGCGGCGAGATCACGTTCGACGCGCTGACCCTCATCTTCGAAGTCGAAGACCCCTTTTCAGCAGAGGATCGCCAAGCGCTGGCTCAATTGATCCTGCCGGAGAGGCCGAAAGCGATCGGCGGGGAAACTCCCCCGGCGGAAACGGCCGACGCTCCACGGCCCTCCTGACCACCCCTCCTCCCCGAACACCGCCGGCGCGGCTCTTGCCCCGGCGGTGTTCCCATATCTGAAGCGCTAGATCTTGCCTTTTTTGCCAGATCCTGCTACATTTCGCCTACAATTTATTCACTACGCAAACGAGGCATTCCGCTTTGTTTCGCGCGAACCCGGGCACAGCCGTCCCTGCAATCATGATGCACGGTTCTCGTTTCTACGAGAATAACAGCAACATTATTCGGGGACGTTCGTGGCCGACAATCAACCCTATGTTAGACGTCACCAAAAAGAAGCGTATTATTGAAAAATTTAAGGTTCATGCCACCGATACGGGCTCCCCGCAAGTCCAGATCGCTATCTTGACCGAAGAGATTAAGGATCTGACCGACCACCTCCGCACGCACAAAAAGGACTTCTCCTCACGTCGCGGTCTCATCAAGAAAGTCGGTGAACGTCGTCGCCTCATGAAGTACCTGAAGCGCGAAGACCCCAAGTCGTACGACGAGCTGATGACCAAGCTCAAAGTCTAAGAAAGAGTACAAAAACGGGCTTCAAAGCCCGTTTTTGGTACGCGAATTTATTGCGGGAATGGCTCCAAGGCCAGCAGACGCTTGGCCGCTGCCTGCGACAACCGTCCTTCGGAAACAAATTCTTCGACGAGTGACTCAAATTTTCGATTTTGTTTGCGAGCTAGAAGCACGAGATCTCCGCGCAAGTCAGCCAACTTATCGTCAAGATAGTCTTTGGTGACCATACGCCGCTCTATATCGGCACAACGGGCATCCACTTGAGTAAACCGCTCATCCATATGGGTCGCAAGACCCTGGATTTGTTCAGATAGATCATCAAATCGTTCATCCGTATGAACAATATGCTTTTGAAGCGTATCTAAAACTTGCGAGATACGGGTATCAACTCTATCCAAAATTTCTTGATTGGTTGGTTCGATAGACATATCTATACAGCTACCATACCATACGCGCCTGTCAATAGTGGATACGTAACGATTATGGCGAGTTTATTGACAAAAATCCATTTTTTCGCTATCCTGTGGTCACTTCGTACCTTTTATCATTCACATTTTTAATACTTTAATTTTTCGTTTTTTTTGTTTTTTATGCTGACACGCATTACCCAACGGGTAGCAGTTTTAATCGATACGCAAAATATGTATCACTCGGCCAAGCACATCCACGGTGCGCGTTTGGCGTTTGGCAAAGTTGTTGACGCCGTGGCTAATGGTCGCCCAGTGGTTCGCGCCATCGCCTACGTGGCCAAATCCAAAGCTGGCGACGAACAATCATTCTTTGAGGCGCTCACTGATATGGGCATCGAGCTCAAGGTTAAAGATGTTCAAGAATTTGCCAGCGGCGAAAAAAAGGCTGATTGGGATGTTGGCATGGCAATCGACGCCGTGAAGCTCGCCGAAAAAGTCGACGTCATTACCCTCTTTACCGGTGATGGCGACTTTGTTCCACTCGTCGAGTATCTTCATGGACACGGTGTCATTGTCGAAGTTGCGGCGTTTGCCGAATCTACCAATGCCAAACTCAAAGAAGTGGCCGATCGCTTTTTTGACATCTCAACAGAAGGCCGACCGTTCTTGATGGGCAAAAAGTTTCCCTTTATTCCACTGCGGGAAGAGGCGACAAAAGATCCATCCTCTTTACATGAGATACATCCTGATACGTTTTCACTCAAATCACTCGACATGGCCGACGAAGAGATCCTCCCCTCTCATGCTCCCGAAAAGCGCGGCAGAGGCAGACGCCCTGGGGCTCCGCCAGCTACTGGAGAAACCCGCCGCGTCAAAATTACTTTCTAAACACTTCTATGAATCGCGAACAAACATTTTCTATCGAATGGGGCGGACGAACACTTTCTATCGGTGTTGGTCTTTTAGCCCAACAAGCTAACGGCTCGTGCACCGTGCGCTATGGCGACACCGTCGTGCTCGCCACAGCCACCATGGGTGGAGCACGTGAGGGTTTGGACTTCTTTCCTCTCCAAGTCGATTTTGAAGAGCGCATGTACGCCGCCGGTCGCATCAAGGGCTCACGCTTCATCAAACGCGAAGGCCGACCGACCGACGAAGCCATTCTGTCTGGTCGCTTGATTGACCGCGCCATTCGTCCACTCTTTGACGATCGCATGCGCAACGAAATCGCTGTCGTGGCGACGGTTTTTTCACACGATCAAGAAAATGATGCCGACATTCCTGGACTTATCGGTGGAGCTTGCGCGCTCGCAATCTCTGATATTCCATGGGATGGGCCCATTGCCGCGTGCCGCGTGGGACGCGTAAGCGGTGAATGGATTTTGAATCCAACCTACGCCCAAACCAACGAAGGCGGACTCGACCTCGTCGTCGCTGGCGCCAATGGCAAAACCATCATGCTTGAAGCTGGAGCTAATCAAATCTCAGAAGCCGATGCTCAAGCCGGCATCGAATTTGCCCACGCGAACCTCGGACCAGTCATCGAACTCATCGAAAAAGTCCGTACCGCTGTTGGCAAAAAGAAGGCCGACGTCTTCTCGCCGAAAAACGTCGAGCAGGAAGCTGAACAGCAGGCCTTGGAAGAGATGAGCAAGATGGCTCGCGAGTTCATGGTCTCCCGCAAAGCTTCGACCTTATTTGCCGAGCCGTTAAAGACCAAGGCCGATCGCAAGTCAGCAGTGACCAAATTGAAACAAGAACTCGAAGCGTATTTGATTGAGAAACAGATCTCTAAAGAGAATCGCAAAAAGGTCATGGACACGGTAGACGAGTTCGTTGATGACCAGATCACCCACATGATTTTGGACGAAGGACGTCGTGCTGATGGTCGCGCCTTGGACGAAATCCGCGAACTCCAGGCGATCGTGGGACTCATGCCCCGCACCCACGGCTCCGGTCTCTTTATGCGCGGTTCAACGCAAGTGCTTTCGAGCGTCACACTTGGCTCCCCTGGCATGGAACAGACGCTAGATACGATGGAGTTCCAAGCCAAGAAGCGCTTTTTCCACCACTACAATTTTCCGAGCTACTCTGTCGGCGAAACCAAGGGCAATCGCGGACCGGGCCGACGCGAAATCGGTCACGGTGCTTTAGCCGAACGCGCCATCATGCCGGTATTACCGAATCGCGAAAAGTTCCCGTACACCATTCGTCTCGTGTCCGAAGTTTTAGGCTCAAACGGATCTTCTTCGATGGGCGCAACCTGCGGCTCTACACTCGCGCTCATGGATGCCGGCGTTCCGATCTCTGCTCCCGTTGCCGGTATTGCTATGGGTATGGCAAGCGATGAACAGAACGGCAAGTTCCGCGTCATTACGGATTTACAAGACCTAGAAGATGGTGCCGGTGGTATGGATTTTAAGGTCGCCGGTACACGCACTGGCATCACGGCCATTCAAATGGATACTAAGACCCATGGCGTCCCTCTCGAAACCGTCAAAGAAACCTTGACCCAAGCTTTGAGCGCCCGCATTCGTGTCCTTGAGACAATCGAACGCGCTATCGCCGCTCCCCGCACCGAGCTTTCCCCATGGGCACCACGTATTGAATCCTTCCGCATTAGCCCGGATCGCATTCGCGATGTCATTGGCCCAGGCGGCAAAATCATTAACGAAATTATTGATAGCTGCAACGTTGAAATTGATATCGAAGACGATGGTCTCGTCATGATCACCTCCGTCAATCCAGAGGGCATGAAGAAAGCTGTCGACTGGGTTAAACAGCTCACGCGAACTGTCGCTGTTGGAGAAATCTTTAAGGGCCCTGTAACCCGCATCATGGACTTTGGCGCGTTTGTCGAGATCCTGCCTAAGCAAGAAGGTCTCGTCCATATTTCTGAAATGGCCCCGACCCGCGTCGAAAAAGTTTCTGATATCGTGAAGATTGGCGATGTCGTGGAGGTAAAAGTTTACGAAATTGATTCCATGGGACGCTTGAATCTCTCGATGAAGCGCGTTGATCCAAATTATCAACCTCCCGCCCAATCAGAACGTCCGCCTCGCAGCAGCAACAGCGGTTCACGACCTCCACATCGTCGTTAAATCAAATTGAATGGAGCCAGAGATCCACTCCACCCTCCCAGAAGGCAGCCCGATCTTAGCCTACGGCACTTCGGGCGAATCGCGTTTCAAAGATGCAACGTGGCTTTTAGCGATCGGCGCTGGAATCCTGGTCGGACTCACCCTCATCATCGGCACGATCATGATCGCGACGCGTGATGTCGCAATGCCCAAAGGAGTTGTGGCTCTCGCGGCCGTACCCAAAACCACCACATTGCCGTCAGGATTTCCTCGCGTGTGGCGCGAAGCCACGAATGAATCATCGGCGATTCTGGGAGTAGCAAAAATGGATAACAGGTACGTGCCATTTGCGCTCGTACCTATGCTGTCTTGGAAAAATAGCTTCTTTAAACTCACGAGTGACGTTCCGCTTGAAACACCAGCCTCCCTTTCTGTCTATCGCCTAGCTCGTCTCATGCAGCATGCGAACAAGGCGCCCTATCTTGAAATCAGAAACGGTGATGAGGATATTCGTTCAGCACCTGCGCTCTCTGGAACGATCAAAGACACTATTTGGACAACGTCCTTAGAAGCGCCGACTTCAAGCCATCAGAATCTGCCAACTCAAGACTTAGCTCTTGATGTCTCCGCTTTTCCCGAAAGTTTTGCGCCGATCGTAGAAGCTCTCGAAGGACGCGTGACGGGCATTAGCAGCATTTCGCCCCCCGACACGTTAGGCTGGAGCGAGCTGCCAGATGGAAACTTTTCTCTCGAGCTTACGTATGGAGGAGAAATACCCGAGAAAACACGGTCAATTTTTTCTGCAACGGCCGGAGATTTCACTACCACCCCCTATCATCTCCCGGATGAAACCGTGGTCGAAGAAATCAGACCGCTCTCTGCGGACTCTGTCGCCGCAACCGGAACCAGTCCAATCACAATCACCGAACACTCCATCCTCCTCGGTGAAGCACCCGCTGTATCACCTAATAATACAGCCTGCGGCGAACGCCTCCTGGCGCGCTTTAGCGGAACTATTTTACCGCTCATCGCAGAACGCCTGGATATACCCTTCGTGATTTCGCCAAATACGACAGTACTCATCGGTACAGAAAACGGACACGTGATTATTTGTTGGCAGTAAAAGATGATAACCACACCGCGATCCGTTCTATCGTCCGCTTTTTTTGCGTGATTGTCATAAGCATCCGAAATGCTTGAGGATGCGGTACCCGCAGATGGTATCCGTTGACTTTGAGAAAAACTGCCGCAGTTAAAAATGCCGTTCGTTTATTTCCATCAGAAAACACATGATAATTCACAAGAGCCTCCATGTATGCGGCGGCTTTCATAAAAACATCCGAGTACATCTCTTCTCCCGCAATCTTCAGCTTTGGTTTTTCGGCAATCGAAAACAACAGACCAACGTCTCGTATCCCTTTTAATCCACCTGTTTCCTGCAGGACGCGTTCATGAATAGCCAGAATCTCTTCTAACGAGAGATAGCGCACCATACGCTATGATTTAGCAAGTTTACGCAACAATGGCTTGTACTCTTCTATAAACTCGTTCGTCCATTCAATAATCTTCGGATCAACTACTGGCTCTGCGACGCTTTTTGTCTTTGAAGGTTTTGTAATCACAACCTGAACCATATCCCCAATCTCAAACTGTTCTGCCTGAAGCATTTCCTTTGGAAGAATCACGGCCGCCGAACTCCCCACGCGAATCAGCTTGCGTAATGTCATATATATTATAATTGCATTATAATCATCTCCTCGCCCCACGTCAATTCCGCGAGGCTTAACGTACAATAAGCGCTTCAATCCATTGTCGAAACACCTCCCCCACCTCTCTTCCTGAGGCGCGAATTGCTTTAGGTACCAACGAGTTGATCGTTTGTCCTGGAATGGTATTAATTTCCAAAAACCACACTCGGCCCTGTGCATCAACCATAAAATCCGATCGCGTCACATGCCGTGCCCCGATCAACTCATGAACCTCGATTGCACGCGTCTGCAACTCGTGACGTAATACGTCTGGAATGTTCGCAGGACAAATTTCCTCGACGAGTGCCGCATTGTACTTGCTTGTTACATCAAAAAAATCCGTCTTAGGCTTTATGGCGATAACGGGCAGCGCTTGAATACGTCCGTCTTCTTCAATCACCGCCACTGTATATTCATCTCCTTGAATATACGCTTCGACAAGAACGGAAGGGCCGTGGGTCAACGCCTGCCGCACCCCCTTCTCATACTCCTCCGCATTCTTCGCAATGGTCACCCCGATTGAACTTCCGCCATCCAGCGGCTTAATGACGCAGGGATCTTTATATTCATCCTGAAAATATTTGTCCTGAAAAAGAACGCGATACGCAGGGGTAGTAATACCAGCACGCACAACAACATCTTTCGTAAAAGCTTTATGTAAAGCCAGAGCTTGGGCAGCAACACCAGAAAATAAAAATGGAATGTTTAGGGTCTGCAAAAAGCCCTGCACCGTCCCATCCTCTCCGCCCCGCCCATGAAAAAGCGGAATTGCTGCTTGGATTTCTTTTCGCTCCTCTAAAAATAGATTTACGTCACGAGGAAAATCAAATAGCCGCACCTCGTAGTGCGGTGCTAAAATCTCTCGAATACGATGAGCGGACTCTAAAGCAACCTCTCGCTCAGAGCTCATTCCTCCGGTCAGAATGGCAATCGTGGCTTTTGGCATATCTTTCATTATTCAAGATAGTGGCATTCAGTCCGCCGTGTCAACCAAAAGTTACATTTTCTCCGTTTGAAATTCTAAAAAATAGGGTAAAAATCAATTCAAAAAAACGCCCACAGGGCTATTGATACTTTCGCGGACCGTAAGAACCATACGCTACGTAAAGTCTATAAACTCAGAGGACGCCTGGCCGGAACCTACGCATTTTCTATCAACTACCGACGACGAATTATTTTTGAACACGTCAAACCAGATACAGCCGTCCTCCTTACGATCAGCGACCGTGGTGTATATCAAGCCTAGGGAACGGTCGCGCCCGCATCTCTCCCCACCTCCCCACATCTTATCCACAGGATATTCCCCTTTTCATAACAGCTGCTTATTTAGCTGAGACTAGCTACGTTTTTAAAAAATAGAAATATAGGCTATTATAAGTGTGCACATACCTGTGCATAACGACCTCAGACTAGCGCGCCGTCCAAAGGTGCGTAATGTCAAAAACATCATCCGAGGTCGTCGATCTTTGTCTCTCGCTCTTTGTCTGCCAAAAATGCGACGGATTCCCATCTTCGGATGGACATCCATCGCCTGCCATTGACTCGAACCTCGTTCCACAGACGCCTTGCTTCTGTGGGGCACAGAAAAAAAAACCCACAAGCAAAAACGTCAGAACCTTAGGCGACCTTGAGCTATAGGTCCTTCACTGGATCTTTCAGGGCTCCGCCGGGATTGGGTCGAGGCAGCAGCCTTTCTCTTGGGCCTTTAGGACGCCCGTGTTACCGATTGTTCCCCCGCCTTTTATCTGCGGAGAGCGAACGATCCTTAATCGCGTCCCTGGCTACACTACGAAGCCGGACGCATCTTTTTCACAAAAGACTCTGCGGACGGCTTCTTTTGATACAGCCAAAATCCCGCAACTCGCCCTCAAAAGATTGACCCAGGCACCAAAGCGAGCTATCATCCCTTGAAAGATTCGACCTCATTTTCATGCCCCGCATATGAAACCCGCTCAAATTGAACATTTTCGAAAACGCCTTGAAGAAGAACAGCAGCGCCTTTCCCAAGAACGAAGCAATTTTGGCACAGAAGACCCAACCAAGCCCGGTCGTTTTGCACCCGTCTATCCGGAATCCGGCAGCAACTCAGAGGATGACAACGCCATGGAAGTAGCAGAATTTGCGGATGACGCCTCCATTGAAGCGCGCGTTGAATCGGAGCTACGCGATGTCGAACAAGCTCTCAAAGCTATTGAAAACGGAACCTACGGCGTCTGTAAATATTGCGGACAGCCTATTGATGAAAAACGCCTTGAAGCTCGACCTGCTTCCTCAAGCTGTATTTCCTGCAAAAAAGTTTTAACACAAGAGATGTGAGGTATTTCGGTTGGCCTGTCATTTTTGCCGGCCTCCTTTTTGCCCTGGATCGCGTGAGCAAATATGTTTTTATGTATGCGGATGAAACGAAATCGCATCTTTTTTCGTCCCTCATTACTCTCACGAAACATTGGAACTACGGATTAATCGCGAATCTTGCGGTGCCCGCTCCCCTCATTATCGGAACAAGCTGTCTCGCAATTCTTGGCATCTTATTGCTCTGGCGACGCGAAGCGCGCAAACAGCATCTTTCCGCACTCTTAGCTCTCGCATGCATTCTCGCCGGAGCCGCCGGAAATCTTTGGGATCGTCTCACGTGGGGCGCGGTATTTGATTGGTTATTGCTTGGCGGTCGCTCTGTGATCAATCTGGCCGATATCACTATTTTCGCAGGAACGCTGTGGTATATCACGCAAGAACAGAGGAATAGAAAGAAAAGTATTTAAAAAGTTGCTTATCTAGTTTTCGCGTAGATTCACTCTGTCATCCCGAGTGAGGAGGCTTTGCGACGAACCGAGGGATCCCTTCGGGGGGACGATCAAATTCGAAGAGATTCCTCGCGGACTCGCTCGAGATGACAAAAAAGCAGCACGAGCTCTTGACGAACGATGAAAAACCGCGTAGCAGTATAAAGGAGATGCGGGCAACGATTTGCCCATTTAGATACCGTCAGACAATCAGAGAAGCGCGTTCAACGCGAAGGAGATCATCATGTTGCGTAGCTCAACCGCTGGTCGTTTTGTTGTTGCTGTTTTTCTTGTTCTCGTCGCAGGCTGTCGTGCGCCGGGAGATCTCCCCGCGTACGCTCGAGATCGTGATACCGATCTGCCCGACGGCATGCGTGAGGGCATCGAAAATCGCTTCACACATCAGAACGAGCAGGAGGCGCCTCAAAACAAAACGCCGATCATCGACTACCGGCCTCTCTTCCCCAGAGAAGCGGTGCCGGAGCCGTATGCTAATGGCGTCTACGCCTACGCCGGGTGCGTCTCCGACGGAACCCACGTCACCGTAGCCGCTCATCACGCCGCGCCCAGCGAGTGCGAAAAAATCGTCCTCACCTCCTACTACACCCACGATGGTGACTTGGAGGAGTGGGGCGTGCCGTTCGCCTGGGCCACCACGGATACAAACATTCTCGACATCGGCTGTTTGGCCGGTCCAAACGATAACTTCTGCTGGCCCATCGGCCTGCAGGATGCCTTCGACACGGCCGACACTCTGCCGCCCGAGGCCGAGATCATCGCCTGCGCCGTCAACACCTGTCCAGATCCGGCGCCGGAGGATTGCCTGCCCATGATCTGCACCGGCTTCACCGTCGAGGTCGCGGTCAATGTCGAGGGGCCGTGGCTGTTGATGGATCAGATGATGGAAAACGGACTGCCCGTAAACCTCGTCCAGGACGGGAAATCGTTCGCGGATCCTATCCTTCATCTCGACGACGGCAAGGTCGACGGAACGACCGTAAACTTTGAGCTAGGCGACTATGCCTACTCTGGCGTCATCGCGAGCGATCGCCTATCCATGCAGGGCTTGGTCTTCGATCTCATCGTCGATAGTCCGGCCGGCACTTGGTCCGCTACGCGACTCGCACCGGCACCATAATTTCTCTCTCTTCTCCACCGCGTTGCCCCTCACTCATCCTAAACAGATAGAGACTGGGAGCGGCGCGGTGGAGCGCCTCAAACTCTCATGGCTACAACCATCACCACCTCTTCTATCATCGGCTTAGACGCTCACATGGTTTCGGTTGAAGCGGATATTTCTCCGGGGCTCAGTAATTTTTTAGTTGTTGGGCTGCCGGATGCAGCCGTTCAAGAATCACGCGAGCGCATCAAAAGCGCTCTCAAGCACAGCGGATTCTGCTTTCCACGGACACGTGTCACTATCAATTTAGCTCCAGCTGATATTCGTAAAGCTGGAACAGGTTTTGATCTACCCATGGCCATCGCTATTCTCACCATGAACGGCGATCTGCCAAGTCATACTCCAGCAGAGCGTCTCTTGTTAGGAGAACTCGCGCTCGATGGACATCTACGAAGCGTTCCCGGCGTGATCTCGTCCGCGCTTTTGGCTGCGGCTAAACATATTCCAGAAATCATTGTCCCCAAAAGCAATGCCGAGGAAGCGGCCCTTGTTCCGGGGATCGTTGTCCGCGCAGCCGAACATCTGCAAGCCGTCGTTGATCACATTCGTGGCGTCACGCCATTACCGATCACCCCCACCCGCCTCATTCAACCAGAAACCCTCGCTCCCCAAGCACCAGATATGACGGCCATTCGCGGACAAGAACAAGCCAAGCGCGCGCTTGAAATTGCCGCTGCTGGTGGACACAACATCCTTCTCGAAGGCCCGCCGGGATCCGGCAAAACGCTTTTAGCGCGAAGCTTTCCCGGCATCTTGCCGCATCTGACCATCGAAGAAATTCTCGACGTAACCCGCATTCATTCCGTAGCTGGTCTACTCCCCCCGTGTGGTTACATCTCGGAACGAGTTTTTCGCGCACCGCATCATAGCGCCTCGGGTGTTGCTCTCGTTGGTGGCGGCTCCATGCCTAAACCAGGAGAAATCTCGCTCGCTCATCGTGGCGTTTTATTTTTAGACGAGTTCCCCGAGTTTTCTCGAGGAGTTTTAGAGTATCTACGCCAACCACTCGAAGACGGCATCGTCACCATCTCGCGCGTGCAGGGAACCCTGTGCTTTCCGGCACGCTTTGTCCTGATCGCAGCCATGAACCCTTGCCCTTGCGGTTTTGCCACCGATCCAGGACGAGACTGCTCATGCACCCCTATGCAACGCGAACGCTATACCAAGCGCCTCTCAGGTCCCCTTTTAGACCGTATCGATCTTATGGTGAATGTTCCCAAAGTAAGCACCGAAGAGCTAACCAATCTGGGAGCTGGAGAATCGTCGTCTGCTATTCAAGCTCGCGTTCAAGCAGCTCGGGATCGCCAAGTGTCCCGTTATGCGGGTCTCCACATTCTTACCAATGCCGAACTCTCATCCGACCACGTCCGACGACTCGTTCAGGTCTCGCCCAAAGCACGCTCGCTCCTCCATGCGGCCATCGATCGCTTCCATTTATCCGCCCGAGCCTACTTTCGCGTCCTCCGAGTGAGCCAAACCATTGCGGACTTGGCCGGACAAGAAGAAATCCAAGAATCTCACATCGCCGAGAGTTTACGCTATCGAGAACGTACCGATCTTTTGGCTTAAATTAGCAAAAAAAGTAACATTAACCCTTGACAAAAACCTGCCAATCTTCTATTCTTCACGAACCAATTTTCGAAACCTGTTTTCATCATCAGATTGGGCCTGTAAGAAGACTTTTGCCTGAGACTCCTCCTTCTTGCGTCCATCCCCTGATTCTAGCGAGGTCCTCTATTCCATCATCCCTTAAACGCCTAGCCACCACCTGCGCCATCGCCCTCTTTCGGGCGACGCGGGCGACAAAGCGTCATATCGAATCCGGATTTTCTCTTCTCGGCCGCATCATGCGACCGATCAGTGGTTTCACCGTCCGTCTGTTTATCTTACCGGTCTACCGCCTCATCGTTACCACACGCTTACGCATCCATCGCCTCGCCCTTCCAGCTCGAGGTTTTGTCCTGTTTTTCATAACGAATCGATATATCTTGCACGTAGCGGTGGGTATTTTAAGCATCGCCGTGATCGTGAGTAATCTTCAGGGTCGACAGGTACACGCTCAAGATGTGGGACAAAAAAGCATCCTGTTTGCCATGGCTACTGATGACCGAATAGAGATATCAGAAGAACTCATCCGTCCAGAACAATTCGTCAAAGACACCCACTACGTCAGCAATGGAACGTTGGGTGCGATTCCGGATATCGACTTTGACTACGAAGAAGCGCCAAGCGACCTCTCCCCATCTATTATCATTCCAGGAACAATCGCCATTCTTCCGTTCGATCTTCCTGTTGACGGACCGCGCGCGCCTCGCACCAAAACAGAAACGTATATCGTCAAAGAAGGCGATACGATGAGCTCGATCGCTCATCAGTTTGGAGTGAACGTAGGAACGATCTTGTGGAACAACAAGCTCACAGAACATGAATACATTCGACCGGGTGATGCATTACGTATCCCGCCTGTATCGGGTATTATCGCTACCATCAAATCGGGAGATACCATCTCCAAACTAGCCAAACGCTACGGAGCTGAAGCACAAGAGATCATGGCATTTAATAATCTCGATGAAGAAACTAAGCTGACCGCCGGCACGGATCTTGTTATTCCTGGCGGTCGACCTCCGGAACTCGAACAAACACGAACCCGTATCGTTATCAATACAAAACCCACCCCATCGTCGGGAGCCTCAGCCATTCGCAACGTCAACGTCCCCAAGCCTGCTGATCTTGATACCAAAGCCCTCCCAACAACACGACTACTCTGGCCGACTTCAGGACGCGTCGTCACGCAATACTATGGATGGAAGCATACCGGTATTGATATTGACGGTGACTATTCCTCCCCGATTTACGCCTCCGCTGATGGTATCGTTGAAAAAGCTGGCTGGAATAGCGGCGGCTACGGTCTCATGATTTTAATTAATCACCCTGGTGGCGTTGTTACGCGATATGCTCACGCCTCTAAGATGTTCGTGAAGGCTGGCGACACGGTCAAAAAAGGACAGGTCATCGCCATGGTCGGCACAACAGGACGCTCCACCGGAACCCACCTCCACTACGAAGTCTACGTCAAAGACAAGCGCACAAACCCATTGGGGTATATTCGTTAAAGTCTCTTGTCGCAAAACCTCCGCTCGCAATGACGGAGGTTTTGCTTTACAGTGCCGGCATATGGATTGTCCGTTTTGTTGTATCGCGCATGAAAAAGAACGTGTCATTTTAGAAACGCCACATACGATCGTTATCTTAAGTAATCCGTATTTGGTTGAAGGACACTTGCTCGTTATTCCCAAACGTCATATCGAGAAACCATGGGAGATGACCACGGAGGAAAGACGAGAACTTTTTGATACGGTTCTTTTGATGCAAAAACGCATCATCGAGAAATTTTCTACCGGTTGCGATATCCGCGAACATTACCGACCTTTTCTTCCGCAAAGTCGGGTCAAAGTCGACCACATTCATTTTCACCTCCATCCGCGAGAACTTGAAGATCCACTGTATACCAAATCACAAATCGGCGAACGCGAACTATGGAAAGATCTCTCAGAGGGAACAACGGAAAAAATCAAAAAGATATTGGGAACCTGATGTCGTTTTGACATCTACCTCGAGAGGCCATAGAATCCTAACCAATATGTTGCTCACCTCGCGGATGTCGACCTGGTCGAGTTTTGTCTAAACAAACAAAAGCAGTGTTAAGATCAAGGGCATCCATCTGACGCTGTTTTTTTGCTTCCGCCATCGGAGAAGAAATCATGGAATATCGTGCCGTCAAACAACGCTGCGCTGTTGATTTGGTCAGATTGTCGCTTCCCATCTCTGAAGAAGCGGCCTTAAATATTCTACAATCAAAGGGTTTTGTTGCGCTGGACATCGATCTGATCGCCCTGGCTCGAACCTGCATCAAGCGATCCGGCTACCGTCGCGGTGCCCAGGCATCCGAAGCGCCGAGCGTGGTCGATTGCTCAAGCTTTATCAAGTGGCTCTATGGAGAACGCGGAATCTGGTTGCCGCGTCGCACCATCCAACAGCGCAACCTTGGAGAAGCGGTCGACCTCGATCATCTTTGCGCAGGAGATGTCGTCTTCACTTCCGGCCGGATCAACTATTACGAAACTGATCCTCTAAATGGCGTCGGCCACGTAGGCATTGCAACCGATGTCCAAACCATCATTCATGCCGCAAACAAACGAGTCGGCATCATAGAGACCCCTCTCCAAGATTTTCTCCATAAGGGACTTCGTGGTATCCGACGATACATCCCTCACCACCAAAAAGTGATCACTCTCAAAATACCCAACGAACGTGAAGTAGAGATGGCTGACGACATCCGTTGGATCATCCTGCAAGAACTCTGAACTCAACCCCCGAAGCCCACCCCCACGCATGGGACCTCCTTCGGGGGTTTCGTGCATAAAAATTTATAGGCGTCGTTTATTAACTGTCTTTTTTAGTATTTTTATATACCTTCACAGCTTTCACAATAATCTCTGATTTCGTCGTACGATCCGGGCCCTCATTGAGATCAATACCTAAGACGTGGCCCGCTGATTCATTCTGGGCATCATAGAGCCACCCCTGTTCATCCATACGCAGCAAACCCTTTCTGGCAACATATGCATCGCTCGGATGATGCACGAGGTGGTCAAAAGCAACCTCATAGAGTACTCGTTTAAACTCTGGGTCGTTTTGGTGCTCTTTATATGCTTGATGCGCCAATGCGTACTCGCTTTTAATACTGTGTCGTTGTGCTTCTTCTTGTTTTATAGCCTCCACATTCCGTTCTTTTAAACCTTTCTGTATCTCATCAATATGATGCATCATTTCTTCTCTTTTTGAGAGTGCGTCTTTTAGGACTTCGCCTTCTGTTCGCTCCTCAACAGTGTCCGTTGGATATACGGAACGATATACACGCAGCACCTGCTCTCTAGTCTTTTGATCAAGAATCGCTAACAGATCAAACCAATACGCATGCGCCATCTCCACATCAACGATCTGACGCACTTCGCCCCGCACTCTCTCAAGTCCGATCAGACGAGCTGCTGCTAGCCGATGGTTTCCGTTTACGGTGGTGAAGTAGACGGGCCCACGGGGTCCCATCAGTTCGGTTACTCGCAGATGATCCACGTTGTTTTTTTGAGGAAAGATTGGTTCAAACGTGCCTTCTACCGCTTGGGTAAGCTCTCGGCCTAGCTGAGCTTGCACAACATCAGAATCTGCAGCCTTCATTTTTTCTGCATACTCATGAACCGTTCGTGAAACTGTTTCAACTATTTTTTTAGCAATACCCGTGACCACAGGCTCTGTTTCGTCTGCCGCAGAGGATGCCCCCTCCATCCGTTGACGACGAAAATGATAATTCCACGGGCGGCCGCCGTATCGCATGATGACCTGCTTGGGCGAAAAAGCCTTGACCTCGGTTTGCCACAGCTCCGAAATCTGTTTCTCGTGTTGAATGTGCCGATCAAGATTATGCATCACTCGTCCAATCGCTTGCGCCGCCTCACTCCCCTCGATACACGGAATATCTCCCATCTTCTCAAGCTCACGAGCATAATCCGCCTCCGTCCATTGCAACCGATCGGCTGGAAAAGGCGGGTTTTGGTGCTGCTCGGATACGGAAACCTGCTCTTTCTTCCCCGAAGCTTCAAATGCCATATATTTGAGTATATACCCCCTTTCCCCTAGACGAAACCCTCAATATTTACTATGATCGCGAGACTTCTATGACTCCTCCAACCATCACCCGCCTCCCCTCTTCCAAAGTAGAAATCTCGTGCACGGTCACCCCCCAAGAAGCCAAACCCTACCTCGATCAAGCGGTTACAGACATCTCTACTAACCGTCCGATTCAAGGGTTTCGCCCGGGCAAAGCCGGCTACGATGACGTCAAACGCGCCTATGGCGAGATGACGATTTGGGAAAGCGCATTGGAGCGCATTGTCCGTGCGACCTACGTGAAGGCCGTACTTGATGAGCATCTAGAAACAATCGGCTCACCAGAGATTACCGTAGACAAGCTCGTGCCGAACGAAACGATTGCATTCAAAATCACCACAGCGGTGATGCCAGAAGCCAAAAGCGTTCTCGACTACAGCAAGCCGCTCACCACTCTCAACAAAAAGCCCGTCACAAGCGAGACGGTAGAGAAGGGCTTGCTCGAGCTTCGCACTATGCGCCGCGTCGAGGCCGTCGTGGATCGCGCCGCCGAAAAAGAAGACATGGTCATGATTGATTTGGAGATCAAAAAAGACAACGTGCCACTTGAAGGCGGAGCGAGCAAGGACTACCGCATTTATTTAAACGAAGAGCAGTACATCCCAGGCTTTGCCGACAAGCTCCTCGGTGCCAAGCGCGGCGAAACGCGCGTCTTTACCCTTCCTTTTCCAGAAGAATATTACGCCAAACATTTAGCCGGCCAAGAAGCGGAATTCACCGCTACGGTAAAAGACGTCTACGGCTTGGAACTTCCAGCTTTAGATGATGCCTTTGCTCGTGGATTAGGCATCGCGACCGCCGAAGAACTGCGCGCGCTGCTCACGGCCAACCTCGAAAAAGAAGAGGCTGCTCGCGCACTCGAAGCCGCCGAGATCGCCATGCTTGATGCGCTTGTCAAAGGCTCGACCTTTAGCGACATCCCCGATATTTTGGTATCAGAAGAAGTTCGTCGCATGATTCAAGAACTCATGCACACGGTGGATGAACGGGGCATGAAGATGGAGGATTATCTCAAGAGCATCAAAAAAACCATAGATGATTTGCGCCTTGATTTTGTCCCGCGTGCCATCGAGCGCGTAAAGGCCGCTATCTTGATCCGCACCATCGCTAACAAAGAAAAAATCACCGTGTCTGATGAAGAAGCTGATATTGAACGCGACCGCATCCTTGACTCACTCAAAAAAGATGATGCCGAAGCACGCAAGACCGTTATCTCTCCCGAATATCACGACTATCTCAAGAGCCAATTACGCAACCGTAAAGTGATGGAGTTTTTACGCCTCCAGGCGATCGAAGGATACGTGCCGGAGAAAGTCGAAGAAGCTGAAGAAGGACACACGCACGACCATACGGAGAAGGAGTAAACGAACCCCGGAGTCCTTCGACTCCGCTGCTGCTCCGCTCAGGAAAGAATATAGGAAATATTCGTCCCTGAGCCTGTCGAAGGGCTACAATAACGAAATGCTGAAGCGGTTTTAAACCCGCCCCTACGACGGATAACAACCTTGTGTTACCGTTCTTCTCATATGAAATTCGGTGCCCACGTCTCGATTGCCGGCGGAGTCCAGAACGCCCCTATAAACGCAGCCAAGATCGGCTGCGAGGTGTTTCAGATGTTTTCGCGCTCTCCCCAAGGCGGACCAGCTCCAAAACTCACCCCAGACATTATTGAAGCTTTTTTAAACGAGACCGAAAAAGGCAAGTTCGCCGAGTGGGTCATCCACTCCCCCTACTACATTAACTTCGCTTCGGGAATGGAAAAAACCCGCCAAAGCTCCATCCGCATCATCCGCGAAGAACTGGAACGCGGCTCACTCCTCAACGCCGCCTACGTCATGTTTCATCCCGGTAGCGGTAAGGATGTGGGCGAAGAAGAAGCGCTCAAGTTTTGTATCGAAGGAATCAAAAAAGTTTTGGACGGATACAACGGAACCACCAAGCTCCTCATTGAAATCTCGGCCGGAGCCGGCATGGTGATTGGCGATACATTCGAAGAAGTCGCCGCCTTGCTCGAAGGTATTAATCATCCTGAGCTCGGCGTCTGTTTTGATACGGCCCATGCCTTTGCTTCGGGATACGACCTACGTACGGCTAAGGACGTCAAAGCCACCTTCAAAAAATTCGATGAGCTCATCGGCCTCTCACGTCTCAAGATGAGCCACTGCAACGACTCCAAAGTCGAACTCGGCGCCCGCAAAGATCGCCATGAACATTTTGGCAAAGGTTTTATCGGCCTCGACGGTTTTCGCGCCATCGTCGCCTCAAAAGAACTCCAACACATCAACCTCTACGCCGAAACAGATCCAGAAGGAGTGGTAGAGGATATTGAAATTTTGAAGAAGATGCGAGGGAAGAAGTAAGCGCTACTCAAAATCTACGTAGAGCGGCACGTGATCCGAAACCTCATCGGGTAGCACACGAAAATCATTGAGTTGAATATCTGGGGTGATAAACACGTAGTCCGCGAACTTCTCGGGCTTAGGATAGTGGCTCGTGCGAGTTGAGGTGATGCCGTAGTCCTTGATGAGATTCTTGAGGCCTGCTCGTTCAAGCATCGCTAAGCTTTCGGTATTCAACGTTAGATTGAAATCTCCACACAATACATAAGGATGCGTAAGCGTAGATAGAAAAGATATAATCTTCTCTGACTGCTTGATCCGGTCTTCTGAATCCCCTTTACCATTATCGTTCCACAATCCATGGACATTGATAATAGTCCGATCTCCTTTTGGAGTTGATACGGTGAGATATTGAAAATTACGCGGAGGAAATGTTATGTCTCCGAGAATAGAATCGCCCTTCTCGCGATAAATAAACACCTCTCCTTCCGAAAGGATCGAGATATTTTTTCTTACAAACAACGCTGGTCCGTAATAATCTTCAACCGACGGCCTAAAATATCCATCATGCGTATCCGATAAGATTTCTGTTATTTGTGAAAGTAGGTCGTACACCTTACCGGTATGATGCGCGAATCTACTCTTTGCTTCATGCTCCTCACCTCCTAAATAAACTTCTTGCAGACAAAAAACATCCGTATCCGCTCTATGCTGTTCAAAAAATGCCCGCAAACCCTCTATTCCCGCCCGGCCACCCCATACGTTTAAACAGATGAGTTTCATAAATGAGAGGAAAGCGTAATATAGAGAGGATAAACTCGCAACTCCCCATGCCCCGCCTCTCCATCCGCCTCATCCCAAACGCCAAAACCTCCGAAATCGTTTCGCGAGAGGGGTCGTCGTGGGTTGTTCGTATTTCAGCTCCACCTGTAGACGGAAAGGCTAACGAAGCGCTCATCAAACTCTTAGCCAAAGAGCTAGACTGCGCACCAAGCGAGATTGAAATCGTACGAGGACAAGGGTCGAGGAATAAGATTGTTGAGGTGCCGTAGAGCTACCCAAGCAAACCCTCAGGCACTTCCCGCATTTCTCCCACGATATTCGTCAGCATCTGACGACGTACATCGCGCTCAGAAAAATTTCCTTGCGCTAATATCCACATGAGTTTTACTTCGGTCATAACATACGTCAGATCCATCCCTGGAATTGCTCCAGCCTCCAAAGCCAAAACCGCGCATTCATCGTTGATCTCTTTGTAGGCATTACCTCCAAGAAATTTAGTAGAAATGATGACTGGAATCTTGTGCTCATGAACAACTTCGTGAATGAAGGGCAAAAATGAATAACGACCCTCCGTAGGCACAGAGCCGGCACCATGAGATTTCAAAATAATGCCGCGACACTTTCCTGACACCGCTAACTCATGCAGCATCTCCGGTCTTTGCCCCGGTGTTAAATCAAGGCTCAATACTTCCGTATTAAAAACCAACGA
Source organism: uncultured Gammaproteobacteria bacterium (assembly GCA_964457295.1). Classification (GTDB taxonomy): domain Bacteria; phylum Patescibacteriota; class Patescibacteriia; order 2-12-FULL-60-25; family 2-12-FULL-60-25; genus CAYWEE01. The sequence continues at coordinate 21,538 of CAYWEE010000013.1, forward strand.
AGTTGGATGAAAATTAATCCTGTTGTCCGCGCGTCGTGCGGCAGCAGTAAAATGAATGCCCGTAGAAGTGATATTGCCGATTTCTGAAAAAGCCGGCGAGGCAAAGGCGCGAAACGATGACTCACTCACCTTTACGCTACGACATCCGCGCAATACCACATCATCAAACACAATCATTACCTCACCGATCCCCTCCTCGGCCGCTGACGCCGCAGTATGAACAGCGTTCTCAAAATTAAAACGTGCATCGTTCCCATACACGGTCAGTGGAAGCTGTGAACCAGTTAAAACAACAGGTTTTCCAAGCGTGGGACCAAGAGCAATCGCGAGGGCAGAGGCGGTATAGGCCAGCGTATTCGTTCCGTGCGTAATCACAAACCCATCATAGTCCGCATATTTTTCCCGAATAAATTCGGCAATACGCGTCCAGTCATCCGGCACCACGTTGGCGCTGTCTTTTGCTTCGAGCATTAAGAATTCCACGTCTGCCGTTTCGTTTAAGCGCGGGAGGAGCTCCAAAATCTGCTCGACATTTTGCGCCGGAATGACCATCTTTCGATCACGATCAATAACCATAGTGATGGTGCCGCCGTAACCGATGGTGAGAATCTTTTTGCGAGAAGACATAAAAACCTACGTCACCGGATCGTATCCCCCCTTATGCCACGGCGTGCAACGGAGGATGCGACGCAGGGCGAGATACGTTCCGTAGAGTAAACCGTAGCGACCGAGTGCCTCATAGGCAAACTCCGAGCAGGTCGGATGATAGCGGCAAACGGGATATTTTAAAAAACGCGCGATGACGCCGTGATCTGGAGAAATCGTTCGTTGATAGATTCTGATTGCGCCTTGGCCCAATCGACGCGGAAGTAATAAAGCAGCTGACATACAATCAAGATTGCTTCGCGTTTTGACTATTTGCCCGCCACGTCGCTCGCGAGCGACGTGGCGGGCAACGACGGAGTCGGCTGACCCTTTCTTGGTAATGTTTTCGGCATCGCACGTTTTTGCATGACTTTTTTGCCGCGCGAAGACACGTGGGCCGGGCGGGTCATGGCTTCGGGGATTTTTGAAAGCAAGCGACGGACCTCGGCAAGGAGGGTTTCGAAGGGCACGTCTTTTGTCTCTGGTTTCAAAATAAACAGTAAAGAAAAATTTGGAGGGATCTCGGGGAGGAGCGCACGAATAGCCTCGCGCATGCGGCGTTTGGCGCGATTCCGATCCACCGCCTTTTTCATGACCTTGGTCGAAGTGATAAAGCCGATACGCGTCGTCTCTTTTCGGGTATTTACCCGCAATGTCATGTATGGACCAAAAACTGACCGTCCTTGGACGGCCAGTTTTGTGTAATCTCGCTTTTTAGTCAGCCGACGTGATTTCGGCAACATGACGATTAGTTCGTCTTAATCGCGACACGCTTGCGACCTTTCGTTCGACGACGCGACAAGACCTTGGCCCCATCTTTGGTGCTCATGCGAGCGCGAAAGCCGTGAACCTTAGCTCGGCGGCGCTTTTTTGGTTGGTATGTTCGTTTGGTAGCCATAATAAAAGGATTATACCGAAACTTTGATCTTTTGCAAGATAGGCATATACTTTATCCACTTTTTATCAACAGGTTTGACATACCCCCTCTCCCCTGTTGATATCCCTGTGCAATCCTTCTTATCATTCTCCTAAGTTTTTCTTAACCTATGGATCTCAATGAAATGTGGCGCGCGACCCTGGGAGAGCTTGAGCTATCGCTCTCCAAAGCCAATTTCACCACCTGGTTTAAAAACACCTTTATTTCCGGCTTTGAAAACGGCAAAGTGACCATCGCCGTTCCTAATACCTTTACCAAGGCCTGGCTCGAAAAAAAGTACCACGAAGCCATTGTGCGCGCTTTGCGAAGTGCCACCGAAAACAGCGTACGCGAGGTCGCCTATCGCGTAGAGGTAAAGAACACCACCCCCCTCCAGCAATTCGCCGATCACCTCGAAACCAGCCATCCTGTCGAAGAAACCTCACCCTTTGCCCGGGGAGCCACCCCAAGCCCCGCCTCTTCCCCATCTGAGACGGCCGACGTCGGTCTCAATCCGCGTTACGTCTTTAACGCCTTTATTGTTGGAAAAGCCAATGAATTAGCTCATGCAGCCGCCCAAGCCGTGGCCGCCAAGCCTGGCGAAGCCTATAATCCCCTGTATATCTACGGAGGGTCTGGACTGGGGAAAACCCACCTTTTACAAGCTATTGGCCATCATGTCCTAGCCTCTCGCCCCAGCGCCAAGGTCCTCTATGTGAGCTGCGAACGCTTTACCAACGAGTTTATCCAGGCTGTCCGTGGCGGACGCGGCAAAGAGTTCAAAGACCTATATCGCAACGTAGACGTCCTCCTTATTGATGACATTCAGTTCATGACCGGCAAAGAAGGGACACAGGAAGAATTTTTTCACACCTTTAACGCCCTCCACCAGAACAACAAGCAGATCGTCATCAGCTCGGATCGCTCACCAAAAGACATCCAAGGGCTCGAAACTCGTCTCCTCTCGCGCTTTGAGTGGGGCATGACGACCGATGTTTCAAGCCCGGACTTTGAAACCCGTGTGGCTATTCTCGAAGCTAAGGTACGTGACAAAAACGTGGTTTTTGAACCGGAAATCCTGCGTTATATCGCCGGAACCATTCAACTCAACGTCCGCGAACTCGAGGGAGCGCTCAACAAAATCCTAGCCTACCACCAATTCAAGAATCTCACCCCGAGCCTTGAATCCGTCCAAACGCTGCTCCAAAGCTTTGTGCCCACCATGCCGAAGCGGACAATTACACCTCGTCGTCTGCTCGAAATCGTGGTGACCTACTATGATCTTTCCATGGAAGAGATCTTGGGCAAAAGTCGCGAACAGCGTTTAGCCCTACCGCGCCAAGTCGCTATGTATCTTTTACGTGAAGAAGGAAAATGCTCTTTTCCTTCGATCGGCGAACACGTAGGCGGACGCGATCACACCACCGCCATGCACGCCTGTACCAAGATTAATGGCTTGGTAGAAAAAGACGAACATTTGCGCCGAGACATCACCCTCTTGCGCGAAAAACTCTACAGCATTGGCGCTTCGGGATAAGTCTGTATAAGCTGTTCATATGAGCTAGGTATTCGAGGGATAACTTCTACCTCCTCCAGATCCTTCCCCAGATGAACGCCAGTTCTCCCCAGTCCACCCCCGTTCCACTTGCGTTGTTTTTCTCCACTTTGCCAATAAAAACGCCCTTTACAGACTTATCCCCGCCGTCCACACCCCTTATTACTGTTACTGTCTTTATATATACTTACTGATACTGATAAGAATATGAACTTCGCCTGTACACAAGAGAACTTAATTCAGGGTCTGACCCTGGTGAGCCACGTCGCTGGAAAGAACCCTAACCTCCCCGTCTTAGGAAATGTTTTATTGAAGACCGATGCCGGATCACTGCGTCTTTCTACGACGAATTTAGATATGGCGGTGAACTGCACAGTGCGGGGAAAGGTTGAAGCTGAAGGCGAATACACGGTTCCGGCCAAGTTGTTTTTGGATTACGTGTCACTGCTTCCTACGGGGAAAGTAGAATTGATTTTAAAAGAAGAAGGTCTTGAGGTACGGTCTGGTGAACAGGAGACAGTCTTACGTGGAGTGAGTGCAGGCGAGTTTCCTCTCCTACCTCGTCTCGCGACTGAGGGCGGATATCGTTTACAGGTGGCGGATGCACGACGAGCGATTGGGCAGGTCGTGATTGCAGTTTCGACATCCGAATCTCGTCCGGAGCTAGCGGGTGTCGCCTGCTTCTTTGGGGGCCCGGCTGGAAACGGTTTGGTTGCTTTGGCGGCGACTGACTCCTATCGTTTGGCTGAGCGAGTTGTTCCGTGCTCTGGGGGCGGGGCGGAGTTCAAGACGATTATCCCTGCTCGAGCCTGTGCCGAAGCCGCACGTATCTTGGGATCATATAAAGATGATCTAGCTATGCCCGAAGAAGCGGTCTTTGCTTTTACCGAGAACCAGATGGTTATGACGTTTGGCAACGTTGAACTCGTCTCACGTCTGATTGAGGGATCGTTTCCTGACTATCGTCAGATCATTCCTCAGAACATTGTGACCGAGGCCGTGGTGCTGCGTTCTGAGCTTCAGAAGGCCGTTCGTGCCGCTAGCTTGTTCTCCCGTCAGGGCCTGTTTGATGTTCATCTTGCTTTTGATCCTGAGGCGGGAACCTGCACGGTCCAGTCGGCTGACCAGGGTACGGGTAAAACCAAGACGATGATTAAGGGAACGATTACCGGTCAGGCGAATGCTGTGACTCTGAACTTTCGTTACTTGAACGACGGTTTGGCTGCTATGTCCTCCGACCGTGTGCGCATCAAACAGGTTGACGCTATGAATCCGGTGTTAGTTGTTCCAGAGGAAGAGGGAGAAAAATATCGCTACATCGTGATGCCGATTCGGCAGTAGGGTTTGATGCGTGCAGCAAACAGCCCCGCCTCTCATGAGGGGCGGGGCTGTTGTTTTAGTGGGTTATTTTTAGGGCAATACGCTTACCATCATTGGGTCTCCGAGATGGGTGAGGTCGTTGGCGTCGGTGAGGATGGGGACGAGGGTGTAGAGGCCGGGTGGTGGGATGGTAGTCCACTGGATTTTTAGAGTGGTTTGTTGCGGAGAGATGTCTGAGCCGATGAGTTCGGTCGAGTTGTCGGTGCGTTGTAGGTAGAGGTCGATTTTTTTGGCACCGATCGCCTCTGCCGCGTCGATCGTGATGGTGAGCGGAAAAGACGCTGTGGTAATGGGTGCTGCGGGTTCTATTGATTGAATGTGGATAGAGATGGGTGCTTCCTCGGCATTGAGGTTGATGGTGATGTTGGCGCTGCCACGATTGCCCACATCATCATAGGCGGTGATGGTGATGTCGTGGTAGCCTCGTTCAAAGCTGTTAGGAAAGCGCACGGTCATGTCGTTGAGTGATGTATACGTCGAGCCGATGATGACGCCTTCACTGCTAGCATCAACGTGGGTAATGCGGCGTGGTGCGCTGATGCCAAACTGGATAGCTCCACTACGCTCGCTCCAGGTGGCGTTAGCTTGTGGGCTGTAGATTGAAACTATCGGAGCGTTGGCAGCGGTATGGACGTCGTCTTCTTCCACTGGAGCGGTAGAGGTGGTGTTCCAGTTGGTGCGCAGGACCCAATCCTGTACCGCCGATTCCCAGTTGGTGAATTGAGGGTCTTGGCTGGGGTCGGTGGGGGCGGGACCTTGTGGATCATCTTTATCAACATACCAAAGAATAGAGTGTGCTTCATGAAATACGCGTTCTTCGATGAGTTCGGGGGGCGTAAAAGCGTTGGCTCGTTTACCGGTTACCTTGTCGATTTTCACCTTGGCTTCAAAGGCTTGGCCTAATAAGACCGGCTTGGTGGTTTCGACGGGAGGTGGTTTAGGGAAAGATTCGGGAGGAGTTTTTTCGAGGCTGCGCTTCATGAAAGCTTGCCAAATAGGTGCGGCAATTTGTGAGCCATCGGCGCCGCGTTTCATGGCATCGTTATTGCTGTTCCCTACCCATACGCCAGCTGCAAGTGAAGGGGTGTAGCCCAGTGTCCAGGCATCGTGAAAGTCATTCGTGGTACCGGTTTTGGCTGCGACTGGACGGTTGGGAAGGGTGAGAAAGTTTTTGAGACCAAAGACATAGGCGCGAGCGTCATTATCCGAGAGGATGTCTGATAGACGATTAGCCGCGTCTTTGTCGACCACACGGGCCCCTTCGGAGGCTTCCCATTCTTCTAGTACATGGCCTTGTGCGTCTTCTACTTTGAGGATGCTGGTGAGAGGTTGGGCAACACCTTGATTGGCAAAGGTGGCGTAGGCGTGAACATGCTCAAGGAGTTTGACCTCTCCCCCGCCCAAAACGAGTGATAATCCAAAGCGGCTCCGTTCGCCTAGAGTGGTATAGCCAAGGCGATCAGCAAAATCTAGCACGCGGCCGACGCCGACCAGGTATAGCATTTTGACGGCTGGAATGTTGAGTGAGCCTTGGAGTGCCATGCGCACGGATACGGGCCCATGTTCCTGGAGATCGTAGTTTTTCGGTTCGTAGTTTTTGACGTCGGTTTTGAAGACCGTATTCACATCCCACAAAGTGGTTTCGGGAGTGTAACCCTTCACGAGACCGGCTAGATACACGATGGGTTTAAAAGATGAGCCCGGTTGTCGCGGGCTTAAGGCGACGTTTACCTGGCCATCGATGTCTTCATCAAAGAAGTCTTTGGAGCCGACCATGGCGAGGATCTGTCCATTTTTAGGGTTGATGGCGACCAGGGCGCCGTTGGTGAATTGATATTTTTTTCCGCGTTCATCCACGCCGCGTGTGACTTCTTCTTGGGCAATGTTTTGGGTATCCCAATCCAGAGTGGTGATGACCTTTAATCCTTTGCGGCGTACATCGACGCCGCCGTATTTTTCCTCTAGTTGTCCTTGAATGTAATCAATAAAGTGAGGTGCGGTAATAGAGCCGATTTTTTTCGGCACGATTTTTTTGAGCGTATCCACTTGTTTAGCGGCGTCAGCTTCTTCTTTGGTGATGTATCCCTGCTCTGCCATCTGGTCGAGAATATAGTGAGCACGACCGATAAGGACATCACGATGATCGCCTTGTGGTCCTGTGCCGTATGGAGAGTAGTAGCTGGGTGCTTGAGGGAGCGCAGCTAAGACGACGGCTTCATCAAGGGTGAGCTCTTTGGCTGGTTTACCAAAGTAATTTTGCGAAGCGGATTCAATGCCGTAGATAGTTGAACCGTAGGGAATCTCGTTTAGATAGAGCTGCAGAATTTGATCTTTGGTGAAGATGCGTTCGATCTGTAATGCCAACAGCCCTTCTTTTAATTTGCGCATTGGGGTGCGGGCGTTGTTTAGGATGGCGTTTTTGACGAACTGCTGGGTGAGCGTTGAGGTGCCGCGAAAATATCCGCCGTCTTTGATACCAACGAGGAGGGCGCGCACTAAGCCTTTCCAATAAATACCGCCGTGCGTATAGAAGCCCTTGTCTTCGATAGCGATGGTGGCGTGTGGAATATAGTCTGGCAGATCGCTGAGATTGATGAGTGTTCGGTTTTTGTCGCCATGCAAGGCATAGAGGAGGTGCGTGCCGCTACGATCATAGATTTGGGTGGTGAGTTCAATATCACGCTGCATGAGAGTGTTGGGATCCGGTAAATCACGTGAAATCCAGGCCAGGGTGATGGTCAAAACTAAGCCGCCGATGACGGCGCAGACGATTCCTATAAAAAACAGACCCGAAAGAACAGAAACAATCTTCTCTCGGCGTGTTGCCCCTCGTCGGAACTGAAAAAACCGACGTTTGAAGGAAGAGAGCGCAGTTCGGAGGGACATAGCGAGGATAGATGGTTGATAATTTGGCTAATTTAAGGTAAAATACGAAGCTCTAGTCTTGACAAAATTGCCTAAAAATGGTGTAATGTTCGGTCTACATCGGAGGTTGCCTTAATGGCTCCCCGAGAAAGACCTACAAAACTATGTGGTTCTTCCATTATCACTTTCGTCTTTCTTCCCGCGAGCGCGCTGTCTTAATGGCTATCGTTACCATTTTGACCTTTACGAGCTCAAGCGTCCAGGCAGCCGGAGCGGCAACGCTTCCTGCGGCCTCTGCCGAAACGAATGAGGTGACCTTGAATGACACCGCCAGCGTGGGTCTTACGGTTCCGGTTTCGTATGAAGGGGCTTTGCCGGACGCGAAGAGCGTGCCTGCGAAGCGGATTGCGTACGTGAGTATGACGGCCTATACGTCGAGCGTAGATGAGACGGATAGCACGCCGTTTATTACGGCTGACGGATCTCATACCCGTGATGGTATCGTGGCTGCCAATAACTTGAAGTTTGGTACCCGTGTGCGTTTTCCCGACTTGTTCGGCGACAAGGTGTTTGAGGTTCATGATCGTATGAACAAGCGTTATACCGATCGCATCGATATCTGGATGACGACCAAAGGTGAGGCTTTCAAGTTTGGTGTGAAGCACAATGTGCGGGTTGAGATTTTGTAAAAAATAAACTTATAAAACAGCAAAGGCACCCTATGAAGGGTGCTTTTGGTTTATAGAGGGAGTTTTTATGTGATGTCTACTGATCGAAGAATTCAAGTCATCAATGCACCACTCCTGACTCTCTGAGCCCTTGGAGACAT
>CAYWEE010000014.1:0-29167 GCA_964457295.1 uncultured Gammaproteobacteria bacterium
TTAAATCGCTTAGCCATCTCATCGCTCACCTCCGCCTCTACTTTAGCACCAAGCTCTTCTGCGCTCCAATCAGGATGATTCTTCTTTAATTTCTCTTCTGCCACCTTCTTTAAGTGATCACGAGCACCTGGCTGCAAAAGCATAGTTCCTAAACCCATTGTAGCTTTTTTAACTTCTTTTTCATCTCCATGCTCCTGAAGATATTTAAACAAATCTTCTCGTTTCGACATTTGCAGCTTAGAGTCGTTTGCCAAATTAAGAAGATTTTTTGCCGCTGCCGCGTGACCAATACGATCGCCTGATTGCATCTTAACTTTATATCGATCAGCTTGCTGATCTGGTGACAAAAATGACACCTCTTCAGCCTGCTCTTTCTTCTCTTTATCCCCCCTTTTAATATCAACTGCCAGCATCTTTGCAGCCAAACCCTGCAACCCACTCCCCAATAACCCTCCTTGACGCGTACCAGCGTCATACACACTAGTTCCAATCTTCTTAGACAAGCCCGTCTTTCGATCAAGATATGAAGCACCAGGCTTCGCAATATACCGCGCCGCCAGCCCCGCCGGTCCGCCACCGCTTTTGATCTTTCCGGCCAACCCACCAAGGGTTTTATCCAACGAACTCGAAACAGAAACCGCCGTATTAAGTCCTGTTAAGAGCAGTGCGATAGCCACTAACATCGTCGTCATGTTTTCTGGCCGGCTTACATCCAAGATTGTGGGATTCGTGGTGGCGGGATCAGTAGACGATGCTTTATACAACCCATCAAACGGCTTGTCCGCGCCCTGAATAACCGCCAACGTGAGCCACAGAAAAAACGCTACTACCGGCCCACCTGTAAGAGCCGCCGTCAGCTTAGATGACCATTCTCCGGTCGCATGATGAAGTACTTTCTCGAGCGGCGTGCCGTGCACGGCCCAAGCGAAAAATGCAATAGGTGAAAAAATCAACACGACCCACAAAATCACGATACGGGCGACAAAATAAACCGTCATGATAAGCAATACCGTAGACGTCACCGTAAGCACGACAATACCGAACAGCAAGCTGATAATCACCTTGCCCATGGTTGGCAACATGTCAGGACTCACAAAACCCGCTACATTATTCCCCTTCATTGTGTCTAAAAACGTAGGCAGGCTAAACGCTTTGGCAAAATTTCCAAATGCCGCCGCCTTAAATCCATTGACGAACGTCAGCGTAATGACTTGTGAAAAATCGATCATGACCCCAACCAGGGTTTTAGAAAAATTGATCAATACCGCCATCAATAACAACTTAGGCAGAATATGCTTGTAGTGAAGTTTTTCGTATCCAATAATCGTCGAGAATGCTACGGCGAGCAACACGACGATAAATAACATGTTCACAACATCGCGGATCAACGGCCATCCAATTTGCACCGGTCGCGCATCGACAAACGTGTTGTACTGCACAAAGCTGATCAACATGTCTGCGAACATGGAGTTCAGCAAAATCAAAAATTGAACTACCGCGTACATCAAGGCGGCAAGCAAGGCAAGAATCGGACCAAAGATACCCCCACCTAACGCCGAGGTCAGATCAGTTAAACCATCTAATTGCGCCAGTGCCGGGGTCGCAGAGGCGAACATCCCGATGCTACTCACCAAGATAAACAACGCTGTTCGCGGATGTCGATCATGCCAAGCGCGCATCCGCCTACCTTGCTCTTTCACATATTGCACCATACGCGCCATCATATATGCGATAAAGTATAACACACTTACCCTCCCCCTTACGAAAGGGGAGATGGAGGGGGTTCTGTTTGATTCAGAACCGTCACTCCACGATTCCCTTATCTTGTAGCTGCAAGTCCTGAGAGGCGTCCGTCGTCTGTTCACGTAAGCGCGTGCTCAAACGTGCACCGGTTTGCGTATCAATGGCCGTGGCCGTTCCCCCGTTTAACAAAACCGCCGCTTTGCCACGCATGTCTCGAGTCGGCGTCAAAGAAACTTCAAAGGCTACCGTTACCGTCTGAGCCGAAGCTAAAGCCAGTTCGGTAACATTCCAGGTAATATTCTTGCCATCTGTCGAAAACGCGCTAGGAATAGAAGTGCTAAAAGCTCCTGTTGCCCGTACCTGTGGCCCCAGCGTCGCAGCCAACGACACCTGACGAGCCGTAAAGCTCCCGGGACCGATCGTCCATACGATCCAATACGTTGTCGTCTCGCCAACACGTGGCGGCAATGGACCGACACCGATTTGATCACCCGCTAAGGTGGTATACCGCACCATAGAAGCAACAGGGAACGACTGATTCACTAATCCCACAGAACGCTCTCCTAAAATCATTTCACCCTGTGCATCTTTAAAGACCGGCAATACGCTCCACTCTAAACTCTTGGTCGCCACATCCTGACGCAACGGAATCGTGATCGTGCCCGCCGATCGAGATAGTGCATACATCGACACAGCACCACCGGTCTCACTGGTCATGAGCGGATGAATCACCGCCACAGAAGCCTGCTCCGGCATATCAGCATAGTGCACCATAGCTACACCCTCACGTGGGTCAGATGATTCTGCTGAAATCTGAAAGGCGGTCGTTGGTTCGATACGAAATTGCGTGGTCAAACGAGACACCACATAGCCACCATCCTCAACCTCTAAGGTAATCATGCCGCTCGAAGTGGCACTGGGACGATCCAGATCGACAAATACAATCCGCTCTTCATGAGCACTGAATGCCCCCAAAACGAGCGATGTCTCCTGTGGATCGATGTGGGCATTCGGAAAACCCTCTTCGCCCGTCAAACGAACCGTGACGGCCGGGATCGTCGCATCGCTCACATTGCGCACTCGAAACGGAACAGAGGCCTTCGCCGTCACCCGATGAATATCCATTAACGGCTCAATCGTTACCGCAGAGGCCTCTACACGACGCACGGCCGACCCCAATAAATGACGATACAACCCAATGGAATCAAACTGATGAACGGTCACCGAAAACGGAACCTCCGTACCAGGCTCGGCCTTTACCCGAACCAATACATACGCAGAAAGCGTTTCCTGGGAGGCTAATGACCCAACATATAATTCATCGTTCTTTGATAACGCTGGCTCGGCCCGCACGATCTCGACCCATGACGGCAAATTCCATGTCACGCGCACGTCCTCGTGTCGACGCCCATCAGCCACACGCATATCCAAGCGCACCGGTACGACATCTCCCGCGCGAATATTGGGAGCGGTTAAGGCGATCTCAATGCCCGGGTGTGTTAAAAAAGATGAACGAATCAACCACGCACCAATCGTCATCGTTAACGCCGCAATGACACATAGCAGGCCAATATCCAATACAAACAACGTCAACGGAAACCGATATCGTCCGTGATATCGCGTGTGATACCGATGTCGCAGGTGCGATGTCAGTGTTCGTGCCGGCGTAAAGGCAACACGAGACGCGTGAAGAGAAAGTTTAGAGGCCATAGCTTGAATACAACATCTGTTTAAAAAAGAGGTAAACCAGCCACCAGAATCTCGGCCGTACCGTCTCCGTTCAGATCCGCAGCCGTGACCCGCAATCCGGAGGCAACCGGCGCGGTACCCAACACCACTTCCTCCTTGAGCATACCGCGATAATCAAAGATACGCACCCGCGGCAACACCCCCTGACCCGAACCAACAATAATCTCATCCTTTCCATCCCCGTCTACATCTCCCAACGCCACCGATACTCCGCCCGTCTCTTTGGCATCAAAGGCAAAAAAACTTCCGCCCCATACCGAGCCATCCGTCTTCCACAGGCGAATATGCGGACCACCGCCAGGTCCAGCACCCGTTACCACCTCTCGCAACCCATCACCATTCACATCCCCCACCGCCACGCGCACCCCACCACGAAACGCCGGATTATACGCGCTCCACGCCACAAGCTCACGACCACCCATGGTAAAAATACGTACATGCGGCACTCCAGAACTCTCCATAGACACGACGATTTCCCACGCCCCATCGCGGTTCATGTTACCCACCGCTACCGACAGGCTCCCTTTATACGACGATCCAAACGGCGTAAACGTTGACCGCGTCCCGTCACCAAATAAAACCGTTACCCGTCCCTTATCACCCGTGACCCGATCCTCTGCTCCATCACGATCAAGATCGGCCACCACAACCGATACTCCGCTCGGCAGGTCCTTACGTTCCGCAAAAAAACCGGCCTGAACCTGACGACCATTCACATCATACGGACGCAAAAATGATCCATTGATAAAAGCGCTATTCCGAATCTCTGTCGCATCGGAACGACGCAACAGTACCAAGCCATCACGAGCAGGAATCGTAACCGCGTTGACTAACGCCCCATCGTTAACCGTAGGATCTTGAACACCACGAATACGTTCAAATGTTCCCGACAACGTCGTCGACTGACTCGCGTCCGTGCTATTCACAAGGACCAATCCCCGCTCATAATCACGTGCCCACAACGCCGGGGCAACACCCTTACCCGTCGGCTTACTCAAAATACGCGGCTCACCACGCACATCGCCCAGAGGAATTTCGTACTCGTCATACCACCACAACACACTGTGATACTGACTACCTCGATCAAACGAATAATACCCACCACCAACCAACGCGCTGCCCAAACCGTAACGAAATAATCGATAATCCCGCGGACGATCTGCATTATCCGTATTCACGTTCAAAGCGGTATACGACGGCTTGCGATTCTTCACGACCGTATCACGAAATTCTTTCCAGTTTGGTCCCCAGCTCCAACTTGGAAAATGCTCAAAAAAAGCCCCGTGCAAATCCGCGCCATACACTGCCCCTCCATTCCCCATGATCAAAGCTGTTGGATTAAGCGTGCGTATCCGACGCAGCATGGTTGTCATCCCATCCCGCCAAGCCGGATCAGCGACCGTCTTATCATCCGCCTTACCATCACCATCAATGTCAACGGGATTTTTTATAAAATACGAAATACCATCAAAAGTATTGTCCAAAAACACCCCATCCCACAAGCCAGAAGACAAAATCTCATCATGAATAAACTGCGGCAAAAACAGGTTCCAACGAATATTTTTGGCACCAAGTGGAGCTCGATTCGTCACGTTGAGCATAGACGATCCCGGCCAAAAAGACGCAACCTGCCCATTCGCCTCCTTGAGATACCAGGCCGGATCAATGGCTGCCGCTAGTTTTGCCATGGGATACTCTGGAGGCTCCACAAACCGAGCGGCGGCAATTTCTTCTGATGGCAGATACGCTAAGATTTTAATTTCCGGATGCAGCGCCCGTAATCGCCGCACGCGATCGGGATAGCGCACCTGCTGATCCGCATCCAAAACCACCACGTCATAGCGCGCGAGCGCAGCAAGGTCTTCTTCACGCAACTGCCAATCTAAAAACAAATTAACGAGACGCGGAGATCCGGCGATGCCATTCGTAGCCACGACAGATAATGGCGAAACTGCCCCGATGATCATCGTGGCTGCTAATATGCTCGCCAAAAAACGCGTGCGCATAATCGTAGGAGTCTACGTGTTTTTCCTCTCTATGTCAACCGGTGCACCTACGTCTCCGTAGATCTGAAACAAGCCTTCCATGTGTCGTTCCCATGTATACCGTTCCTCAACTCGCCGACGCGCCTCGGCGCCCATGCGCATACGCTCTGCTTGAGACAATTCCCACATGTCCTGCAGAGCCGTTTTCCAAGCAGAGACATCTCCAGCTGTAGCCAAAAAGCCCGTCTTGCCGTGCTCAACCATTTCAGGCAATCCGCCAATCCGCGACGCGATCACCGGCATACCGTCGGCCATGGCCTCGAGTACTGCACCGGGAGCGTTTTCGTACCACACGGATGAAATCACAAGCGCACGTGCCTGACTCCGAATCTCCTGAAGTTCGGATCGACGCAAAAATCCCAACCACTCAATATTGGTAGCTTTAAGCTGCAGTACGAGGGCCCGTAATCTTCCTTCCTCCGGACCGATCCCCGCGATCTTCAGATGGATATGCGGCAAAGTGGCCACCGCTCGAATAAGCGTTTCCAAACCCTTTTCGGCAGATAGGCGCCCGGCAGCCAAATAAAACGGTTGATCGTGCAACCCAAGAACCTCCGGAACAGCCACCGCATTTGGAAGCACACGCAATTTTGACGGCGGCTCACCCCACGCGTTCATCGTATCCGCCATAAACGCCGATGGACAGATAAATGCTCCGACCGTTCGCTCGTAGGCCTGAGTTATTTTGGTCATCCCCATTTCAAAAGCCGCTAACATATTAACCGCCGCGCCCTGACCAAGACACTGATGACGGACGGCTTCAAAATAGCGTCCACCCTTGCAGCGCTCACACACCGCGTTCTCCGTCAGCATCTTGTAATTTGGACACGCCAACTTGTAATCGTGCAGGGTCTGCACACACGGAATGCCACGCTTACGCAACGGAACAAGAATAGACGACGAAAGATGATGATAGATATTGTGGAGATGAACCACATCCGGTTGAACGGTATCCAGCAGTCGCTCAAAGGAATGTTTCGCCTGGCGATTCCACACAAAAGACACCGCCTTACGCAGATCACGCACAATGCCTTCACGTCGAGCGTAATCAAACCGTTCTACAAAAAAATCCCGATCTGTTGACGGCGCATTGTTCGGTGAGCGCGTCGAAAACACGTGCGCGGTATGCCCCATGGCTCGTTGTCGCTGCATGAGATTGTCCACGTAGATATCCGTGCCGTCACGCAGATCAAAAAACTTGTTAACGTGAAGGATAATCATACCGATGAATGTGTCGACAACGTGTGATACGCCTGTGCATAAGCGGCAACCATTTGCTCAACAGAACATGTGAGACGAATTCTCTCCTCCACTTGCTCCGCACGCCTCAACGCTACATGTGGATGACGCAACGCGTCTTCCACGGCCTCCGCCCAAGCCTCAACGTACCCCGTTGGAACAAAAACCACCTCGTCCGTAGACACGATCTCATGAAAAACCGGCAAATCCGATGCGATGATAGGGATACCCGCAGCCGCAGCCTCCATCAACGCCAAACCCAGCCCCTCCCAACGGGAAGGAAAACAAAAAATATCAGAAGCCGCCAAAATCTGAGGGATGTCTGTGCGATACCCCCTCCATGTTATGCGTGACGAAATACCCAAACGCTCGGCTAATGCGCGTAACTCCGCTTCATATTCCCCTTCACCGACAATCTCTAAACGCCACGGCAACGTCACACGAGCCAATGCCTGCAATAACGTTGCGTGATCTTTTTGAGGCATCAAGCGCCCCACAGTCACAAGACGAGGTACATCATGAAACGGGGTACGCGGACGAGGAACAATGCGCTGCACATCAATACCATTGTGAATAACCTGCACGCGTCGCTCGGGAATCCCTTCATGGGCCGCCATGTAGATCTTCGCTTCTGCCGATACCGCGATAAACAACTGCGTAATCGGTGCCAAAACCGCTTTAACAAAACGCTTCACCCAACCATGATCCACGTTAATACTATGCTCCGTCGAAATCAAAATAGGCACACCCAGAAAAACGCCTACCAAACGACCAATAACATCTGCGCCAAACAAATGCGTATGCACGATGCGTGGCCGCTCCTGATCAATCACTTGCCGACAGGCACGAAAAGCAGCAATCCAAGAATGTGACGTCGTTGGAACGGTCAACGGAATACGCGCTTCACGAAATAACGATTCCAACGGACCTCCGCTGAACAACGTCATCACGCGTACATCGTATCCGTGCTGTGGCAAGTGACGCGCTAATTCATACACCACCCGCTCGGCTCCCCCGGCCGCGAGTGCCGGCAGAATATGCAACACGCGCGGACGATGTGGATCACGTAACCGCGTCTCCAATAGCCAACCATCTGCTACAGACCGTGGCAGATACGGGGCCATCGCCGCATCCAAACGATCACAAGCGTGAAAAAAGACACTGCCGCGACGAACCATCAAACGACCGATCACATAAAACCACTCCTTAAACCACGCCGCAGCCGGCGTCACCTCTGATACGACATATCCGGCGGCATCGAGAACGCGCCGAAGTTCTTTCCATGAAAAAAACTGTACGTGCGGATGTTCGGCTGCACTTTGAACCGCCTCATGGCCGATGCGCCGTTTTACAAAACGCTTCAGCGCACGACCAAGTGCCGTGTGTGTCGAAAACCGACGCAGACGCTCCTCTAAGCTCTTGCCATTGGGAACAGAAAACAACACAAGCGCATCAGGAGCGCATAACGCACGAATCGTATCCAAAAACGCTTGAGGATCTTGTTGATGCTCCAAAACCTCACTCGCGATCACAACATCAAACTGCCGCCCATGAAGCTGTTCGAACGAGCCCTCAAGAAAAACAGCCGACAGCTGCATGTCACGCGCCGTGTCACGAGCCTCTTCGATAGAAGCCGCATCAAAATCAATACCTGTCACCTCATAGCCGATCTCCGATAAAGGCAAGGCGATATTTCCTTTGCCGCAACCGATATCCAATACGCGAACCGTTTGCGGAGAACGAGTGCCCGCCCACAATGCAATGCGATCAACAAAAAAATCCAAACGGCGTAACCCCCCAGGTTCACGGTGATATCGAGTCACCGCATGATACGGCCGTGATGGCTTCATCGCTGGTTAGGATACCACTTCTTCTGTTTTTGCGCTGCGAGCCACGGATAATCCCGCAAGCAAGATACCAATAGGCAGCCACATCTTACTGCTCCAATATTCTGTATTGAGTAATTGATATGCAAAGGCACCACCAGCTCCAGAAATTAATAATATAGATACGTCATACCATGCACTTCCCTGAACAAGATCGTGAAGCGCTCTTCGCGTGCGCACAACCGCTTGGACAAGCAACAAACACAACGCCGCAAGACCAAACAAGCCGGTTTCGGCAGAAAGTTTTTGAATGAAGCCGTGCGCATCCAACGGATCACCATATTCTAAAACAAACACCCGGGTTGCCCCAACACGATCCACAAATGTCCCCGCTCCCCCACCAATCAACGGACTCGAGCGAAACATATCCAAGCTAATTTCTGTCAGCATATTTCGAGTGGAGCTTGAACTTTTCGCCGTATCAGAAACGGTATAGAGCGTCATCGCCACCCCCAGCGGAAAGAGCAGGGCTAGCGTCAAGATAATGCGCGACATATACGCGCGTACCAATGGACGCCACACCGTGGCCGCAAACAACACGAGCTCGACGCCAAAAATCAACCAAATGGTGCGAGTAAAGGTGAGTAAGCCAACAATAAACTGAAAGCCAGCCAGACCTACCACAACTCGAGCCGAAACACGATCCTTCAGTAAACGCGCTACGGCCAGGGTAAATGGCACCGTAAAAACCAACAGATCAGCTAATTGATTGTGATTTTCGCCCAACGGATGAATACCAAAAATCGGCAACGGACGAGCTCGACCAAGTACGCCCCCCGCAGCGGGAAAAAACATAGCAATGACTCCGGTTATCGCCCCAAAAATACCAACCGCGGCCACCACTCCTAAGATAGCCACCAAGCGACGACGAGAACGAATGAGATTTACCGGTAACGCGATATACGCAAGATACGCCAAGGCCACAGGACGAAGGCTGTACTTCAAAACCAAAATTGGATCCGGCAACAATCGTGACAACGCCGAAACCACATGAGCTCCGACAAGTGTAGCGTACGAAGCCAGCAGCGGAAGCCTGGGCTGCCAATTATGATCCCGACGCTTGCGCCACAGGCGGATCAACTTCACCGCCCAAGCGGCCAAGACAAAAAACAATACCGCCTCACCCACGCTCACATCTACCGATCCGCCAAAGGCTCGCTCACCCAACAATAAACTGCCGGTCGAAACAGATAAGGTAATCCCGCCAAACAACGCCAGCGCCGCGCCCGCATAAAACGTCGTATAAATGTAGCGATACGAAAAAATCAACGCCAGCAAGCTAGCACTCAGAAGAAGCGGCCCAATCGGAAAACCAACAGCGATCACGATGCCGAACAACAACAAAAATAGACACATGCCCCAAGACACCGAAAAAAAATTTCCGTTCATCACACGAACAGAGAACCGAGAAAAGATGGACACAAAGAATAGTGTATCACGTCTGTCGCGACCGACGTGATGTATCACGTGTGCCCACGGAACCCTTACCAAACCCCGTCAACATTGTTATAGTACCCACTGCCTTGCGACCTGCATGAAAATCAATTTATTGGACACCAAGGAGGATAGCCGGGCGCGCCGCACAACCGTGATTGTTGCGGCGGTTTTTGCATTCATCGTTGGTTCATTATCAGCTATTGGCGCAGGTGCCTCGTATCGTGCCGCCACCTACGGAACCAACGTCTTGCAAGAAGTAAGCGGCGTGTTTCCTTTTGCGCAACTCCAACATCTTGGCTGGGGAGAATCACCGCAAACAACCCTACAAGATCCCCTTGCCACTCCTGATAATCGCCTCAATATCCTTCTTTTGGGTATCGGCGGCGAAGGGCACGAAGGCTCGCTCCTGACCGACACGATCATCTTTGCCTCTATTGATCGAACAGACAATCGCGTTGGCTTAGTTTCTATTCCGCGAGACTTGGCGTATCCACTCGACGGTGGACGTTTCCAAAAAATTAATGCTGTCAATGCCAATCTCGAATCCGCCTATCCGGGAGAAGGCACACGCCGAACATCAGAGGCATTCGCGCAACTGTTTACCACGCGCATCGATCGCTACATGCGCATTGATTTTAAAGGCTTTGAATCTCTCATCGATGTCCTCGGCGGCATCGATGTCACGGTCGAAAAAAGCTTCACTGACTCTTC
The DNA here is from genome assembly GCA_964457295.1 of uncultured Gammaproteobacteria bacterium. GTDB lineage: Bacteria > Patescibacteriota > Patescibacteriia > 2-12-FULL-60-25 > 2-12-FULL-60-25 > CAYWEE01. The sequence goes on from CAYWEE010000014.1 coordinate 10,811, forward strand.
CTTCCCCACAGAAGATGATGGACCGACACCCTATCAATGGAAAACTGTCAGCTTTGAAAAAGGTCTGGAGCACATGAATGGACAACGTGCACTAACCTACGTTCGATCGCGTCACGGCACCAATGGCGAAGGATCCGACTTTGCTCGTAGCCGCCGACAGCAAATTGTCCTTAAAGCTATCCGCGAACGACTACTGAGTCTTGGTACTCTCACCAATCCCAAAAAACTCGTTGAGATCTGGACGACGCTCTCGAGTCACATTGATACCAATCTTTCGGCCTGGGACATGCTCAAGCTCACTCCCCTTGCAATCCATCTCTCTCCCGACACGATCACAAACCATGTCCTCACTGACGCTCCCACGGGCGAACTCGTTGCCGCCAATGTCAATGGTTCCTTTTTACTTTTTCCGCGCCAAACCGATTGGTCACATATCCGCAACATCATCGCCAACCCTTTTGCATCCACGACAACCACACCCCCTCAAGTAGCTCAAGAAAAGAAAGACGAAACCAAGCCACCCCTCACCAAACCTGTCGTCGTACACATCCAAAACGGAACCTTTCACACCGGCCTTGCTGCCCGCGCTTCATCCTTTTTAACCAAAGAAGGCTATACGGTCACAGGCACGGCCAACGCCTCAAAACGAGACGTTCGTGACACCGTTATCTACGATCTTACGAGCGGCACAAAAGACACCGAACTCGTCCGTCTAAAGCAGCTTCTAGGGGCCACCATCTCGACAGCACCCCCCGATATCGGGCAAGCTACCTCAAGTGCCGGCTCAACACATCCAGATTTCATCATTATTCTCGGAGAATCCAGCGCCGCACTCCTCAATCAACCTTAATTATAGCAGTTCGTAGTTAGCAGTTCGCAGTTAGGCACCCCCCCTAACTACTAACTGCAAGCTGCCAACTGCCTCTCCCTACCCCCCATATGTCCCAAAAACGCGTCCGTAATCGCCCCGTCGTTGCCCTCGTCGGTCGAGCCAACGTCGGCAAATCCACTCTGTGGAATCGTCTCACCGAAACCCAGCAAGCCCTGGTTTCAAACCTGCCTAACACCACCCGAGACAGAAACTATGCCCCCGTCATTTGGCGCGGAGCCAGTATTGATGTGGTGGATACCGGCGGTATGGATGCCGAACAAGGCAGTGAAATCGGACGCGGTATTTTACGCCAAGCCGAAATCGCCATCCATGAAGCCGATCTCGTGCTGTTTATGATTGATGTGAACGGCGGCGTTTTACAAACCGACCATGATCTAGCTCGCCGGGTCAAAGCGCAAAATCCCAACATCATCTTGGTAGCAAATAAGGCAGATAATCTTCGTCAAAGCGGACTCGCCTCCTCTAAAGAAGCCTGGGGCCTGGGGCTCGGTGAACCAATCGCCTGTTCGGCTAACACCGGTCGTGGCGTGGGCGATCTCCTAGACCTGGTCTACGCCGATCTCACGCGTCGCGGTAAGTTCCCCATACCTCTCGAAAGCGAAGAGGGCCTACGTCTCGTTGTCATGGGACGACCGAATGTCGGAAAATCTTCTATCGTCAACGCCATCTTGGGCGAAGAACGCGTCATCGTCTCCCCCGTGGCACACACGACCCGCGAACCGATGGATACACACCTGGTCTGGCGCGACGAACGCATCACGTTGGTTGATACGGCCGGTATGCGCAAGCGTGCAAAAATTGATACGCGGCTCGAAGATGCCGCCATGGAACGCAACCAACAAGCTCTCAAACGTGCTGACATTGCTTTTCTCGTCCTGGATGTCACCGAAGGCGCGCACGAACAAGACAAGCACTTAGCCGGACTGTTAAAAGACGCCCACAAGGGGCTAGTGATCGTGGCAAACAAGTGGGACTTGGTCGAAGACAAGAACACGCGCACCGTTCAAGAATACGAAATGCGCATTCGTCGCGATCTCCCCTTTTTGCAATGGGCACCAATCGTGTTTACCTCCGCCAAAAAAGAACAGCGCACCACGGCCTTACTTGAAATCGCTTTTCGCATCCGCGAAGAACGACGACGCGAAGTGAGCTACAACGCCTTGCAGCGCTTGCTCAAAAATCTCATCGCCCAACATCCGCCCATGCAGGCCTACGGTCCGCAGTCTCCCTATATTCACGACTTCTCCCAAATCGGCGTTGATCCGCCAACCTTCTTGATTAACGTGCGTGGAGAGAAAGCCAACATTCATTCGTCATGGCTACGCTTCTTAGAAAATCGTTTGCGTGAAAAATTTGGCTTTGAAGGAACACCACTCATGTTAACCGCTCGCGTAGCTCCGCTTGTCCGCAAAGAAATGCCACAAGCCATGAAAGACCGCCCGCAACGTCGCAAACCACCTATCGGACGCAGACCGGGACAAAAGACGGCACATCGGTAAAAACGATACAATGAGGGCAGACACATCGGTCTGCCCCTACGGGGATATCATAAACGAATCGTATGAAACTCATTATCGGTTTGGGTAATCCAGGAAAAAAATATGCGAACACGCGACACAACGCCGGCTTTATGGCGTTGGATGCGTTTGCCCAAACGCATAAACTCCGTTTTAGCCAAGAAGACAAGTTCTTTGCCGAAGTGGCGACAATGTTTATCAATGACGAAAAAATTATCTTGGCCAAGCCCACGACCTACATGAACGATTCAGGCCGCTCGGTGCAGGCTCTCATCGCATTTTACAAAATCGACGTTGCAGATGTACTCGTCGTGCACGATGAACTCGATCTCGCCCCCGGCTCTCTAGCGTTTATCGTGAACGGAGGACATGCGGGCCACAATGGCGTCGCTTCAATCTACGAACATCTCAACCGACAAGATCTGGCCCGCTTACGCATCGGCGTCGGTCGCGCCACACCCCCTATGACAAGCGACGTCTGGGTTCTCGGAACTATCGCCGAAGAAACCACCCAAACCTGCACCCGCGCCGCCGAAGCCATCCAAACCTGGATCGAACAAGGCTTGAGCCAAGCCATGAATATCTGGAATCGAAAATCCCCCTCTTGACGCTCCACCCTTTTTCTGGCAGCGGTATATAGAGGAGACATTCATAAATAAAAATTAAGGAGATGCGCAGCCCCGAGCCCGGGAGAACCGCAGGCGGATCATGGCATCCGCCGAGGATTCCCCCGGGCGAGGGGCGGAGCCACCATTTTAAAGGTATTTAAAAACCCTTGATTCTGCCGGCGTGTGGTCATTTCAACCAGGATAGACAAAAGCTCTCCTAGGATGACCGTCCGCCAGCAGAACCAAGGGGACAAGCAAAACCGCAACCTTCTTAGCAAATCATCTCTTTACCCGTCAAGCATGATCCCTTGGACCCCCGCCCGCCTTGGATGGCTCCTCTTAAGCTCGTTTCCGGGCTTTGGGAGCCGTACGTTGGAGCGTTTGTATTCCATCTTTGGATCAGATGGCGAGAACGCGTGCACGGTTTCGCGCGAGGAGTTACGCGAAATAGGCGTACGCCCAAAAACCATCGCTTCTTTTTTTGAATATCGTGAGATCGTACGCCCTGAACCGCTCGCCGAGCGACTCAAAAAAGAAGGTATTCGGTTTATCCTGTCCGAAGATGAAGAATACCCAAAGCTCCTCAAAGAAATCGCCGATCCACCTCGCGCCCTCTTTGCTCGAGGCGCACCGTTCCCGCAACACACACCCCTCGTGGCCGTCGTCGGCACCCGCGCGATGACAGCGTACGGCCGCACCGTCGCACGTCTCGTCGGACACGATCTGGCTCAATCCGGCTATACCGTCGTTTCTGGTCTCGCACTTGGTATAGACGGTGTCGTACATGAGGCGGTGGTTGAAAAAGGCGGTCGAGCTGTGGCCGTTCTCGGCTGCGGCATTGATGATGCGACCATCTACCCCCGAACCCATGCGCAACTTGCAGAACAAATTTTAAAACATGACGGACTTCTGATCTCCGAATTTCCACCCGGCACTCCCGGTCTGCAATATCACTTTCCACTGCGCAATCGTATCATCGCAGGATTAGCTCAAACCACGATTGTCGTAGAGGCGGCTGAAGGATCCGGATCGCTCATTACCGCCCACCTGGCCCTAGAATCAAACCGTGAAGTCCTCGCCGTTCCCGGACCCATCACGAGCTTCCAATCCAAAGGAACCAATCGCCTCATCGCTAAAGGAGCCACTCCGTATCTCAGTATTGCAGATCTCTCCTCATATAAAGGACCGCCTGATCCGGCAAAAACCAAACCCGCCATCCCTCCGCGCGATCTGACAGACAGCGAAATCCACATCCTCAAAGCCCTCTCCGAGCCTCAACGAATCGACGACGTGGCCCGCCGAACCAATCTCTCCATCCCCCAGCTTTCTGCCGAGCTCTGCGCCCTCGAACTCTCCGGTTTTATTGAATACTTACCTGATACAACCATCAGCAAAACCCCTCTCGCCACCACCCTCATTCATTGACCTTTTAGCCTTTCCCTGGTAAAACCGCTTCCACTTCTGCTATCTTCTTATCAAACCAAAACAACAGGACGCTCAGATTTGGATGAGATTCGGGATGCTGGAGGGCGGAAATACCGCAGACGTACTGTGACGTACGTCGAGGATATTTCTGACCGAAGGCCAGATTATCTGGCCGAAGCACCCGAATATCGCCAAATCTGAGCGTCCTCACCACTATGGACCTCGTTATCGTCGAATCTCCAACCAAAGCCAAAACTATTGCGCGTTTTTTGGGAAAATCCTTTCAGGTCCTCGCGAGCTATGGCCATGTCCGTGACCTTCCCAAATCAAAGCTCGGGGTGGATGTCGAACACAATTTTGAACCAACCTATACTGTTCCAACCGACCATAAACCCCGCGTCAAAGAACTGATTGCTGCCGCCAAAAAAGCCAAACGCATTTTACTCGCGACCGATGAAGATCGCGAAGGAGAGGCTATTTCGTGGCACATTGCTGCCCTGTTAGATATTGACCCCGCTAAAGCCGAACGTATTACCTTTCATGAAATTACCGAAGGCGCCATCCAGCACGCTCTCGCCCACCCTCGCGCCCTCGACCTCAACCTGATTGACGCCCAGCAGGCACGACGTATTCTGGATCGTCTTGTAGGGTACGAACTCAGTCCATTCTTGTGGCGAACTGTTCAGCGTGGCCTCTCCGCCGGACGCGTCCAATCCGTAGCCGTGCGCTTAGTGGTGGAACGTGAACGCGAAATCGAAGCCTTCGTGAAAGAAGAATACTGGAGCATTGATGGCACGTTTAAGACAGCAGATGATCCCACCTCTTTTGAAGGCAAGCTCCATACGCTCGACGGTAAACCGCTCGACAAGATGGCGTTAAAGACAGAAGAGGAAGCGCAAAAAATTATCAAAGAACTTGAAGGTGCGGATTATCACGTCGGACGCATCGAAACCAAATCACGTCACGCGTCGCCCCCAGCACCATTCACCACCTCGACACTCCAACAAGACGCCAACAAGCGCCTCGGTTTTTCGGCCAAGCAAACGATGACCTTAGCCCAGCGTCTCTACGAAGGTGTCGACGTCGGAGAAAGCGGTCCTGTGGGTTTAATCACATACATGCGTACTGACTCCGTAAATCTCGCGGATACGTTTGTTGCGGGCGCAGCGGCCTACGCCGAAGCGGCCTTCGGAAAAAAATATCGTCTGGATGAACCACGCAAGTACAAAACCAAATCCAAAGGCGCACAAGAAGCTCACGAAGCTATCCGCCCAACAGATCCCGCTCGTACACCAGAATCCATTGCCGCGTATCTTGAACCCGGCGCCCTCAAACTCTACGAACTCATCTGGCAACGCGCTGTCGCAACCCAACTGCCTGCGGCAGAGATTCTCGGCACCTCGGCCGACATCGTCGCGAAACACGCCACGTTTCGCGCTACCGGACAACAAGTCGTCTTCGATGGATATTTACGTCTCTACCCAGATCAAGACAAAGACAAATTCCTCCCCCACCTTGCCGAAAAGATGGCGATCGAAGCTCAAAGCATCGAAGCTAAGCAGCACTTCACCGAACCACCGGCGCGCTATTCCGATGCTACGCTCGTAAAAACACTAGAAGAAGCCGGCATCGGCCGCCCATCCACGTACGCGCCGACGATCTCAACCGTCGTTGATCGTGGCTACGTCGAACGTGACGAAAAAAAACGCCTCTTCCCTACCTCCATAGGCTTCCAGGTTACCGATATGTTGGTGAAAGAATTTCCAAACGTCGTAGACATGGAATTCACCTCACGCATGGAGCACTCGCTCGACAAAATCGCCGATGGCGAAATGGAGTGGCGTCCCCTCATCGAAGCCTTCTATGGCCCGTTTCATCATGATCTCATGGCCAAAGAGGAGCAGCTCGCCAAAAAGGACCAGGCCGAAGCTGAAGGTCAGGTGTGTGAAACATGCGGTAGCCCCATGACTGTCAAACGTGGACGCTTTGGAAAATTTTTAGCTTGCAGTAATTATCCGGAATGCAAAAAAACCAAGCCGTTGAAAGGCGAAAAGCCACTCACCCCTCCAGAGCCAACGAACGAAATCTGCCCTACCTGTGGTGCACCGATGGTCAAAAAAGTAGGACGCTTTGGCCCATTCCTTTCGTGCTCGACCTACCCGACTTGTAAGACCATCAAGAACATTGAGGTATTAGTTCATGATCAAAACGGCAATCCGATTACCTGCCCAACCTGCAAAGAAGGTTTGATTGCCGAACGCAAATCCAAAAAAGGCAAGCTCTTTTATTCGTGCAACCGCTACCCGGCCTGCGAACAGGCGTTTTGGAATAAACCGACTGGCGAAGCCTGCCCATCCTGTGGATATCCAACACTTACGGCCAAAGGAAAATCCAAGGTCGTCTGCCCCAAAGAAGGTTGCGGATTCTCTCGTGATACAGAGGAATAAGACCTAGTGACTTTGCTCGGATTTTCCTCCCGCAAGACCACCAGCAACCTTTTCTACCCATGTTCCAGGATCGTGCATCGCCATGATGAGAGAGATAACCGACTCCATAGGATCGATAACTTTTCCACTCACAGGGCCGTTTGCCCCTTCGGGCTCTACCTTCTTATTTTTTCTTTGAAGGATGCTGTTTTTAGCGATCAGAAAATTCTTTTGCGCATCCCGCTCTTTCATCCAAGCCGCTTCTTTTTCTTTCCGCGTTTTAGGATCCGTCGCCGCATCCATCTCGGCCTTTAAGAGAGAAGCTTGATGCTCATGATGAACAATCTGTTTATCACAGCGCATCGCTCCCAAATCCAAACGCTCATTTACGTCCAGTACCTTCGCAGAAGCATACGCATCAATCAGATGATCATATGCCTTCATAGCATTCCCGTAACACAGGTCAATCCGCTCCGGATCCCCACCTTGGCGCGCTCGTTCAAACTCCTGCATGACAGAGGTTAATCGCTCTTGAGCCTCTGCCCGAGTCTGTTTTTCAATTTGTTGCGATTTTTCAGCATCTACCGAAGCAGGTTCTTTCGCAGGCCCAGAGGCGACCTCATCTTGAGCTACTGCAGCCACATCTTTCCGAGCTTTTTCTGATCGAGCACGAATACGGTCCCTAACCGCCTCCATACGCGCAACAAGAGCACCCTTACGATTTTTTTTATCCACGTAGCCCGCCACCTGCGCAGCCGCATCATCCTCCGTCTTGCGTACAAATACTTGGGCTCTCTCGGGTGAAGTAGTTGGATCCTCAGGATGCTCAGCGACTTCCCATCCCGCATCTATTTGCTCCATGAGCTTCGCCTCATCTTCTGCTGATGTTGTTTCAGAATCCATATGCAGGGATTGTAGCATACGCCACATAAACACAAACCTAGCCAAAGGGCGGAATATTCTCTAGGATAGCTACATGCCTGGAACCATACAGAGCCTCGAAAACGCCGCGCGAGCCTATCTGCCGCAGAGCGATATAGAACGCATTCATGCGGCCTATGTGTTTGCCGAAAAAGCCCACGGCCCACAAAAGCGAGCTAGCGGTGAACCCTATATCACTCATCCGGTATCAACCGCCATCACTCTAGCCAAGATGCGCTTACCGGCCGATATGGTCATCGCCGGCCTCTTGCACGATGTCCCCGAAGACACAGAAACGACACTAGAGGATATCGAAATAGCTTTTGGAGGCGACGTCGCCAAACTCGTAAGCGGCATCACCAAACTTGGACACATCAAATATCGTGGCGTCGAACGCTACATCGAAAATCTCCGCAAGATGTTTTTGGCCATGGCCGAAGATGTACGCGTGGTCATCATCAAATTTGCCGATCGTCTGCACAATCTCCAGACGCTTGACGCTATTCCACAAAAAAAACAATACCGTATCGCACTTGAAAGCTTAGAAATCTATGCACCGATCGCCAATCGTCTAGGAATGGGTGAAATGAAAGGCTTGCTTGAAGATGCGGCTTTTAAGTTTGTCTATCCCAAAGAATACGAATGGACAAAACATGTCGTTGAAACAGCAGCTCAAAACCGAGAAACATATTTGGAACGCGTGTTAACAGAAACCCGGGCCGACTTACAACAAGCCCACATCCCCATCGTTGATGTGCACGGACGTGCCAAGCACCTTTATTCACTCTATAAAAAACTCCTCAAAAACGAACGAAATATCGCGCGTATTTACGATATCGTCGCCATTCGTATCATCGTACGTACAATCGCAGATTGCTATGCAGCCTTAGGAATCATTCACGGCCGCTGGACCCCGCTCAAAGGTCGCATCAAAGATTATATCGCCCAACCCAAGCCAAACGGCTACCGTTCCCTGCACACAACGGTCTTTTGTGATAACGGTGAGATCGTTGAATTCCAAATTCGCACACAAGACATGCACGAAACGGCGGAATTCGGTATCGCCGCTCACTGGTGGTATGACGAACGAAAAACCTCACCGATCTCAGGCACTGTTACCGCAACCGAACCATCGTCCATCGATTGGGTTAAGCAGCTCGCAGAAATTCAGCATGAAGTTTCGGATAAACAGCAATACATGAAATCGCTCGAAGATATCAAAATCGATATCTTCAAAGATCGCATTTTTGTATTTACACCAAAAGGTGACGTCATTGATTTACCCGAAGATTCAACGCCGGTGGATTTTGCCTACGCCATTCATACGGATATTGGAAACACCTGCACCGCCGCTAAGGTCAACGACGAGATGTCCCCGCTCCACCGCACTCTCAAAAGCGGCGATATGGTCGAGATTATTACGGACAAAAATCGCAAAGGTCCCAGTGCTGATTGGGGAGCTTTTGCAAAAACACGTCACGCTAAGGCTAAAATCCGCCAATTCGCCCGCCGCAGCATCGGCACCTGGATTCGCGATATTCCGTCCAAGTGGTTAAAGAAATAGCAGGAATGACAATTGGCCCGACTATGAAACGTTCCGCTTGATCGTTTTTATAATGGCTTGAAAATCTTCGTCGTTTGAAAACGCGATACGTATATCGCCTGCACCGCGCGCATTCCGAGAAACCACAACACGTGTATGAAACAGTTCACGTAATTCTTGCTCAACAGCGGCCACATTCGGATCAGATACTCCTCGTGATTGGCGCGGATGTGGCACGCGCGCTTCGGTTTGACGCACGGTAAAATGACCGGCCAGCATGGCACGAAACAGCTCCATGCGCTCACCATCGCTCGGGAGAGACAATAACGTGCGCGCATTCGAAGAAGAAATCTTATTCTCGGCTAGCGCATCACGAATCTCTTGTGGTAATTGTAATAATCGAATGGTATTCGCAATTTGTGAACGGCTTTTGCCAACTTTTTTGGCAATCTCTTCTTGAGTCAAAGAAAACTCATCTTGAAGGCGCAAATAGGCTCGCGCTTCTTCGAGCGGATTCAAATCCTGACGCTGAATATTCTCGATGATGGCCAATTCTAATTTTTGCAACTCGCTCGCTCGACGCACGACGGCCGGTACGGTCGATAATCCGGCGATCTTTGAAGCTCGCAAACGACGCTCACCGGCGATCAATTCGTAACGACCGGATGCAGACTCCGTCACAACCAATGGCTGCATGACGCCGTGCTCGCGAATAGAAGAAACCAGTTCTTCGATGCCTGTATGATCAAAATGTTCGCGCGGCTGATGCGGATTCGGATCAATCAGCTCAAGAGGAATCTCACGCAACTCTAATGAACCATCATTGGGCAATACCGTCATCGGCGCAGCTAACGGAACCTCCATCTCTGAGGCCGTGTGCACGGGTGCAGACGAAGTAGCAGGCTTTGGAGGAATAATCGCCCCCAAGCCTCTCCCCAATCCCGATTGCCGTCCCATCATCATACGTACATGCGAGAAAGCTCGCCATCCAAAATCTCACGCGCTAAACGCTCATATGCTTTAGCTCCTTTGGAAGATCCATCAAAAGACAAGATAGAACGTCCAAAAGAAGGAGCTTCAGCTAAACGCACGCTTCGCGGGATCACGGACCGAAAAATATTATTCGGAAAATATTTATACAACTCCTGCATGACATCATCAGATAGCTTCGTGCGACTGTCATACATCGTTAACACCGCGCCTAACACATCAATCTCTGGACGAATGCGCTCCTTCACTAAATTGACGGTCTCCAGCAACTGACTTAACCCCTCTAACGCAAAATACTCAGCCTGAACGGGAATCAAAATCTCATCAGAAGCTACAATGCCGTTAAGCGTAATCATGCCAAGCGTTGGCGGACAGTCGATCAAAATATAATCGTAATCATTACGAACCTCCAACAGTGAATCATACAACTTAAATTCGCGACGAGGCATCGAAACTAGTTCGACATTGAGACCAGCCAGCGCACTAGTAGAGGGGGCGATGCGTAACGTCTCATGTGAGGTCGGCTGAATAATCTCACGCATGCGCACGATGCCTAAAACAGCTTCGTACAATCCCCGCTCTAACTCTCGATGGTCAATACCGATACCGGATGTCGCGTTAGCCTGCGGATCCAGATCAACAATCAAAACGAATTTTCCTGCTTCCGCTAAATACGCGCCCAAATTAATAGCCGTGGTGGTTTTACCCACGCCGCCCTTTTGATTCACTACCGAAATGATCCGTCCCATATCGCTAATGGGCCCCAGTGTACCCGTCGCGAGAGACAAGGGCAAGAAGCATAAAACGGAACAGAATATACAACCCACCACAACAGGGTGTATACTTGTCCACAGGAATAAATCTTAACCCTCCTCTCATCTATGATGGGCAAAATGTGTTCTTTACACGTCGTCGCCATGGTCTTGGTCATTGTCGGCGCCGTGAACTGGGGTCTCGTCGGTGCGTTTAATTTCAACCTTGTTTCGACGATCTTTGGATCCATCGCCTGGCTTGAACGGGTGATCTATATCCTAGTCGGACTCTCCGGCCTCTTCATGATCCCCTGCGCCATGGGCAGCTGCAAGAGCTGCAACATGCCAAGCGGAATGGGCGAAAAGAAGATGTAAGATGACGGACGAACAAAAGGACGGGGCAACCACCCGTCCTTTTGTTATTCATATTGCCTTCTACATTATTTCAACCTACACTAGACAATCACCACTCTATGCAAACGTACGCCGAAAAAGGACTGATCGATGCACTCATCACCTACATCCATACTCAAGACACCCCCGTTCACCTTCTCAATATCGGAGCAAGCGACAGTGTCATTATTGAACAAGCCCTCGATGCGGCCGGCTGTCGTTTTATTGCTGATCGACTTGATATCGATGTTCGTCACGCCGTCCATCCACGCATCGGCAAAACCTACACCCACACCGCAGAAGACATGACAAGCGTCCCCTCCGAAACATACGATGCCTGTTTTTCAAACTTCGTCTGGGAACATATTCCGGACGTTCACCGCGCAACGCAAGAAGCCGCTCGTGTCACAAAAACCGGAGGAGTATATATCATGACCGTTCCCAATCCTCGTGCGCCAGAATTCATCTGTATCAAACTGATTCCACAATGGCTCCGAGGCATCCTCAAGGGATACGAGGTGTGGCCTACCTTTTACGCATACAAAACCATACCCAAACTTCAGCACCTCTGTGAAACATCCGGATTTTCGCATGTCGAACGACATATGTTTCCAGCAGTCTACACCTATACCTATCGTTTTCCGCTCCTTTCAACACTCGGAAAAGCCTACGACGCTCTCCTCGGCATATTAGGTCTCCAAAGATTCATGGGCCACGCGCTCTTTATCTGCAAAAAATAACATCCAACGACGCCCCCATCCCACATTGACGAACCCCCTATGGTTCGATATAGTCGCGGACACAGGACAAAATACATCCATAAATTCTTTTTAAAATCGATGAGATGCGCAGGGCTGGAGGGCAGAAATACCGGAGACGTACTATGACGTACGTTGAGGATATTTCTGACCGAAGCCCAAGCAGATCGCGATTTTAAAAAGAATTTGAACAGGCCGAGATGGCGGAATTGGTAGACGCACGGGACTCAAAATCCCGCGATCGCAAGGTCATGAGGGTTCGATTCCCTCTCTCGGCACCATCACGTTAAATGCGGTACCACCGCGCTAGACGAGACACAAAACACCCCGCCTCTCACGAGAGGCGGGGTGTTTTTTATACTAAACTATCTATCTACTTAATCACCGGAACGATCACGGACTGAACATTGTTGCTCAGATCAACGTCGTGTTGATCAGCAGATGTCAGGCGAACCGTGGCCTTAAAACCCGCTGCCAATGATGGCTTCTCTGCGAGAAAGACCTTTGCCTGTCGTTCCTTAACGAGATTCGAGAGAGCGAAACGATTATATTTACCTGGAAGAATTGACGTGTACTTGTACACATATTCAACGAACAATTCCGGTTTCAAAACCGTGCCCATCTCATCAACCCACTCCAATTTCCACGCGAAGCCGTTGATGGTGCGTTCACCGTTATTGCGAACATCAAGCCAAGGGACATTCTCTGGAAACTTGACGTTCGTCACTTGAAGATCGCGAGCGCCATATCCCGCATACCCCATTACGGCCACATTATTCGCCTCTTTCATTTCGATAAAGGCATTATCGGGATCAACCGTTAAACGCAACGTGCGAGCTTCTGGGTGCTTCTTAAATTCACCAACAAACGCTCCCCATGTCTTACCGACTGCCTCAAGATTCTTCAAACTCTTCCCCGGAGCCAACGTCGTCTTGGTGGTTTTTTGGAAGGTTGCGAGCACCTGTCCGCTAATATCTAAGACATCGATACGATACGCAAAACCCTTCACGGAGAACAGGCTATCGTTCTTAATAGAGAATCCGATAGACTCCTGCTTCGTCAGCTCAACTGTCTCCGCACGAAGATCGATAGAGCGCTCAATAGAAGCGACATTGTTCTCTGGCGTTGGATCAGTCAAACCGGCAGCTACATCCACCCATACTTTGACCTTCAAAGCACCAGGCGGCATATTCCCCAAGAACGTCACAATTTTTTGATTCTGGGTCTTGTTCAAAGGCAATGCGACACTCTGACCCGGCTTTACCGACTTAATCACCGGAATCAATAAACGAGATTTTTCTCCTTGAGCACTCATCACCTGACCGGTGGCATCCAACCAAGCAAAGCCGAGCGTAAAGGATTTTACCGCATACGATCCAACATTTTTAACGTTAAAGCCAATCACATCTCCACCGGCTAACGTTAAATCCTGTAAGGCAAGATCGCGCTGACCGTATGGCAAGGTACGTGCCATAGCCACATTGTTATCTTCATTCATTTCGGCCAACGTATTAGCCGGATCAACGGTAAGACGAACCTGAACGATCTGTGGATTGGCTTTTAAGGCCAAGAAAAAATTCACGTAGCCCGTTCCAACCATCCCAACATCTTTAACAGTCTTTCCTGGCAAAATCGTGCGCGCCACAGAGCGTTCAAACGTCGCCACGGCGGCATTGTTTGCGTCTAACCATTCCAAACGATACGTAAATTTCTTTACAGATTTTTGGCTGTTATTTTTAACACTGAAAGTCAACATCTGCTCTTCTGTAAAACCAACGCTTACAGCCTCAAGATCGTACTCGGCCTGCTGCGTCACGATACCCATACACCACTCTGCTCCGTTATACGTTACCGGCTTTGTTCCAGGAGGACATTCCTCTTCTGCCGGAGGCATGCAAGGATCAACCGGTGCCACATTGGTCAGCGTTGGCTTGCATGGATTCTCTGGTGTTGGAATCGACGTTGGGATCGGACGGCAGACCGGAGCAGCTGTCGTACCGACATTCACCTCTCCCGGAGGACATGGACCATCTTGCGTCGGAGGAGGAACGCATGGATCAGCTGACACAACACTCGTCAACGTCGGAGGACATGGGGTCGTGGACGTTGGCGTTGAGGAATCCGTCGTAGGAATCGGACGGCAGACTGGAGCAGTTGTCGTACCGACATTCACCTCTCCCGGAGGACATGGAAGTGTTGGATTTGGTGTTGTTGACGTCGTCGTTGGCGTGCATGGAACCACAACACCCGCCGTAGTTACCGAAGGCGTACATGGGGCGGTTGGAACAGGGATCGTTGAAGAATCCGTGGCATCCGGCAAACGGATACCCACGTTCGTCGCGACTCGCGACACCGCATCAACCGTACCCGTCGCGAGCAAAGATCCCTTTGTCATGCGATAGTAATACTTGCCAGGCGCAAGTAAAAATCCGATATCACCATTGGAATTGGTTACACCCTGGGCATCGTCCTTCGTAGCTGGCGTCGCTAAATTATCAGCCAGCTTACCCATGGACTGATCGATGTACATACCGACCGTAACACCCACCATCCCCTGACCCACATTCACAGTGTCATAGACATGAACGAGAACATTAGATCCGACCGTATCCAAAATCATGGATAGCGCCGTAGGAGCGCTCGTGGTGACCTGAAACGATGATGGCTGCGCCGTATGCGTCCATGACCCATCGTAATAGCCCGCCGAAGGATAATAGGTCCCGGCGGCCAAGGTAAACGTCACCTTGCCCTGTGCATCTGTTGTCGCCTTAGCGTCAAAACCACCGCTCTTGGCAGCATCATCAGCGATCGTGGTAGACCCTTGATCTGTATAGACGGTCACCGTGACACCGGCTACAGGCTTTTGAACCGCGTCAAGAACCGTAATAGAGGCCGTTTGAGTTGTAGCGACCTGAATCACCGGCGTTACCGGTATAGAAACAACTGGGGTTAAGGCAAACGTTGGCAGCGGAAAAGCCACCAAAAAAGCAAAAAATCCAATAATGGATCGACGCATATGTGAAATAAAAGGTTAAATTACACAAGAATATACAAAAGGACTGGGTAAAGTGTTACATATATACGGACTTTTGACCACAGTGATCTAGCTATCCGAAGAGCACCTACCGACAACAACTCGCACGTAGCTCTACAAACAGCAAAACCGACCTTGGGGGTCGGTGTCTGCTTTGGTACCGGGAGCCGGGATCGAATCAGCTTCTCAAGCGCACCACGAACAAAAATGGAACATCAGCGCGGCAATAAATGGGTGGGTTGAGCAAAGAGCCCAAGCTCATAGAACACAAATAGAACGGCCGCGTCCACGTCTCATGGTGTCAAATTGTCACCATCATGGAACCACGAACTCCTTCGCCGAGAGCACGCGCGAGCGCGGCGGCGAGGAGGCTAGTGGGAT
The DNA here is from genome assembly GCA_964457295.1 of uncultured Gammaproteobacteria bacterium. Classification (GTDB taxonomy): domain Bacteria; phylum Patescibacteriota; class Patescibacteriia; order 2-12-FULL-60-25; family 2-12-FULL-60-25; genus CAYWEE01. The sequence continues at coordinate 26,451 of CAYWEE010000014.1, forward strand.
TGACGGTTTGTCGAAAATACGATAGGAGCGACGACGTGAATTCCGTCCGTCACAGTCGTGGACCCCCGGTCGAGCACCAACTCTCGACCGTTTTTATCTTACCTACATTATTCTGTCCACCCCTATGACATCCGACATCACACAACCAATAGCGCCAACGACCGCGCAGTCGTTTCTCGACGTGCACGAAGCCGCCACTCGTCTCGGCCTCTCGAAAGCAGCTTTATATAGCCTTCTCAATCGCAATCTGATCTCTCACTATCGTCTCGGTCGAGTGATTCGCATCTCCGAAGAAGACTTACTCGCCTACCTCCAAGCCCAGCGCATTGAACGCCAGGCACAAGCCCCCCGATATGGCCGCTATCCAGCGATCTGATCGATGGAGTGAATGGTGGATCGACTTCCGATATCGCGGCCGACGTCTCCGTAGGAAGTCACCGGTCCAGACACGACGAGGCGCCGAAGCCTACGAACGCGTGGTTCGAAACAACTTGCTCGAGCGAGAGGAAGTCTACGGTGCCGCCTTCGTCGGCGAACCCATCCCCTTTGCCGTCTTCTCGGAGCGCTGGCTGCAGGAATGCGCGCGATCGCAGAACCGCCCCTCGACATACTCTGGCAAGGAGAGCGTTCTCCGAACCTATCTCATGCCGGCCTTTGGCGCATTCACCGTCGAGCGCATCACGGTGGAGCGCATCGATGTCCTCAAGAACTCCCTCGTTCGAAGCGGTCTCGCGCCAAAGAGCGTCAATAACGTCCTGAGCGTGTTGCATGGAATTCTCACGACAGCCTACAAGTGGGGCTACATACGGCGCGTTCCGACAACAACGAACTTGCGCGTACCGGAGCCGCATTGGCGATTCCTATCGACCGAGGAAGCGCATCGCCTCATCGGTGCGACAAATCCTGGGTATTGGCGAACCTTCATCCTGTTCTTGCTCCAAACCGGCTGCCGCTTCGGCGAAGCCGCGGCGCTTCGCTGGGACGACGTTCACCTCGACGATCCGAAGCCATATGTCCGTGTCCGCTTCTCCGCCTGGAGAGGATCTCCAGGTCCAACGAAGAACGGACGGAGCCGAACTATTCCGCTGAGCGCACAGCTTCTCGAGGAAATAAAGTCCTTCAGACACGACCATCCGTATGTCTTTGCGCTCCTCGACGACACACTGCCGACTCCTGAGCGTACCGCGCGGTACCTCCACGCGCTCTGTGATCGGGCCGGCATCCAGCGCATCTCTTGGCACGTCCTGCGACACTCGTTCGCGACAGAGCTCAGCGAACGCAACGTGCCGCTGCGGGCGGTTCAAGAACTCCTCGGGCATGCGAGCATCGCTATGACCTGCCGCTATGCGCACGTCGATCCTCAAGGATTGCAGCGGGCGATCACGGCATTGCCGAAGCTCGGCTACCCGGAAACGGATACCACCACGAATTCAGGAGGAGCCTGCGATCGGCTCGAAGCCAGCGTGTCGTAGGGCGGTCGTGGCGGTTGCTACTTTCGAGGCCTGGCGTTGGGCAGTCGCGAGCCGCGTACGAAAGCCATCATCCGATGAGAGCAACGGGTAAATGCGGAGACATTCTTTGCCGTCGTGACTAACATTCTGCAACTTACTAACGCGGAGGGCTTCGTCCTCTGTCCATCCGGCAGTGCGCTGAATGCAGTAACCAGCAATGATCTGCCAGTATCGAAGAAAGTTGTTGTCCTGCAGCCGTCGGCCGACGAAATCGGCCGCGTATGTGTCGAGTTCCGAGGCCGCTGCCCTGAACGGTCGATACGCAGCTAGCAATTCGGTCACCGCGGCGGTCTCGTCGTTCGAGGCACAGGCCGCGGTCGGTAGTGCCAGGTCTTTGACGAGGCTAAAGATGCCTCGGGCCGCGGGGTCTGGGTGAAGCACCTGTTCGGCGCTCCAAAGTACGAGTCGTGGGACCTCGTGGTCGGCATCCAAGAGAATCGTGCGAATGCGCGCTCGGAGAGCGGCGTCGACGTTCGTCACGGGACCGCTGGCCAGGATGTCGCGAATCGCTTGCGCTATGGACTTCGCGAGCTCCTGTCTCTCCGTCGCCGTCGGCTTACTGCCGGGCTTCGAGTCGTAGCAGATGGGCCAACGATGCTTCGCCAGATCGAATGGCAGATCCTCCGGCGAGCCGAATGCCGTGTTCATGACGGTAATGATTCGGCGGTCGGAGAGCTTGGCGAGGGCGTAGCCGAGCTCGATCATCACGTTCGGGTTGGGGACGTACTTGAGAGGTGCCGTCTCCCCCGGCACGGCGGCCACGTACGTGATGTCCGCCAGGAAGACGCCCGCCGTCTCAATCTTACGAAGAAGCGTCGCGAATACGTCGGGCGTGCCGGGCACGTTCTTCGTATCATGGTCGAGACGCGGCGCGTCCAGAACCTCGGCGTCGCGGCGCAGGTTCTTGAGGGCCAGCTCAATGGCGTCGCGAATGAAGTACCGATTCACCTTCTCGTCGGTATCGCTCTGCCAGGCATAGAAAACGGTGAAGTTCATACGGTCAGTCTACACGATCGCGGGCGTACAAGTCACTTCCGTTCCTGAGCCACTTGGGGCTCCATTCCAGAATCGAAGCGCTTTCCACCACGTACGTTCTTATCAAAACACTCCCATTAGGGAGTGTCCTGTTTGGTACCGGGAGCCGGGATCGAACCGGCGACCTCGGGCTTATGAGTCCCGCGCTCTAACCAACTGAGCTACCCCGGC
>CAYWEE010000015.1:0-28014 GCA_964457295.1 uncultured Gammaproteobacteria bacterium
GAACGGGAAATCCGGCCAATGCACGACCCGAACCATAAACAACCGTGTCACGCATACCCAAGCGCACCGTACGCAGTGTCGCGGCCGAAGCCAGAGGCGTCATCAAAGACGAAGACGTTCCCCCACTCGCCAACACATGGGGCGTCATCGGGAACCCGTTATTGGCGATATTGGCCGTAAACGCCGCGACCTGCAACGGTGTCACCAAGATATCACCCTGACCAATAGAGATATTGTACGTATCCCCCACGTACCACCGTTCGTTTTTCGCCTCTTCTTTCCAGGCCGGAGACGGGATAAATCCCGGACGCTCCCCCGGCAAATCAAATCCCAATCTCTCTCCCAAGCCAAAACGTCGAAACCAGCCAGTAAGACGGTCAACGCCCAACCCGCGAAACGCATCATACCCACCCCCAACATAATAAAAAAACGTATTAACCGACCAAGCTATAGCCGAACGCACAGTAACCGCACCATGACCACCAGCTTTCCAATCCGGAAAAAAAGATTGCCCGATGCGAATCCCTCCAACCGACTGAACCGTTGTTTGCGGCGTGATAATACCCTCTTCGAGGGCCGCCGTAGCAATCACCGGCTTAATCGTTGACCCGGCCGGATACACACCCGCCCAAGCTCGCGGCAACAGCGGATGCTCGGGATTATTCAGTAAGGCGGCATAGGCCGTACCAGAAACAGAACCAGAAAAGATATTATTATCGTAAGCTGGCAAAGAGACGATAGCGAGAATCGAACCATCGCGTGGATCAAGCGCTACGGCCGATGCTCGCGCCACATGCGCCCGTTCCATCTCGCGCCGTAAAGCCTGTTCCGTCGCCTCCTGCAGACGCACATCAATCGTCAAATGAACGTCCTGACCATCTGTCGCCTGCTCTTCTCGCACTAATCCCGTAATGTGATTCACGGCATCGACCTCATAAACCCGCTCACCATCGTTACCGTGTAACACCGATTCGGCCGCCGCCTCAACCCCGGTTTTTCCAATGATATCTGTCTGAACATATCTCCCCGAAGAAGATGCCAACTCTTCGGGAGAGATGATGCCGGCGTATCCCAAAACGTGAGAAAGGCTCGAAATACGCTCAGAAAAAGCGTAGCGACGTTTACTTCCAATAGATACCGTAAAGGCTGGATGCTCTTCGATTACAATCCGTAACGCAATAGAGCGCTCATACGATAGATCACGAACCAATAAAAAACGCTGTCCGGGATTAGGCGCTGTATCTATATGATCCGTCAATTCAGAAATGCTCCAACCGATTTCTTGAGCCACGCGACCCAAAATAGCCTCACGACTTTCTGTATCCTGTGGCAATAAACGAGGAACGACATACACATCAAAGGCTGGTAAATTATCCGCCAAAATCACTCCGTTGCGATCATACACAATCCCTCGCTTCGCCGACACAACATCATGTCGCAATCGATTCTCTTCGGCCTGCAAACCATACGCTCTCCCCTGTACAATCTGCATCCAAAACGCCCGAGATAATAACAATAGAATAGCGAGACCAAGGACACCCAACACCAACCGATACCGTGAACGAGAAATCGAGGCACCCAAAAACACCGTCGCGTCATCCATGGATAAAATCTCCCCTTCAGAAAACACCTCGTGCGCAATGAGGGCGCGATCGTTGGTTTGGATCCGTAATCCAATCCCTTCTTTTTTCCAGCCAAATAACGGAGGCATATCTTATGATTGTGTCGCCGTCATCCAGCCTTTACGAAGTATCGTCTGCAATACAAACAACATCACGATGCATAGCGCATCAATCACCAACGTCTGACCAAACGCAGACAAATCAATCGCCGCAGAAAACGGCACACCGCTGATGCGGAGTGCCCCCCAAAGCCATAAAACATCCACACAGCGTGCAATCAAACCCATAGCCAGGGCAGCATACAAAGACGCATTCGTGAACACTCGTTCGCTGGTCACGGAGAGCAGCCATGCGATAAGAGGAAAACGAATTTCGGCCAATGTCATCTGCGGAAGTCCAAACAACTCTATCAGCAAACCACCGATAAAACCTAACCAAATCGCCCCCTCCCAACGACCAAAAACAACATACAACGCCATAATGGGAAGCAGCGGTCGAATATGAATAAATGGCGAAGGAAAGAAAGAACGAAACGATGCCTCAAATAAACCCAAAAGAATTCCCAGGGCGGTTAGCGTCAACATAGGACGTACGGACATAATCACGGAGACGACGGACGGAGGGCCGAAGGTCGAAGGACAACCACCAAATCCAATGAGCCGGCATCAATCAATGGCTCGAGCGTTGCCGTCTTAAATGGATCGGTCGGTACCCCTTGAACATCACTCACAAGCGCCAAAGGAAGGTCCGCTGGAATTTTTGCTTCGGTTCCTGCGGTCACGACAACCTCATCCGGTTTAAGCGCCTCTTCTTGCGGAACAAGGTTTAAACGCGCAATACCTCGTCCCTCCCCCTCAACGAGTCCGAGCAAGGTGCGGGCACCAGCACGAGAAGCCGCTACATTGCTCCGCTCATCCGAAATCAGCATCACCTCGCTAGAGCGCTCTGTGATATTAACAATCTTTCCCACCAACACCCCATCTTCAGCCACCACCGCCATGCCATTCTCCACCCCATCCACTGTCCCCCGATCAATCAAAATGGTGGCCGTATGCGTATCCGTACTACGGGCAATCACTCGCGCCCCAACATGATCATATCCGGATTCGGTTAAAAACCCCGCCACCTTGCGCAGCGACTGATTCTCCTCTTGCAAAACACGTAATCGCACATAGTCCACTGCCAACGCCGACTGACGCGATTCAAGCTCATGAATACGTTGCTGCATTTCTTCTGGCGAAGGCGCGGGCACTACCGAACGTCCAGCGTGAAAACCCAATGTGGCACTTAACCGTGCCACCGGCGTAAACACAAAACGCACTGCGCTGGCTATACCGGGCAACACACCCGAAACAGATAAAACCGCGAGGATGATCACGCTCCCCCCAATGATCATGACAACGCGCGTTCTAGACAGGATCATATCACCTCATTTTATCCGTTGAGGGTAAAGCAACATCATTCAATAAAGAAGGCTGATCAAGCAGCGCTCCACAACCACGAGCGACAGAAAGAAGTGGGTCCTCGGCAATCCGTACCGGCAGACCTGTCCCTTCGGTAATCGCTTGAGCAATACCACGTAAAAGCGATCCACCTCCCGTCAAAACAATTCCCCGACGATAGATATCCGCCACAAGCTCGGGCGGCGTAATTTCTAAAATAGACTTTACCTGTTCGATAATCGCCTTAATGGAACGGGCAAGGGCTTCACGAATTTGACTGTCGTTAATGAGAATTTCTCGCGGCAAACCCGATAACAGATCACGACCACGAATGGGAACCTCAATGCGCTCTGCGAGTGGAATCGCCGACCCGGCTAAAATCTTCACCTCTTCGGCCACCCGCTCTCCAACAAGAAGGTTAAAGACATCGCGAGCATATTGGGTAATATTGCGATTCAATTCATCACCGGCAATCGGAATAGATTTTGCCGTAACGACGCCGTTCAAAGAAATGACAGCGATCTCGGTTGTGCCGCCGCCAAAATCCACAATCATGTTGCCGACCGGATCAGAGATAGGCAGGCCGATACCGACAGCCGCAGCCACAGGCTCCTCAACGACATACACCGCCCGCGCTCCCGCCGACATCACCGCATCCGCCACGGCCTTACGTTCCACCTCTGTCACATCCAACGGAACGCCGATCACTACCCGCGGACGAGGAATGAATGCCGAACTTTCCCGATGAATTTTTTCAATAAAGTAACGCAACATTTTTTCTGTCACCTCGAAATCGGCAATAATGCCACGCTGCAAGGGGCGGGTCACTAAAATATGCGGAGGCGTTTTACCGATCATCGAGCGAGCCTCTTCGCCGACAGCCAGCACCTGATTGTTGCGAATATTCACCGCCACCACCGACGGCTCCTGTACGCACATGCCTTTTCCTTTCACAAAAATCAGGGTATTCGCTGTACCGAGATCAATGCCCAAATCTTTGGAAAAACGACTTAAAAAAGAGGATCGCATATCGCGAGCATCTTACGCTTGAAGCAGCCCTTTCGACAAGGGCCTCGCCGCTCAGGATGATTAGGGCAACAGACTATTTTCGGCGCGCCTCTTGAATAAGCAAAGAAGCGTACTCAATAGCAACAACAACAGCAATGAGTACAATAAGTACCCACCAATGAAGCAACTCTTGCGCCGATAAAGCCAAAGAAGAAACAGCTACAAAAGATAAAAGAATGGCGTGTCGAAACGCAATCCGTACTTCACGAATGCGAATGTTCGTATGCGCAGCAATTTTTACTCGATAGACCAAACCCAATAGCGTCAGCGCACCTAAAAGCCCCGTCCCTAACGTCACATAAAATAAAACAAAACCCATTATCCCCGCCTGAGCCGGATCAATGGTAAACAAAATGGCAAACCAGGCAATCCACGCAACAAGCGTCGAAGCTGCCATGGCTAATAGATATGAACGAAACGTCATGAAGAAGAATTACCAAAAGTATAGCACACCTTAAAACCCTTTGGAGATAATCGTGATGCGCTGAACAACTTTTTGACCGATCACTCGATTAATCTCGTTTTGCACACGTAGTGTATCGATACCGAGCTGCTGTTTCGCCGATGCGGATGTTGTCTGTAGCTTTAGCGTCCCCTCGTGAAAAGACACCGGGGACACATATGCCGCCTGCTCCTCCCCCCACAGCTTTGTCAGAACCGTGCGAGCCACATCAAACACGCGAGCGATCTGCAACGCGGGAGAAACCTGCTGCTTTGAAATCGCTCGTGAGAGGATGTGTCGAAACGGCTCAAAACTCATAGTTCACGATGTTCGCAAATGGACCGAAAATCACAATACCGACAGGTAAACGTAGATGGGATGGGCGCAAATCGAGAAAGGAGAATCTCGTTCATCCGCTTGGCGATACGATCTCGAAACGCCTCACGTTTTTCACCCTGCAGAAGCTCAACATCGAGCGTCTCCCCCGAAAGAACGTAGACATAGGACAAACGGGTAATAGATAAGCCCATCTCCTCCATGGCCATCTGATAGATCCACAGCTGCTCCTTATCTTTCGTATCTACTGTATCCTCGGTTTTGGCACTTCCCGTCTTATAATCCAAGATACCGTATCCACCCGTAGGAAGTCGATCGAGGCGGTCTACCTTACCACGCAGCGAATGCTCACCCACGCTCCAATCAAAGGGACGCTCTAAAAACTCTACGTTAGGAGGCGTAGCGATCCATTCTTGCATCAGCCGTTTGATAGCCTCTTTGCCTTTTGCATAATACTCATCATATCTCCCCTTACTTTCATACCAGTCATCATTCTCTGCCCAACGCGACTCATACATCTTGAGAGCCTCTTCCAGGGAGACTCGAAAACCGGGAGCGATCGGCGCTACGGGGGTAAACAAATCACCCTGAGACTGCACCCCTCGCTCGAGATGCTGTTTCAAGATTTCTTCGAGCGTTAGGTGGATGCAGTTTCCAAAACTCTTTTGAAAAGAGCCCAGGATGGGAATTTTATAGACGTGCGCAAACTTGTATTGCAACGGACAGCTTTGAAAAGCGGCTAACTGTGTAAACGAAAAACGCCGCTTCAGCGGAAAAACATCTTGATCCTCCAAAAAATCTTCTACCGAAAGGGGCGTCGGCGGAGTGAGCGAAATCAGTGATGTCGTCTCTTGAGGGAGCAGCGCCGCAGGATCCACGTTCAATTCACTCAAAAAAATGGAGGGCTTTTTTTGACGTGTCCCGCCATACGATTCTGCGCCGGTGAGCGTCACGGTTTCTTTAGCGCGCGTCATGGCCACATAAAACAACCGACGTTCCTCCTCCAAGTGCGCGTCACCATCGGGCAAACGCTCATTAATGAGCCCATCAGGAAGAGGGATAGCATCCTTGCGTACACGCGTCGGAAACCGCTGGTCAACAAGGGAAACGATAAAAACATGACGAAACTCCAAACCCTTAGAAGCGTGGATCGTGAGCACCCGAACCAAATCTGGTCCTTCATTGGGATCGGCGTTCAGGGCCCCCTCCTCACCACTCTCAATTTCTAAACGAAACTCTTCCATAAAGCCACGCAGCGTTGGCGCACGAGTCGCGGCCTCATACCGACGCAAACGATCAGCTAAGCCATTTAAAACCCGAATAGCCTCGATCTTATCCGCTTCGGGAAGCTTCATGATCGTGCCCAAATACCCCGTCTTATCCAACACGAGCTGCAACATCCGGAGCGGCGTCTCGCGACGCGCTGCCTCCGTCAAATTCTCTACGTGACTTACCAGATTTTGTGCCCGACGCAACGATTCCTCGGTTATCCCCGGAATCACCCGCGACATATGCAACGCCTCCCACAAAGACTTACCCGTCTTTCTGGTTGCAAAGCCTAAAAACAAAGCGATGTCATGCTGCGGAAAAGCGTACATCGGAGAACTCATGACGCGCCAAACAGCGGGAGATTCGCGATAGCTATCGAGCAACGAAAACATGGCGGTAATGTTCACGATCTCCGGCTTGGCATACAGTCCACGAAGCGCAAAAAAACGAAACGGAATGCCATGACGTTCTAAAGCTTCGATAAACGGCTCGGCTCCATCATTCGAACGAGACAAAATAGCGATATCCCCCCAGCGAAGCTCCGGATCTTCTTTCTTGTACTCCTTGATCTGCTCTACGACGCCCTCCGCCTCATCCTGAAGCGTGCGATGCCAAGAGCATCTCACCTCTCCCCCGTCTCCATTAACGGCGGAAAGCTTTTTCTGTAATCCCGTTCCCTGAAGCTGTACCTCCAGACGATTAGGATTATTTTTTGTAATCGAGCCGTACGCCGCATCCAAAATCTCTTGCTTGGAACGATAATTTTCGGTCAGAGTGATCGTGAGCGCCTCCGGAAAGTCATCTCGAAACTGTAAGATGTTAGCGAGAGAAGCCCCGCGAAACTTATAAATCGCCTGATCATCATCCCCCACCACGGTAATATTGCGATCCGCCCCCCCAATCAATTTAATCAAATCGTACTGCGCCCAATTCGTATCTTGGAACTCATCGATCATGAGATAACGAAATTGTTCTTGAACCTCTTTGAGAACACGGGGGCGCTCCTTCAGCAGGCGAAGGGTTTCAAGAATCAAATCACCAAAGTCGAGTGCCCCCTCCTCACGCAAGATTTGACGATACATGGCATAACAACCCGCGAGCTCACGCAGACGCGCCCGCTCTCCCGCCACAAAGTCGGCATCTCCATCTAGTGCGGCATGTTCGGCAAATTGAACATAGGCTTCGGGAGTAACACCTTCGTCTTTAGCTCGAGAAAAATGACGGAGCAGTTCAGCGAGAAACTTCACCGGATTTCCCAATGGACGATAATAATCCAAAGGTAAACGATCGATGTGACGCTTTAAAAGAAGCCACGCATCGGTTTCGTTGATAACACGAAAATGCGTCGGCAATCCGATCTCTAGCGCGTACTGCTCCAGCAATCTCTGACAAAACCCATGGAACGTAGAAATCCAAAAATCGTATGAACCATTAGGCAACAAATTCAAGACCCGATCCTCCATCTCGCCGGCGGCCTTCTCGGTAAACGTCAGAGCTAAAATCCGTTCGGTTGTCAGCTTTTCTGTCTGAAGTAAATGAACATAGCGCCGGGTCAACACCGTGGTCTTCCCCGTTCCCGCCCCCGCCACAATCAATAATGGACCGTTCAGGTGCTTTACCGCCTGCTCTTGGGCACTATTCAATCCTTCTAAAATATCACTCATACGGTTCACCGCATCTTATCCCCTCGTCTCAGATGTTCCAAGCCTTTAAAAATCAGTATAAGTCTCGTATCAAAAAGATAGAGCTCTGAACGCAGCAAGATTGTTCGAGCTCCTAGGCTCGCCGGTATAGACTAACGAGTTTCGCCGCAAGAGAAGAGCTCTATCTTTTTGATACGAGACTTCACCTTGATCAAACCCTCCCCTCCTCAATCCCTACCCGAATCCTCCTCATCAACTCTAAGTAAAATCTTAAATTTGCTAACGTCACCAAGCGATACGCCAACATTTCCTGAACCGTGAACAAATGACGAACGTACCCTAAAGAATACCGAGACAGCTCTTGAGAAACGGCATCCTCACCTGGGGCAACTAATGGCTCATCCGCATTTTTAAAGCGCTCATTAGTAAGATGCACCGTTTCATAAAAATCAGGCGACGACAGGTCGTCGTGACAAAAACGATATAGGAGGCCATGGCGAGCGTTACGCGTCGGTAGCACGCAATCAAACATATCGATTCCCCGCTTCACATAGGCAACGATCTCATGCGGTTGTGCTCCTCCCATAAAATACCGAGGTCGATCAGTTGGCAACGACTCATGCAATGCCGCAACAGTACGACAGGCGTCATCAAACGGCTCCCCGACAGATAGCCCACCTACGGCATATCCGTCAAAACCAATCTTCTGCAGTTCTGTCGCATGAGCTACACGTAAGGTTGTATCTGTGCCTCCCTGCACAATCCCAAACAACATAGCCCCGGGATTAATAGATGACGATAAACCGGCTTCAAACGCTTTTTTAGACCGCTCTGCCCAACGGGTCGTCCGAGCCAATGAATCACGAAGATACTCAAGAGTGGATCCAGCTGGTGTACATTCATCAAACACCATCATGATGTCGCTTCCGATGGCTTGTTGAATTTCGAGTGACAACTCTGGAGTAAGCAGATGACGCGAACCATCGATATGCGAAGCAAACAATGCCCCCTCTTCACTCATCTTGCGCATCTTGGCTAACGAAAAAACCTGATAGCCACCCGAGTCTGTCAAAAGCGCCCCCTCCCAAGACATGAGCTTATGGAGACCTCCAAAATGACGCAAAACATCGAGGCCTGGTCGAAGATACAAATGATAGGTATTAGAAAGAAGAATCGGACTACCAAGTCGTTCGATATCCCCCGTCGAAAGCGTCTTCACCGCTCCCTTGGTGGCGATAGGCATGAAGAACGGCGTCTCAAGAGAGCCGTGAGGAGTCACAAGCGTCCCACGGCGCGCAGCGGACGAAGAAAGTGCAGAGGTCTGCTTGAGGGTAAAGCCAGGCGTCATACAGAGTCTATTGAAGCTCTTCTTTCTTTTCTTTCACAAAGGCAAACCATTCCTCAAGAACGGTGAGAAACATTTTGAACGGCGCCTCAAAAATAAAATCAAAGAAAAACAGAAAGACGTTCAACCGAGAGATGCTTCGAGACAAAATGTGCCCCGCGCGTAAAATAGGCAGAGAGATAAAATCCATGAGGTGCGAGGTGAAGCTCTCTTTCCGATCAACGATCACATACTCTTTAGCGTTTTGACGAAGGCGAAAGGCGAAGAAGCTGACCACGCATAAAAAGAAGAGGAAGATAACGGCCGATACCCAGGTAAAATCCAACATGACCAAGAAAACCGCAATGATCCCGAAGATCAGGGCAAACATCAAGCCATATGCGATACGCAACAACACGATACGCAGCGTTCCGTCGGCTGGCCGAATGCGAATTTCAGGAAGTGTGATGGGTTTATCGGCTAATAGCGCATCAATATTCTTTTGTAATCGTTCGGTATTTTCTTTAGGCTGTACACGAATCAGCAGCCCCACAAAAAACATCAGGATCGGAGGGAATAGGAGGTTGATGGCTAGAGCCGTCATGGCGATATGGTGATACCACAGTTGCTCGATAGGAACTTCAATCGCTAAAGCGATCACCATTTTCGTTACAAACAAATAAATCGTGGCTCGCAACGCTCCGCGACGTAAACGCTTTTTTGCCTGCCCATATCGACGCTCCGCTACGCGCCGAACGACCCCCTGCAGTTCTTCAGGCTTCTCTAAAAGATGCGCTGCACTTCCAGGTTTTTCTACTAAAGCATCTCGTAAGATATTTAATGAAACGGCCCACGGCTTTATCAAGCGTTGAACTTTTTGAGCAAAGGGGTGGGTTAAACTTTGATGAATACGATGTTCGACCCCAATCAATCGTTCCGCAATTGGTTGAGGATTCTCTGTCCAATCTTGGGGACGCAGCCACTCAGGCATGTACGCGCGCAAAAGCTTATACGACAACACATCCTGATCCGCTTTTAACAGGGCGCGATAACACGCCAAATAAATCTGCAAACGCAAATTTGTATCATCAATATCTCCACCCACGATCTTGACCTGATTCACGAGGCGTTCATACAAAAACGTCACCAACGCCTTGTCGCGAGATTCATCGATCAACAGCTCTTCGAGCTCAACCGTCAAAACCTTACGCAACCAAGCCATGTGGGCCCGCGAACCGATACGCGTTTCTCCAATAATCAAATACTTACGGACACGATGGGCAACATCGGTAATCAAAGATTCAGGCAATTCTCCATTCGGAAGATATTTGGCTCCGATAAGCTCACGCAGCAAGTGACGAGCAATAGCTTCAGGGTTCCGCTCTAAAATAAACTGACGCTTCAAAATCCGCTCAATCGCGGCCTTACGTAAAATATGTTCATCTTTATAGTCAACCGCATTACGGATGCGCTCATACAGAACGGCAAAACGGCTCACGGCCGCATGGACATTCAAGCGCGCACCTTCGGGAGGACTTGGTTTAGGGGCGGGGGTGATCGCTCGCAATAGCTCCTCGGCCAGACCCTTGGAAAATCCCGACATATATGAGAGACTCTACCCTATCCTATTTTCCATCATTTGGCTATCCTGTATCTATGATTCCCTGGGCTCTCATTATCGCCATCTTCGTTTTGATTGTGGCGTATACCATTAAGAAAATTGATCATGTGATCGAAGAAGATCACCCCTTTATGATGCTTATCGGGGCATTTTTTGCGCTCTATATTGTCGCAGCCCTGGGGGTCTATCTTCTCAACCCGCGCATCAACACCAACGAAGCCTTTGCAACCAGTAGCGTTGATCTTTCCCTAGAGGAATAATGCGGCCTATTTTCCCTTAACCTGTTTTCGCGACATTTGCTTCTTTTTTCCGCCCTCAATCATATTAACCTCACCGACGTAGCGATCAAACGATTTGCGATATCGCGTAGCTACTAATTTTTGCATAGCTTCGGGTGTAATGTTTTCGCCAACGGTAGATTCTTTTTCAATTTCCTGTTTGGCCCGAAACCACGCCCATTCATCGGTAAACGTGTACCAGGCATGTTCCCACAGTTCATCTTCGATAACATGATCCAAGGCATGCAGGGCCTCGTCCGTCTCGCCTAAGAGCATCTCAATCCGCTCCAGTATCGGTCGTTGGTCAACCGCTTCCTGCCCTCGTTCACGACGAATATCATCCTCTACCATGATGCGCGACACCAAGGCGGCATGGATCTCTAATAGCTCCTGACGAGATAATTGCAGCGAGACGAATTGGGTTAACATACAAGGCTAGGGCCGATACTCTACAATATCTTCAACAGGAACGCGAATTTTGGCAAAACCCGGCTTGGCCGCCTTACCTAAAGCCAAAAAAGCCGTCGGTACAATATCCGTGCGCTGCAAGATATCGGCACAAGCAGCCGGCTGAAATCCCTCCATAGGGCAGCTATCGATTCCCCGCTCAATGGCGGCTAAGATCATAGCCTGAAGAGCGAGATACGATTGACGCTGCATCCAAGCAATGCGCATAGCTTCGTCTTGCGGAATCGAGCCCTTAGTCATCCGTAGATACGCATCCGCAGAGTCCTGGCCCGCACCCCGAGCAATCAAGTCTGCTGTTTTTTGTATGCGACTCGATGGATCTTTCATGACCGAAAGAATGAGCAATACACTGGCATCCGTCACCTGAGATTGTCCGTAGCTAATCTCTCGTAATTGCTGACGCAGTGACGGATTTGTCACTACCGTGATATGCCACGGCTGACTATTCACACTTGAACATGAAAGACGTGCTGCTTCGATAATCTCGTGCAGGTCTTCCGTCGCGATAACATACCCGGGCTCAAAGGCCTTTACAGCAAATCGCTGTAGCAATAAATCTTTAATCATAAACTCCACTCTACCTTGTTTTACGGATTTCGACCACCTTGCTACGGCGCCATCAAAGTCCGCAATTCTTGCATCTTATGAGGATCCAACAAGGCTTCCAAGAACCACGCTTTCATTTCGGCTCCACGAAAATGAGGAGCACGAACCACGTCCAACATTTCATCGAATGACGCGGACTGAACCTCGATACGCTCACCTGAATCCAATGATTGTTCATGTGTTTTTTTACACCCGCGAGCAATGAACACAAAAACGCTCCAATCTATTTTTGCCACAGGTTCAATAGTCTGAACGAACACATACTCCTCGGCTTCATACCCCGTCTCTTCCATCAGTTCACGTCGAGCGGCTTCGATGGGCTGCTCCCCCTCTTCCATTCGACCACTCGGAAAAGATACAAAAGGAGGAAAGCCCGGCTGTTCTTGATGAAGATATATGATTTTTCCTTCTGAAGTAACTGGAATAACTACCGCCGTATCCGGACGTTTGAGCATCTCAAAGGTGGCAATTGTGCCGTCATACATTTCCTGCGGCCATTGGTAAACCTCAAACATTTCTCCTTTAAAAACACGTTTAGCTTGTGGTGGAAGGCGGGACATATATCGTACGAGCAAGATAACAAACCGGTGACCCTGGACGCCAGTGTTCGGGGAGCTTCGGAAAAACGATTACGCCATCGTCTATGGCTCGTAACTCATCCTCCCCTGCTCGCCCGATCAACTGGCCTCGCTGTACCTCCTGAAAAGAATTCAGACCCATACCCTCTGCAAACACAAATTCAGATCCCGGAGGAATCAAGGCTGTGGTAAGTTCAAAAATACGTTTTGCATGAGAGGGAGACGGAGGGCAGGGGCGATCGGATAACATCTGGTGATCACACAGGACATGACACACGCTCTCCGCAACACCGTCGATGCGGCCCACATCCTGATTCCAACCCGTTTCGTAACATATCCCTGTGCCACCGATCTGATCGACATATTCGTCAGTCGTTACAGGTTTTCCGGCAAAAATATAGTTTGGATCGGTTAAGATGCGGTCCGCGTCAAACCACTGAAAAATACGCTGATGCGCAGGAGAGGCGGCACAGGCCAAAAAAGGGACGGATGGCTTATTGGTCGAATGAATATCGATGCTTACATCAACAGCACGCAGGACATCGGCAATTTCACGGGCTCGCGCATCCTCATAACTTCCGTCCGGCACTCCCGCTAAAACAACGGGATTAAAACAACGATTAAGATCCTTGCCGTCATCCAAAAAGCGCTTACCTGCAGCGATAGCGCGAGAGTTACCTAGCACGAAATACAGCTCGCCCGCCGAAAGCGCCCTATCATGCGCAAAGCTGTCGCGTAATTGTTCAACCACGCCAATGCCGATTGTTTCGTTTCCATGAATGCCACCCAACACAGCCACACGAGCTCCGGGGACAGAGCTCGTCACATGCCAGATATCTTCAGCAATACGTTGGATCATGAGGATTTGCGTCTTCCGTTTTGATATGGCATGATCCTAACACGCTATGATGTTTGTGGCTAAGTGCTCGAAGAAACGCGCTCCTCTCACGGGGATGGACGTTTCGCTGTAGCCACAGTATCGCGGCCTATCGAAAACGATCCTCCTCCGAGGATCGTTTGCGTTTTTGAACCTTTGACCTGAAGAAGAAAGAGAGGCGCTCATGCAACTCACACACACGCCCTGCATCGTGTTCCTGTTGGGCCAAGAAATCTTCGACCAGCTACCCGATACGTGGGCGGATAGAATCTCCACCATCACGAAGCAGCAGAAGCACCTCCTTCCGCAAGAGCCATCAGCGCTGCGTGAACGCGCCGAGGCTGGACAGCTCTTCGTGGCGGCGGATATTGCCCACCCCGACGGCATCAAGATCGTCGGCTTCGCAGCTATCTGGGACCTTGGCGTAGACGAGGAGCAGCGGGACTGGGGAGAATTCGGCACGGTCTATGTACATCCCGACTATAGCTTCGGATCTCATCCAGAATTAGCGATCTCGGTTCGACTGTACGCCTGGATGCAGGCGTCCGGACGTATGGCACTGGCAACGACAACGAACCCCAAAGCCATGGGAACCGGTCAACATGCCGGACTCCATCCCATTAGCTTCCGGGATCTTCCTCCAGAGATCATGCAGAAGACCTGCAGCTGCGACCCCAAGAAAAGACGAGAGACCGAACCCGGTAAGTGCCAACTCCGCGATGACGCCTGCAGGGTTCGTGTATCAACGAAAACGTACATTAAACTAGGCCGACCGCCTCTCCTACCTCTTCCGGAAAAACCCCACCCACCCTCCTCAGCCTCCGGCTGACGGCCTCCTAGCCCACGGTACTCCCCGTGGGTTTCCCCGTTTTTAGATACGCCTGCAAGACCTGAAAATCCTTCTGAACCGTCGAACGTAACGCCGGTGCATACAACGCAGCAGCCGGATGATACATCACCATATAAGCTCTTTTGTCTTGATGAAAGATCACTCCGTGCTGCGTGCGTAAATCGGGCGACTCTCCTAAGACCGCAATGGCAGCCACTCGACCCAACAACACAACCAGCTTTGGATCGATGGCGTGCAATTGCTCTTCTAAATGAATCCGGCCATGAGCAATTTCATCTGGGCGCGGGGTCACATGAATCGGCAGATACTTCACGGCACTCGTAATAAAAACATCCTCTTCTTTTAAGCCGCTCTCGCGAATACAGGCACGGAGGAGCTTGCCGGAGCGACCGATAAACGGCCGTCCAGTTTGCGCCTCTTGCTTGCCCGGCGCCTCGCCGACAAAAACAATGTCCGCATGCGCACTTCCCTCCCCTGGCACAGCTACTCCCGTCTTATCCTGACGACACAACACACACCGCTCAATCTCCGCGGCAATGTGCTCTAAAGACTTTATCCGCTGCCATTGTGCCATATCTATGCCGCCTTTCGCGGCGTAGATTCTTTTATTCTGGATCGAGAATGAGAAGCGGGTGGAATCGACACGGCCCCTTGGGCCACAATTCCAAGTACATCAATAATTTTTTTCTCTAACTGTTTTAAAAGACGTCTACGCTCTTCAACCCCCTCGGCTTTTGGTAGCCCTGCTATCAATGAATCAAGCGAGGGTTCATTCTTTAAACAGGCTTCGATCCGTCTCTTAAACGACCCGCCCTTGCTCGACACATCCTGGGGAAGATATTGCAGGAGAGCGGTCACTACTCCTGCTAGATTGTTCCGAAATTTATTCCGTCTCATCAAGGCGAGATCAGTCGCCGACAATGCCTGTCGCCAAATACGTCGATCACGATGATCCGTAAACGTATCCTCGATAAACGGTGTCGCGAGCCACTCATACATTGTCGCGTATGTTTTTTGAACATCTGCAGCAGAAGCGCCAAAAGATGAAAAATCTAATGTATCCGGAGACTCTGCCTGCGAAAAAGCGCTACTTAACTCCACGCTACGTATTTCTGGCATCTTACGAATACGAGCATAAGGATCTCGCTCTTTTGTAGAAGGAGAATCTGCATGAACGATCAGACGAGGTACTTCGTGCATCATACTCCAGGCGGATTCACGCAAACGTACTATGCCTATGAGGCATGATCCGAAGAGACCGGGGTCTCTGGCACGATCACGATCATGGCCAGATAGAGAAAAATCCCCATTCCACCCGCAAACATAAACAAAACGAACAAGATACGAATAAGCGTCGAATCGATATGGGCAAACTCCCCTATTCCTCCACACACCCCGGCAATCATACGATCTGTCCGCGAACGATATAGGCGTTTAATAGATTGATCCATATAAAGCCATGGTAGATCATCCACCGCCACCTGTCTAAATCGGCTATATTGACCAAAATACTATTTCTGCATACTATCATTCATCGCGCAGAACAAAGACGTCCACTGCGTGATCGGACCCATGGCGGGTCCGTCGCTCTGTGGACAATTCAAGCAGGGAGGAAACCAAATGACCCAGACGGCAGAACTAACTTGGCAACCTAGCACCCCCAGTGCCGCTACCGACCTACGGGGGCTCGATGAGTCCGGCGGCAACTCAACACTATCTCGCTACTTCTGTGACATGAGACGCTACCCCGTGATGGGCCCCGACGAGGAGCTCAAGACTGCACGTACCATCGAACGTACGGAGATCGAGCACTGGGTGGCCATCCTATCAAACCCCGCCGCGACCGAGCACATCCTCGTGGCGCTGCGGCGCGACATCGAGAAGTCGGGCGAAAAGGTTGATCTGGCGCCGCTGCACGAGGTCGATCGGCAGGCGGAGGTCATCCGACGACTGAAGACCAAGCCGCCCATGGGGGTCGAGCGGGCGTTCCGCGACGCATGCGCCGATCTCGCGCGGGTGGTTCGTCTGCCCGACTCGGATCGGCTCTGGATGGCTCACGCGGCGACCCTGGCGCGGGAGCTCGTGCGCGAGCCAGACTTCTATGACGTCTCCGACCGCGAGGAGGACGCTACGGCTCGCCCCACGCTACGCATGAACACGAGCTACCGGGCCTACCTGTCGCGCATCGAGCGCACGCACGAGACGCAGCTTGCGGCGAAGAACCACTTCGTCAATGCGAACCTCCGCCTCGTCGTCTCGATCGCGCGCCGCTACAACCGCGGCCGCATGCCGCTCATCGATCTCATCCAGGAGGGCAACATCGGCCTCATGAAGGCGGTCGAGCGCTTCGACCACACGCGCGGCTATCGTTTCTCGACCTACGCGTCCTGGTGGATCCGTCATGTGATCAGTCGCTCCATTGCCGACAAGGGAAGAACCGTGCGCATCCCGGACCACATGCTCGACAGGCACAACCGTGTCGCCCGGGCTACCCAGGCGATCATCGCCCGCACAGGGCGCGGACCGAGCGTGGAAGAGCTCGAGAAGGAGACGGGGATCCCCCGCGACAAGCTCGACAAGGTGAAGGACTTCTGCGCCGAAACACCGCTCTCTCTCGACCGCCGCGTAAGCGGCGATGACGGGCGCGGACTCGTCGACTCTCTCCTAGCAGAAGCGCCCTCGCCCTTCGAAAACATCGCCGGGCGCGCCTGGAACGACGAGGTTCGCCGTCTGCTCACCACGCTGACCCCCATCGAGTCGCGTATCATCTGCTGGCGCTTCGGCCTCGACGGAGACGAGCTCACGCTGAAGGAGATCGGCGACAAATACAACCTATCAAAGGAGCGCATCCGCCAGCTTCAGGAGCAGGCGCTCGGCAAGATCCGCAAGCAAATGCGCGACTTCTAGTTCGCGCATGTCTCGCAACACACCCACCCCCGCACCTTGCTTGCCCTGGCGGCGCCCGTACCGGCCGCCCAAGCAAAAAACCTCAGCACTCGTGCTGGGACGATCGAGCATTCCCGCTCACCGTCCCGGTCGAGTGCTCTTTTGTTTACGAATCTGTCAGTTATCAATTCCTTCTGTCGTCCCGAGCGGAGTTCGACGGAGCCGAGGGACCCCTTCGAAGGGATTCCTCCGCTCGTCGCAGAGCCTCCTCAGTCGGAATGACAGACACCCACATCAAGCGAAAAGTCATATGCCCTCGCCTGCGTGAGACCGCCATCGCTTGCTTAAAACCCAAAAATCTGGTTTCATAGAGCCTGTTTTATATGGATCACGGCAACGTCATTGTACGCTTTAGTGGTGTGACCTTTGGCTACGACGAGGAAAAACCTCTCCTAGACGAGGTCGATTTTTCTATTCGAGAAAACGCCAAGATTACCCTGATGGGGCAAAATGGCGCGGGCAAGAGTACCATCTTTAAACTCTTGACCGGCGTCCTCAAGCCCCAAAAAGGTGCTGTCCACATCACCCAAGGAGCCCACATCGCGATCGCCCTCCAGGTCATGCCTCGGGAATATATGGAGGATACCCTACAGCAATTCTTTGCCCGCGCGTTTACCGAAAAACTATACGACCTCGATGGTCGCATCAAGAGCGTTCTGGAGACCGTAAACCTCCAAGCCCCCCTCACCAAACGTATCAACGAATTCTCCGGTGGCCAGCAAGCACGTCTGCTTCTTGCCTATGCCCTTATCCAAGAGCCCGAGATTCTGCTTTTAGATGAACCAACCAACAATCTCGATCAGGCCGGCATCGAGCATCTCACCTCGTTCTTGATCATGTATCCCAAGACCGTCCTCGTGATTTCACATGATGCCGATTTTTTGAACCTCTTTACCGAAGGCGTACTTCACCTCGATGTGTTTACGCATAAGATGGAACAGTACGTGGGAAACTACTTTGACGTAGTCGAAGAGATCAGCGCCCGCTTGGAGCGCGAACGCATGCAAAACGCGCGACTTCTCAAGGAGATTCAAGATCGCAAAGACAAGATCAACTTTTTTGCCAACAAAGGAGGAAAGATGCGTAAACTGGCAAGCAAATTGCGCGATCAGGTCGAAGAGGCAGAAGAAGACATGGTTGACGTTCGTCGCGAAGATCGCACCATTCGTGATTTCACCATTCCCGTGCAAGATACCATCGAGGCCCTACTGACCCTCACCTCGGTTACTATTTTAAAAAACCATACTCCCGTGCGAGTTCCGGTAGATATCGTAATGCGTAAGCGCAACCGACTGTTGATTACCGGTCCCAATGGCATCGGTAAAACCACCCTTCTTAAGACCATTGCCGAAGGAAAAGACGAAGGCGCGAAACTTGGAAAAGATATCAAGGTCGGCTACTATCGCCAGGATTTTTCTGGTCTCGATTTTGGCATGACGGCGTACGACGCTCTCATGGAAGTCATGGCTATGCCATCGAACGAAGATCTACGCGCTACGGCATCAGAATTTTTATTAACTGGTGACATCCTCAAAAATCAAGTCGGGTCCCTATCCGAAGGACAAAAAGGTTTATTGTGTTTTGCCCGCTTCGTCCTTCAACGCCCCGCACTGCTGATTCTGGATGAACCAACCAACCACATCAACTTTCGTCACTTACCCGTGATCGCTCGCGCCCTCGAAGCCTACAAAGGTGGCATCATTCTCGTCAGCCACTCCCCCGAATTCGTCAGTCAACTCAATATCGACAACACACTGGATCTTGGCGCGCTTATTTAAAAATAAAACGTCTTAAAAAAGGCGAGATACGCAGCCCTGAACCCGGAAGAACTGCAGGCGGATCATGGCATCCGCCGAGGATTCTTTCGGGTGAGGGGCAAGTAGATCGCCTTTTTTAAGACCTCTTTTATTAAAATCTTAGATCATCTCAAACATCAGAACATCTCCTTCAATCGAAGATCCTTCAAAGACAAGCTGCTCCTCCCCTTCTATAGCCACCCCGTCTCCTGGAGCAAGCCGCTCTCCGTTCAAGCGAAACTCGGCAGAAATACTTTGAACCCAAACGTAAGACCGAGATGGAGCCGAAAGTGCTACGCGATCGATAGCTCTCAAGCACATCACAGATACCACCGCATCCTGTCCAATCCGCAAAGAACCATCACGAGCATCGGGGGAAGCGATAACCTGCGGCCTACCCAAACGCTCAGCGCGAGAAAACAACTTCTGTGCATACACGGGCTCTTGCTCATTCGCCCGTGGTTCCAGCCAAATTTGCAACAAATGAACGGGAACCGCAGCAGAATGATTGTACTCGCTATGCGAAATCCCCGTCCCCGCACTCATCACCTGAGCCTCGTTCGCTCCTAAAACGCCGCGACTACCCAGACTATCTTCATGGGTAAGCTCACCCTCAATGACCCACGTTAAAATCTCCATGTTGGCATGATCATGCGTATCAAATCCGCTTGATGGCGCGATCACATCCTCATTGATAACGCGAAGATAGCGAAACCCCATGAAACGAGGATCGTAATAGTTGGCAAAAGAAAAGGTATGGAAGGTTTTGAGCCAACCATGATTGGCAAATCCCCTATCCGCTGCACGGCGAAACGTACGCATTCAGAGCAAGCGGGTCTCTTACGATCCACTCACAACGCGTCGTACAATCTCAGTCGCCGATTTATTCATGACATCGTGATGAAGACGCTTTTGGACCTTGGCGATGACATCTTGGGGAAGATGACCCATAACAGCATGCTCGACTTCGGCCGGCATCACCAAGTGAAATTGGGCAATCTGATGATCATGGACAATATCCGTAATACGTTCCGTTACTTCGTGAACGAAATGATGAAAACGCTCGGCATCCATATCGTCATCTTGCGGACCTCCCTCGGAAGGCTGTTGTGACTCATGTGGAACAGAAACGGCAGGAAGCTCTTCAATTTCTTCGGCGTGCAATAGCCAAAACTTGGCATGAACACGATCACTCGCTACCAATAATGTCTGAACAGGAAAATGTTGGAGGTCTTGGGGAAGTTGCATAGGAGGCTATAGTAAGAGATATGCTATACTTTGTCTATTAACTATTCATCTATCTCTTTTCGTATGGCCAAAGGAAACAATGCCCAGAAAAAAAACGCAAACATCAAAAAGAAACCGAAAGCGAAAAAATAATTTTTGATCAAGTTCCGCCCCGCCTCTCACGAAAGGCGGGGTTTTGTATTGTTAGATCTGTATTGAAAACGAAAAGCGCACCGGGCGGGGCAGGAGCAGGCGCTCTCGGACCAAGGCTCAAAGCCGGTCTGTGCCGCGCGGGTGCGCTGTAGAGAAAAACCATTGCTCGCCTCAGGGGTAATGCGCACGCTGCGCTTGTGGCGCGAGCTGGACAATCCCCAAAAGCATGAAGCAGCGGATGAACCAGTACGAGGGGTCGAACTCGAACCACCGCACCGCGAAGTTTGGACTCATCGCATACTTGTGATGGTTGTTCTGGAAGAGTTCGCCCAGGATGAAGAACTCAATGGGGAGGGTATTTCGAGACTTGTCACCATTCTCGAAATTAACGTAGCCGTATTTGTGGCCGCACCAGTTGACGATGATGCCGTGAATTCGCCCCATGAGCCAATGGACCGGCAGGAGCAAGTACTGCCACCAAGCTGTCGCGAACGTCACGTAAAACGCGACATATATCCCTATCCAAAAGATCTCATTCGCCCACGAACGGCCAAAGCGGTCGAGCACCGGCCATTCTGGATACCCCCCAAGAAAGCGGTCTTTGGGCGTAGTCCGACGAAATGCGAACGCACTATAGGCGGTCTTCATCCGCAAAAGCCATCTCAACTTACTTATGGACTGATGCGGCGAATGAGGATCTTTCGGCTGATCACTGTAGGCATGATGCATGCGATGCAGGATCGCATACGCCCGCGGCTCGAGATACGAAGCGCCCATGGCTACGAAAGTCAGCAGGTAGAAGATCCTCTCCCACCTGGGACTCATCGTGAACATACGATGGGCCGCATATCGATGAAGAAAGAACGACTGGAAAAACACGGAAGCGTAGTGGTGACCGATCAGAAACAAAACGATGGCCATAGTGCCTCCTTCGTGGCGTGGGTTGAAGAACGACGAACAATGTTGCGGTCTTTAGCGTAGCAAGAAGCGTGAAAGCTGTACAAAATTTATAAAAAATTACCCCATCCACGTCTCAATCTCATTTTCTCTATATTGAAAAGGCCGCCTCTGAAAGCGCGGCCCTTTCGGGTCACGGTTCAGAGACGGACCTAGTACGACCGCTCCTGGTTCACGGCAGGAGCCGAGAACAGACGCCGCGTGAGGTCTGCCACGTCCTCGCTGTAGATGAAGAGCGGACGGTTGGCCCAGGCAGCGCCCTGGAGGCACTGCGGGACTTCGCTGCCGCCGCAGTCATTGCTGCAGACGTCGCAGATGATGCAGACGAGCATTGCGTCGTACAGCGTTGCGCCGAGTGTGTTTTGCGCGACACAGATGTCGGCGCACGCCTGATTACTGCACACCCCCACGCAGGTCGCGAAGTCCAGGCATTCCGTGCTATTGAGGCACGCGTTGTACGCGTCCCCGCACTGCCCGTTGATGGAGCAGCCGATGCACCCCGTTCCCGGGCCACTGGGGTAACCATCGGTACCACACCCATCAATGTGGCCGTCGCAGACGGGCCAGCCGCAGAGGCCCGCGGTACAGGCCCCACTGGTACAGTCCGTCGGGCTGGAACAGACATGACCATCCGTGCAGGCGCTGCAGGTCCCGCCACCGCAATCGATGTCGGTTTCGACGCCGTTCTGGACGCCGTCGGAGCAGGTCGGGCACGCGGCGCACGGCCCGCCGCAGTCGACATTGGTCTCGCCCTGGTTCTGGATGCCGTCGCTGCACGTCGGACAGGCCGCGCAGGGTCCGCCGCAGTCGACATTGGTCTCGCCCTGGTTCTGGATGCCGTCGGAGCAGGTGGGCACGGTATAGCAAACGGTGAGCGTGGGCTTGTTCGAGGGCTGTTCCTCCGAATTGAAGCTGGCGGGAACCGAAGAAGGCACAATGCGTACCCCATAGTTCACGCTCCCGTTCACCCATCCTTGAACCGTGGAGGTCAGGCTCACCTTCGCGTCTTGGCCATTCGCGGCGGGGATGGGGAGAAGCCCGATCACCGCAGTGTTGATGCTTGGGCGATTGTTCCACGTGACCGTGGACTCGACCCACGGTCCGGTGATGAGGTTGATCGCGTCCGAGCCGGATGCTCCCGATCCGTTGTTTTTGCGGAGCTGGAGATCAGCCGAAACGATACTGGACGTGGCGGGAATCGAGCCCAGATCGAACTGCACCAGGATGTTCGCACCCGGAATGTTCCACGCCACGAGGTTGAGCGGATCCGTTGTCCCGAACGCCGTATTCGGCGCAGAACTCTTGATCGTCGCGTCCTGCGTCGCGATGAATGCGGTGCAGGTCAAGCCCTGCTTGTTCACCCACGTCCTTTCCGCGCCCTCTTCCGAATCCACCGGAGGGGTGCCACAGGCACTCAAGAAGGCCCCGAGGAGCCCCATTGCCAACATCATTATTCGCGTTGCTTGTTTCAAGGGATCGTCTCCAATCAAAAAAACCCCGTGCCGCGATCCGTTCGCAGGTTAAGGTTCTGCCCATAATTAAGCCTAAAAATAAAAAAAATGTCAAGAGAGGACCTCTTCACCTCGCGCCTTATCAGTCACGCCTACTCCCCCTATCGATAGAATCATTCTATGACAAAGGATCAAAAATGCGATTGGATTTTAGGCTGATGCCGTTCCCACCGCGAGATAGACGCTGGATATCTGAAATCGCTTTTTCTGCCTCCCGCTCTCCAATCATCACAATTTCTTGCCCAACATCTCTTGTAAAATACCGCGACCAGCCAGCGTAAGCTTCTACAGCAGGCTCAATCACAACATCCGCAGAGACCGTTGAATGCTTGGCCAAATAATAACGCAAGATCTCCATGGATCGCTTGGTTACATCAACCAAGCCGATATCCGTCGTAACCCGCGTCGCATCTTCGGGAACCCGATACAAATTCACCCCAATCACAATATCCGCCCCCATAGCTCGCACAACATCACTCGGAATAGGATTCGAAACAGCCCCATCAATCAAAACACGATCTTGATACAAAATGGGTTTAAATACACCCGGAATCGCCATACTAGCCTGAACAGCAGGAACGATCTTGCCCGTTGAAAAAACGCACGTTTCACGTTTATTGATATCCGTTGCAACGGCAGCAAATGGAATGCTGGTTTGTTCAAACACCCCATCCTGTAGCCATTGCCCTAAAAGTTTTTTCATCTTGGCTCCACCAATCAATCCTCCGCGTAATGAAGGGTCAAGAAATGTGGCTAACTTTTCTTTTTTACTACCGACGGTCAATGCCTCGAGCATGTGAATATCCTGAAACAGGGCGTAATGCGCCCCAACCCATGCCCCGATACTTGCTCCGGCGATGTAATCAATTGGAATCTTGTACTTCAGCAATGTTTTAATAACACCAATATGCGCAAGACCCCGAATCCCCCCACTCCCTAACGCTAATCCCACCGTGGCTCTTTTTTTCATATGTGTACTATTCTTTTTATAATCAACATCCTTCGCACCGCACCCCCTCCCACCCAATCATTGCCACCTTCCGTCCGCTCCCCCAATGATAGCTCCCCAATGCCCCCGTTGACTGAATCACACGATGACACGGAATCAAAAATGCTACTGGATTGTTCCCTACCGCCGTTCCAACAGCCCGGCACGCCTTAGGTTGTTTGATACGCGCTGCAATATCTCCATACGTAGAAAGTTGACCAAAGGGTACTTTGAGTAACGCCTCCCAAACTTTGAGTTGAAAATCCGTTCCTTTGAGGTGCAATTTGATCTCCGAAAGCGAGGATCGATCTTGCTGAAAAATCCTTAAGGCATTCTTCTGAATCAGATCCTGTTTTTCTGTAAAGGTGGCCTGAGGAAACATGCCGTACAGGCTCTCCACGGCACCAGTCTCATGTTCCGCAAACATCAGGCAACAGATCCCCTTTGACGTAGAGGCAATCAAAATCCTCCCAAACGGACTTTCTGCAAAGCTATAATTGATCGCCAGATTCTTGCCACCGTTTTTATATTCCCCCGGCGTCATGCCTTCGATATTCACAAACAGATCATGCAAACGACTCGAGCTCGAAAGGCCCGTCTTCAAAGAGGCCTTGAGGACCGACGACCGATCTTCTTTGAGCAGCTTCTTCGCATATTCCAAGCTGATATATTCCAAAAACTTTTTTGGACTTGTCCCGGCCCAAGCCGTAAACATCCGCTGAAAATGAGAAGGGCTCATCCGCACGCTTTTGGCGATCTCTTTCAAACTCGGCTGTTCTGTAAAATGACGCTCAATATAGCCGATAGCTTCGGCAATCTTATCAAAATCACTTCCTGATCGCTTGTTCATGTTCGATATCATAAAGGAATACCCGTATGATAGGAACGACGAGAGAAACAGGCGACCCGAATCTTGCTAAACCCCACCCCTCTATCTCCAAACCCCAATAATCGCACCGACAGCGAGTAATGTTACCAGCATATTGCCGATCCCGAGCCAAAAGAGAGTTTTCTTTCCACCCCAAATAGCATCGCCGAGCTTGATCGGTACGACAAAACCAATCCAAGTCAAAGCACCAACCAACATGCCACCGGTAAGGGTCGTGTGACCAAATCCTTCGATCATTCCTGCAATAAAATAGAACATCACCAGACTTGCGATGAACTGGGCGACATAACTCAAGCCCATGCTCTTTTTCATGGCATCCTGTTTTTCTTTGCTCCACGTATCCATACCCATCTCACGCATAAACAGCTTGCCGAACAACGGACCGTACCAAATACTCCCGATGATCATGGAAACAATGGCCGAGACCAACACCGCCCAATAATGAATATCCATCATACGCAAAAAATAAATTATTTAAACAAATTCCACTATACCTACCACTATCATATAAGAAACCTGCTTCTTTTAAAACGCCGATTCCTTTTTTACTCCAGGCTGCATGGCCCGAAAGGAAAGGAGGTAACAGATGAAGACCAAGAAACCTCCGACCGCAAAGGTGAGCGGAATAGATACAGTTGCCACGGCACCACCCAATAACGGTCCAAAAATCATGCCGATGCTTTGATAGGAGCTATTGAGGCCCATGATAGATCCTTGCGACTTGGCATCCGCTTCTTGGGATAAGATCGTAGGGATCAGGGTTTGGACCAAGCTGTTGACCAAGGCCAACAGGATCATAGCAGCTACAAAAACGATCACGGAATGCGCCAACGACATCACAACAAACGATACGGCGGTACACAAAATCGCATTGGTAAATGATTTCTTTGTCCCCAGCTTTTTGGAAACCGGTCCAACCAAAAATGTTTGCGCGAATAATCCAACCGCTCCAAAAATAGTAAAGAGAAGAGCGTTTTGAGACTCTGTCAGGTGGAGCGTATTCAGGACGAAGGGCTGGAATCCGTAAATTAAGGAACAGGCGAAGGCTAAGAAGAACACAAAAGAGATCAGAAACATGACCCCGACATTTTTATCAAACAACATGTGCCAAATACGATGAAAGTCGAACAGCTTCCCCTCTTTGACCTCACCAAGATGCGTATTCGTTTCTGGCAGATATAGTCCGGCCAAAATAGCCGCAATAACAGTTACCGTTCCAGCAATAATAAAAGGAAGGGCCTGGTGGAATCCGATGGTGAAAGCAGCGATAGCCGGACCAAAGACAAATCCAAAATTAAATGCCGAGCTGATAAGTCCAAACGCCTTGGCTCGATCCTCTGGCGCTGTAGAATCAGAAATGACGGCAAAGACCACGGGGATATTGCCGGCAGTCAAACCATCCAGGATACGCGAAAGAAATAAGAACGCCGCATTAGGCGCAAAAGCCATTAAAAAGAATGAAGCCGCTGTTCCCACGATAGAAATCAAGAGCATGGGACGTCGTCCGTATTTATCGGATAAACGACCGATCATCGGCGTTGAAATAAACTGGCAAATCGAATACAGAGCAAACAAAAGGCCATTTTCAAAATCAGACAAACCGAACTTTTTGGAATACCCGTACATGAGCGGGATAATGATCCCGTATCCCAGCATGTTGACCAAAGCGATCAACGCAACAATCAGCACGTTTTTATTTTTTATCATGTGATTCAAGAGCTTTAATGAGACACGAGAATATCGATTTTTGAGCTTTTGGTCAAGCCATAAATAGTCAATTAAAAAAGCCACACCGAACGAATAAACGTGAGGCGCGGCTTCTTAATTCCCCGTATTTCCTTCAACTATTTTTACTTCTCGGCAAGCTTCTTTTTTGAATCTTGATGCTTCTTCAGTCTGCCGGGCCAACAGATCGTACAAGGACCAGTACCGGTATATCTATGACCTCGGCTGCAGATTTTATATTTTTTCTCAGTCTGCATAATTATCTAGATCGTTTAGCAAGTATCCCCCGCACCGACGGGCTTACCGCCTTATCCGTACGATGGATACACCCAATCCAACAACATGGACGGCGCTTTCCCTCTTTGAGCTGATGTTTAAGCCTCGTTATATGCTCTTTTCTGGTCTCGTCCTTCTTTACAAACGTCACCCAACAGATCCATTCGTTTCGTGCGAGTGGCGTCAGATTCTCCCATGCGGCTAACACCACCGCATCCGACACAAGAACCTTTCGCATATCCAAAGGCACCGCATGTACCGTACCGCCAGAAAGCGCTTTTTGAGGCATATACGCATCTTACACGAGCCCACCACGCGGAACAACAAGACAATAACCCAGCCTTTTCCTTACATTCCACAACCCATCTATACCATCTTCGTGCGTAATGATCCAAACAATCGATACAACAACCAAACCAAAAGTGCACCGAACGTGTTTGCGAGCAAGTCCCACCAGGTATCTGCACCGCTCAACCGAGCGAGATGCGCTTCGACAGTTGCTAATTCGAATAATTCATTCAAAACCCCAAGTGAACTAACTAAGGCAAAGACTGCCATAAGCTCGTGCAACCAAGAAACATTCCAATGTAATGGCTTTTGTATATATAACCATAACAACCCACTAAGCATACCCCCACCCACCAGATGCGTCGTGAACTGTGTGTTTACCCCATGAATCAATGGAGACGGGAGATACCATGAAATAAAAAAGCAAAAACATGCGACGAGTAGCAATCCATTACGCTCAAAATGACCCGTAGTCATCTTACGCATGATCCAAGGAAAAAACGCCCAGATAACAATCGGGACGAATATGGAAAGGAAAACAAATATCATGAGGAAACTTTAACATAAGGTCTGTTTTATGACGATTTTTACTAGGGTTATAACAAACATCACAACACCGATATATGACGACATCATATTTTTTCCTTAACCAACCAATACAACAGCTCTTTCCATGCCGCGAGCAACGCCTCTCGGCCTTGAGTTTCTTCCGCTTTCCATTCGCTTGCTCCCACATCAAGCATGATTGTCATCATGGCGCGTTCCAGCAGGTTAAACCAGGCACTGTTGCATTATTGGTTGATGGATTGTTCCTTCACCTGAAGCAATAGCTCG
>CAYWEE010000016.1:0-26436 GCA_964457295.1 uncultured Gammaproteobacteria bacterium
CTGTAAATACGAGCTAAAGCGTTGATTTCATCAACCAAGAATGCAACAGAGCGTTAAACCAGTATTGTTGACGGCTTCGCGGATCAAAACCATAAACCGCCGTTCCAATTTCGGACCATCTATCTACCACCCGTTGCATATCACGCACAGTCACTCCAGGATCTTGGATGTGCATTAATTCCACCCACATTGGAAACGTAATCTCGTAAAATTGCGGTCGAAATGACCAGTAGAGATTCGCAAAGACAATAAAGCGATCATGATCTGCATCATATTTGATCTCCTTTCCCGAAAGATGACCGTGCGTAAAGTGAAACGCTTCAAGTGTCACGCGATTGAGACACGCGAAATAGATCTCACGCAAACGATCAATCTCTTCGATGCCGATATGTCGATAACGACTTGCCATGGAAATCTGATAAAAATGCTCAAACGCTTCGCGATATTTTTCTTTTGGCTCGATGTTTGGCGTTGCAAGCCACGAAGCAATCGGCAGAACGTTGTTGATATATTCATGCAAAAAATCCTGATGCAGACGTAGATCGTGTGCGTTTGGAGCTCGCTCCGTCCAAATATCAGGGATATGCGACAGATCTTCAAAAATAAGATACCCGTATCCTCGAGACTCGTCCCACGCTACATCCGTGTGTATGCGCGGTAGTGTAATCCGTGTACTTCTGTTTTCTTTCTCGATGTGCCGGATAATAAAGCCTTCGTCGAAAGGCAAGGGTTTGAGTTGAATTTTCAAGACAGCGCACTCATTACGCTCATTCGTGATGCGAATAATATAGCTCCCAACTTTAGCACTATCATAATAGACGCCAGAAAAGAGAGCTTGTTCATCAAGCGGCGTCCAACCGAATTGAGCATGAATGTCTGACAACGCTCGCGCGATCAACGCACGACCATCATCCGCACCGAACGCGTTGTCGGTGATACGATTTCCAATGATAGACGACATGGCCAGATCTTACAGGGTCGATGAACAAAATTCTATTTTTATGCAGGAATCTAGTCCATGATATTCTGTCATAATCCGCCCAATAACTTTTTGTTTTGCGCTTTTTTTAGATAGTTCTTCTTCGATACCACCGATCGCCCAAGTTGTTTTTCCAATTCTTTTCTTGCAACGGCCGCGACATTCCCGCCGGTTCGAGCATCACGTGCGAGCTCAGATAGCCCCTTTGAATTCTTGGTCGTATGGAGTTCGGTCGTGGAGCGCTCACCAAGCATGGTGAAGATTAACTCGAAATCATCCATATGATCGCGGAGATTCTGACGTTTGAGTCCTTTGAGTTTCTTGTATTCGCTCGGCGTCACGCCGAATGTTGCCTTTGAAATTTCTGCCGTGAGGATTTTATAATCCCTTTCTTGCTCGGCACCACGCTTTTGCCATTCGTCCGTTAATTCCTCGCGGATAGCGATGCCGCGCATGCGCTTTTCGATCCAATCCTCGCTGTAGCCCTTGAGTTTGTAGAGTGTTCGCGTGCGTTTAGTTGCCAGTTCCGGATCCTCGATTTCTTGCACCCGTTCATAGCCAACTTTAGCGAGCCAGCGCTTGAACGGCTCCGCTTTGGGCGAAGGGATAGATTGGATGATGCGGAAGATGCCCTCGGTATTAGCGCAATCGGTTTCGCGCATCTTGCCGTCCGGCGCCAGCAATTTCAACCGGTGACACATTGTCACCACTTCACTACCTTCGATCCTTAGCCTCTCAGCGAGCTTATTCCAGTATTTTCTGGCGGTGTAATCATCAGACTGTTCTGTCAGCGCTTGTACTACATCTACAACCGAAAACCACCATTCATTATTGTGAAGGGTTTTTCTGATTTGCTTGCCCTTGAACAGGGCGATTTGAGTGGTTTGCATATTCAAATCAGGAAGCTTTATATGATAACTCTACCATACGTTCTATATTTGTTCTAGTTTATCGTACGTATCACGTTATACAAAAAAATACCCAGCCATTACTGGGTATTTTCTTGGGAAACCATACGGGAATTGGTTCGAAATTTTTAAGCTACGCTGTCGTTTCTCCAGGCATGCCTTGATCTTGAATCTGCTTCATCATGTGATAGTAATATCCTAACGAATCCTCCATACCGTTCGTCAGTCGCTTGTGCGTTTTATACTAAGTAGTAAGTAATCTATGTACTCAACCCCGAATCATCACCCAGACGCAAGATCACCGAAGGAGAACTTGAAGAGGTTGCCGTAGTGGTAAAAACCGGATCATCCACTTTTAAATCGCCATTATCCAAAGCCCTTTGAAGTCCACGTACAAAGTGTAAAAAATAGCTATGGATATAAACGTGAAAACCGTCCCCCGACACATCGATTCCGCAAGCCTTAGTACCATCCTCATTATAAACGCCACTTCCACTCTTCTTAATGAAAAATTGATGAGCGAGACCGTTACGAAAAGAGCCAAAAATAGTCTTCCAGTCAACATCATTGAATGAATATCTAATAAATTTTTCTGTAAAATGGCGATAAGCTTTAAGCCCCTCTCCTCTTCCTCCATCGCCAACGGTATTCAGTATCATGCGTCCCAAGGCTTCAGAGTAAGCGAAGAGACCCAACGCGACTAAATAGTTTTCCTCAGCTTGAATACCTCGCCACAAATCATTAACCATTCCGTTATACGGCCAGATAGACGAATATGACCAAGAATATTCCATCGAGATATTTTTATCGCTCATATTTATTTACAGAAAGCACAGCTCATAAGTCTTTTAAAAACTTCTTTACCCTCTTTAGGGCTACATGGATTCCCGGAAGAGATCAGATCGCATCAAAGTAAAGGCATCTGATTTTCAGAAACAGCTCCACCATCATTCGAGCCTTCGTTGATTGTCTTGGATTTCGACTCTTTATACTTTGTATAGAAAATCTGCACAATCCTCATATGTTCTTTTGCACGATTGATAAAATAGGCGGATGACAGTAACTCGTCATTTACATTAACATACAGCACACGATCCGGATCGTGCAGTACTTTTATCATCGGCTCAAGTTCTTGGTAGAAGTTTAAAAGCGACAAAAGCACATCGTTATCATTTGAGAAGTGCTTACGAATCTCCTTTTCAGATATAAGATCGAACAAGGCGAGATAGGACTCTTTTGGTGGCATGTGAGGCTCGATGTCGACGTCTTTTGTTAATCGTTTTTTCAATGCCGCGTCAGAGATACACGCATCTATCAATTTGTCGATCAACCAATTAAAGTGCTTCCCTTCTGTAAGGTCGGCAACAACCCCTCCCATGACAAAATCCAGACGAATCAATTCGTCTTGAACGGAAGTGGTACCATCATCCCCACTTTCTAATTCATCAAATACAGAGAGAAAATCAAATATTTTTGCAACCTTCCAGCGTTCTTCGGCTACTTTTTCGCTGAATGCAATGAAACGGATGTCCATGCTCATATTTTTGCCATGATACACATTGAATCTAAAACGGGCGAACCCACCTTCCCTGCAAACAAAATAACCGCGAACTAACGCGGTTAACATGTTGGCAGGCCATCGGGGAATTGGTTCGAAACTATTTGGTCTAAGATGAGGCTCTATCTAAAAGCACTACACTTGGTTCTTTACCAGTTTTGGAAAAATTTTCTTTTTGACAGGAACTATGTGACGACATTCGAGTCGATCTCAGGGCAAACCCCAAGCTTTATCTGAATATCTCTCCTCCCTGAACAACCTCTCCACTTCACCCCGTATAACTCGAATGTCATCAGCATTGAGAGGCTTAAAATCATCGTAAAAGCCAGTGCCTCTGTCTGGGAGATAGACCGCCTCCGGGTAAGGTTGTTTTATGGAATCTTTCGATCGGCCAAAAACATGGTAATGCAGATACGGTAACCTACCTTCTTTATGTGCCCAATTACCCATATCTTGATAGTTTACTTTAACCACCGGCACCCCTTGGGCGTTCATCCCCTTTTCTAAGGCCTCACCCACGATCATACTCAATCTCATCAGTTCAATTGCTTGCTTAGGGTGTAACTTAGTTCGGTCAGTGATACTCTTGTCCTTTACGCTAATCCTAACATGTCCCCCGTCCGTTCGAGAGACAAAAGGTTTCGGTCGAAATTCTACAATAAAATCCCTAGTCTCAAAAAATGTTTCTGGACTTTGCATGATATAAGGATAACAAAAAACATTAGCTTTCGCTAATATTTTTTATTGACAGAGGCTGGTATCGGACATTAGGACACTAATCGCATGTTCTTGATCCATCTTTCCAAATAGGGAGGAAAATGACCTGCATATCTTTCTTGAACTTCTTTCCGTCTCCAGTCATCCCCTGTAATCGTCTTTCGACAGAGCGGCGATCCACAATGACAATCCGAAATCGTCACGTACCCTGGATCGGCAACCCAGAGCGCATAATCGGCAGTCACTTCTTCACCGGGCTCAATGTCTCGCCTTGCAGAAATCGTCACCTCGTCGTCCATCCAGGTATTCGGATCGCAGGAATGGTTCATCAAATCCGAATCAACCAACATGGTTTCAGGCGGACCTGCGATATATGCATCGTCATCAATCTGACAGGCGGTTTGATCGTTGGTCTCTCCATCGAGAACTTGTTGCGTTGTATAGACAATTCCTCCCCAACGAACAATGACCTCACCCTTCTTGATCGGAGCCATCGCAAAGACACCGTGACCGGCGACATCGGAGGCTCTGGTCGTCAAACGAGAGTCCATCCAGGAATCGTGAGGGTATTTCTTTTCTGTCATAACAAGACGAATCCTAGCAGAAGAAACGGATCCGTTCGATTCCCTCTTCCCATCAATCAAAAATCTCTAGCATTTACTGGAGATTTTTATTGGCAGAGACTAGTATCTGACGTTAGAACTGCGATCGACGTTGAAAGATATTGATCCTACGATGAGCATTGAGTATAAAGCCATATGTCTTTAAATAATCCTCGATCTCGTCTTTTGTGCCTTTTTTTGGTTGTAGACTACGTATAAAATCCTCTACGTCATCAAACGCAAAAATCGTCTCGTCTACAAGCTCCGCGATCTCATTGAGACTTCGATTTGAGAGCATCGTCGCGTAGGCTGCGGCTTTTTCCTTTCGCTCATCACCATCGCAGGCGTCGAAACGGATTTCTGCATCAAAGAACGATCCCGTAAATGCCGGCTCTAAAAAAATGATGCAGCCTGTATCCGTGACAACTCGTAAAGCTTCCTCAATCGCTTTCGTCATTCGGTCCGTCGGAACATGATGAAATGACAGCGTAAAGAAAACGATATCGAATTCGTGAGACTCAAAGGCGAGCTGATCTGCGGAGCCTTCTTGGTATGAGATATTTGATCTACAGCGTTCAGTTTTCGCTTCTGCGATAAGTACTGCGTTTGGCTCGATGGCAATAACCTCCCGACATCGCTCAGCGATCTGGATCGTGCGAGATCCATTTCCGCACCCGATTTCGAGTATGCGTTTTCCAGCCAGTGGAATAACTGATTCGATCGTCTCCAAGTAATCGTCCTTAATTCTTTTCATCAATAGTAGCGTATCAACTCTGCAATAAAAGTTCTATTCTTTCTGCGCCGCAACGAAAAAAGCCGCGTAGTTACGCGACAATTTCCGTGGCAGGCCACGTCGTTCGCGAACGACGTGGCAGGGGCTGATGGAGAATATTAGAACTCACATATCCTGGGATGTGGGTACAGCCGAGTGGCAATACCTGTCAAAGGTTTTTCGTGGACACAGTTATAAAGATAGCCGAGATAATAACATCCTGCGATAAGCAGAATAGCTCCCACGGTGAGCAGTAAAACTTGAGAGGATTTGTGCATGAAATAAACCTAACACAAAAGCCGTCTTTCGACGACCTTAGTGTTGGCAGACCATACGGGAACTGGTTCGAAACGCTGAGAGAGCCTAATCGCCGTCAGCCACTGGTATCAAGCGCCAAGATCCTTATTCCCCCACAAGAATATCCCCTCATCACTCCCCCGCTCGCGGCTTCATTAAATCGAACGATGCTTTTGCCGAAAAATAGGCAATATTAGCAAAAATAAAATACGCAAATACATTGAACCAAAAATCTGACAATTTCATGATTGATCCCAAAAACACGAGGTTAGCATGCATATCAAGAAAAAGAGAAAAAATCGTATCTATCCGTGAATAGATCCCAATGACAGCACCTAGAGCAGCGTATCCAAAAACACTCAGCAGGAACGGATATTTATACGAACCCTTGATCGAAGATGCCAGACGATCTACAGAGTAGAAAAAAACAACGAGTGACCCGACCCCGTAAACTAGTAACGGCAAAATCGTCCAGAGCAAATCATCACAGCTCCCCGCGAAAAAATTACCTTGAGATAACCTACATATTTCAGATACGTGGCGCACCTGGGTGATATTGTAAAAACTGTGGGGAATAATGCTAATCCATAAAAACACATGCAAGATAGCAAGACCCCTACGCTTCCACATCCCGGGACGAAAAAGGTACGAAAGATACACCGTGAAAAATAAAACGGCTAAACGAATCATTGCAGTGAGTACTCCATCGCTCCAGGAATAACTTGGATACAGAGTAAAATCACGAATCAAAATACTGGCGGCTGCAATACACAAAAGGAAGAAAACCTTATACGAAGTTTTTATCATAGATCGACTGGAGGCGTTTTTAGAAGAATGTCTTTTGACCTACACACGCGTTTCGGCAAGGAATCTAGACCAAAACATTTCCATCTTGCATACATAAACAACGTAGGCGCATAACATTGTTTGATTTTCTTTTTCTGCTCTATTGCTCCACGGAGGATGTCTGGACGTAAAAACACCTCTTTTAATATGAGGGGCAATTGGATCGAAAGCCCTATCGCCTGCTTCACCTTCAGAGATCGCAGCGTCTCGTGCGGAGTTATCGAATCTATGGGAATCCGCCTAAGTACACTCATTCTTTGAAAATACGCCGTCCGCTCAATGAGAGAAACCGTAGCAGTCCTTCTTTCTTCCGTCACATATTCCCAAAAAGCCGCGGAATCACCCAAAAACTTGGTCGCGTCACCCCAAGAAATTTCAAAATATGGAGTGCTTAATTTACGAAAGAATGATTGCGAAAGTCGAAAGCTGTCCAAAGCGAGCACAAAATCGACACCCTTGAATTGCTCTATAAGCGCTTGCTCATTTTTACACACGACTTTTACCAAACCCGTCCATTGAGGCAAAGGCACTCCGTACTTCTCCCAGATCGTCTTGCTGAATAATCGCTCGATAGCCTGTTGAAATTTAATAAAAAGTGACAGCTCAAGATGACCAATAAGAACTAAAAGTCCGGCAGTTCGTAGTCTTTTCAGTATCCAGGGAAACCAATCCATCCGCGGCACACCATACTGTGCGATCTCAAGATCGAAATGCTTAGCCAAACACTGACAAATCAGAGCGTCTGTCCTCTTTGGTCGTACAATAATTCCGATACGCTGCATATTCAGAAATCAAAGGAATGGTACGGGATAGCATAACAGTCGACTAGAGGCTCGTTCTTCCAGCATTCAAACAAAAGGCCGCATCCGTGAGGCGGCCTTTTAAAGGGTCGCCCGGAACGGGATGCGGCAAAGACGCGTGACCTATGGCTCTCGCCACGGTCCGTAGTCGAGATAGAGATTGACTCGATAGGAATTGCGCAGTTCCTCCGTAAGACGACCCTCGCGAATAAGCGACGTTGCCGCTTCTTTACGAAACCTCGTATCCACCTCGAACAGAAACCCTTCCTCATCGTCTTCTTCTTGAATCCATGCGCCAGTGTTGGACATACAAACCTCCAGGGAACAAATGATCGAGTTTATTGTTGTGAAGATGAATTGCGATTAAGTTCCTCGAGAAGACGCTGAATCTCTTTCTCGAAAATTGTGAAAGATCATTTCGCTACACCACATAGCGGTGCGCCTACGATAAGAGGAAATGATATATACGACAATATAATTTGAATATACTTATTAATGTCAGGTTATATTTGCTAATTTCAGCAAATAATGCTATATAATATTTGTCAATTATTTCCGACATTATGAAAAATAATCTCCTTTCCTGGCTCCACTCAACCGGTCTTGATGAACAAAGAGCCCAAATTTATCTAGCAGCTCTTTCTCGAGGGGAGGCTACGGCCTCAGATTTAGCTACCGACTTAAAGATAGGTCGAACAACGATGTACGATAATTTACGTATCTTAAAAGAACGCGGGTACATGCAACTGATCCATCGAGGAAAGCGCAAGGTTTTTATCCCCCTTCATCCGAAAGAACTGTATAAAAAAATCGAGAATCAAAAAGAACAACTCAAAGAACTTCTCCCGGATTTTCTCTCCCTCTACGCCAACACTTCCGAACGCCCCTTTGTCCAGATGTTTGATGGAAACTATGCAGCTCGAGAAGTTTTTGAAGATATCCTACGAACGACAAAAAAAGAATATATCTATTTCTCCCCTCCAAATGAAACATTCAAAATGGTTCACGAGGACTGGATAAAAAAATGGGTCACGCGACGGGTTAAAAAAGGCATTCAGAGTCGTTCATTACGGGTTAAATCAAAAACCGTTCCTGCATCTCCCATGTTTAACGAAGAAACAGAATATCTGCGTCATATCAGATTTCTTCCGGCGTATATCGATCTCAAGGCGACGATCTACGTATATGAAAACAACATTGGAATGATTTCGACAAAAAAAGAAGGAACAGCCTTTATCATCCACTCACCAGATCTAGCCTACAATATAAAACAATTATTCGATTTTTTGTGGAGCATCAGTATGAAGGGATGACTAAGGACTCAGGCAGCCGTCTTTCGACCATTTGAATTGGCAGACTATCATGAACACGGTAAAATCAAGAGCCTTATGCCTACCAATGCAAACAGTGTGCGGATCGGATTAGTCAAAGACGGACTCCTTCTCGCATTCAGCATTCTTCTCGCCGTCTTCATCATGAAGACGGATGTTGTGCATATGGCTATTAGCTATCTGCACGAACTCGAATATATCGGAAGCTTCCTGGCTGGAGCGCTCTTCACTTCAGTCTTCACCACCCCTCCATCCATCATCATCTTAGGAAAACTGGCCCAAGAGAACTCCCCATGGATTGTCGCCCTATTTGGGGGCCTTGGAGCCATGTGCGGGGATTTTATTCTTTTCCGTTTCGTTCGCGATCGCGTTTCAAAAGACCTGGAATATCTCTTTAAACTCCCCAGGGCCAAAAGAGTTGTCAGCATTTTCAACACCATTCTTCCCCGAGTACTCTGGCCGTTCCTCGGGGCCCTCATTATCGCCTCACCTTTTCCTGATGAAATAGGGATCATGCTGATGGGGCTATCAAAGATAGATCAACGGCTATTCCTGCCTTTATCATTCATGTTGAACGCTATCGGCATACTTCTTATCGGTTTCGCAGCCAACACACTACGTTGAGCAGCTTGCTTTGAAACGCAGGCTTCATGGCAAACGAACCGTAGGGGCGATACGGACGCCTCAGAACGAACATACAAAAACATCTCCGATTATGGAGATATTTTTGCGTCAGACGCCAACTTCGTGACCCGCTCACCTTCTTCGCAATCAAGCAGGAAGCTTAATTTACTTAGATAGTGGTAGGTCATACGGGAATTAGTTCGAAATTTTGACGCGATCTCTTTGTAGAAAAAACATTATCGTTTTTCTACCTTCTCAGCAATCATTCTGATCCACTTTACTTCACTTCTGCCCGTATCGTCGTCTCTTATTTGAGAGTAGGTGATCTTGAATCCAGCCTCTCCAACGAGTGCCTCGATTCCATCTTTTTGATAGAAAGAGAAAAACCGACTGTTCCCATCGGATAAACTATCAACGATGGATTGTTCACCTTCGCCCTGCTTTACTCCAATAAACATCGAACCGCCAGTTTTCAATATGCGATAGAAGTCAGTCAATACTTTTGGAAGGTCTTTTTTCTCAAGATGCAAGAGAACGGCACAGGCCCAGATGCCATCAAAATACGCTTCCTCAAAGTCAAGCTCGAGTACATCTCTTTTCAAAAAAAGACCTGTTGGCACTCTCTTTTTTGCCTCTTGAAGAAACGGTTCGCATAGATCGATTCCGGTAACGTTAAAACCACGCTCTACAAAAACTTCGCTATCCCTACCACCAGCACAGCCTACATCAAGGATACGGGCTTTGCTGGGCAGTTTATCAATAAAAATATTGATCTCATTAGGAGTCGCATTATCAATGTTAGACAAGTATTGACGACCAAGCTTGTCATAAATACTGATGGTACTTTTGGTATATTCTTTCATAATCCAACTATAACAAGTGAGCTAAATTTCGTCCTCTCATTAACAAAAAAATAACCGCTGTTTCTAGCGGATATTTTTGTTGGCAGGGGCGGGGGGAATCGAACCCACGTCAGAGGTTTTGGAGACCTCCGTCCTACCATTGAACGACGCCCCTATACATTCATTTGAGTCCGAGCCTCTTTAAAAGACCCGTGTACGCTGACCCAAAATCTTTCAGACTCTGCTCTCGCTGCCGAGCTAACCCTTCTTCGATATAACCCTCGAAGTAGAGCTCGCCATCCTGCTTTTACTAACGGGCACAGCTTAGCAAAAGACAATGAGACGAACAAGGGCCTAGGGGGATGCCGGGGAAAAATCAGCGCTCGAGGTGATATGTAGGCCGAACGTATAATTCGTATAAAAGGCATCCGATACGTCATCGATCATCTTACTCCAGTCTTTTCCATACAGCGCCTTTACCACCTCTTCGGACACAATCCAACGCAACACCCCTCCCCCGTCAACCGCATATACTTTTGGATCGGTTAAAAACTTGATCATCTTAACCCCAGGTTTATATGTAACGTTTTTTCCCAGAGGGATCGCCGCTAATTGCGTCGGATTCACAACCTGAATGTCGCTAAAATTCTGATGCCAGGTAAAATAAACATTCGCATTTGGGAACGCATGACGACGCCCGTCCGCATCAATATAGTAGACAGCCGAATCCTCCTGCGTAGATGGATTCCCGTCGTCTGGTAGTAGCACCCCGGAACGAGATTTTCTTCGACCGTCTTCACGACTTCGATGTTGGGCGGGTCGGTCTGCTGGTCGCTGCACGCGACCAAGAACCATCCGCAACAGATGAGAAACAACAACTCACGGAATCGCGTCATTGCGAACCTCCTGTTCGAACACTCGCATATCAAAACGCAACGGTCATCGTTGCATTTGACGCTCTATGATGGGCTCAAAAAAAATCCCTGTCAATAAAAAACCTATCGGCCTCCCCGAAAAGAGGGCTTATTCCCCCACTTGGCAGGTCCGCGACGAGAAGGGCCGCCTTGGGCCGGTCGTGATCCGCCACGATATGAAGACGAACGAGAACCTGAATCGGCGGAACCGGAATCAGGGCGACTGGAATCAGAGCGATACGAAGAGCCGGAACCCGAACGAGGCGAGGAACCAAAGCGAGAACCTCCGCCACCACGATACGAAGAAGATCCAAAGCTGGAGCCAGAACCCGATCCGGAACGAGGACCGGAGCGATAAGACGACGCACCCGTGCCAGGACGATATGAAGAACCTCCTGCCGTACGACGCGGAAAACGCGATCCAAATGAAGGGGCTTCTTCGGGAACCGTGGCCACGCGCTTAATCGGCGCAAGCTGTGGTGTCTTAGAAACGGGCAACAATTTTTTAATCAAACGTTCAATATCTCGCAAGTCACGACGCTGGTCCGGGGTCACAAAAGACACCGCTTTACCCATGCTGCCCGCCCGACCCGTCCGACCAATACGGTGAACGTAATCATCCGAATTATCCGGCAGATCGTAGTTAATTACGAGCTCAATCCCCTTCACATCAATACCGCGAGCAGCAATATCCGTCGCCACCAACACGCGATAGCGACCGGACTTAAAACCCTCCAAGGCCTCACGGCGCTGAGCCAACGAACGGTTGGAGTGAATTTCTGCCGAACGATGGCCCATCTCGCGAACCGTACGAGCAATATTCTTAGCTCCGTGCTTGGTACGCGAAAAAACCAGCACCGAGCCACGATGTTCTTCTAAGATATGCTGAAGTAAGGCGAGCTTTTCTTCTTTCTTCACCATGAACACCTCTTGCGTCACAAGATCAGCCGTCTTTCCAGCCGGAGCAACCTCAATACGCACCGGAAGCTGCATGTATGAATTGGCAATCTTCACGATGTTCGGAGGCATGGTAGCCGAAAACAACATGGTCTGACGCTTGGCGGGAACCGTTTGCAAAATACGCTTCAATTGTGGCTCAAAACCCATATCAAGCATGCGATCCGCTTCATCCAAAACTAAGACGGAAACATCATCCAAGCGAATGGTGCGCTGATCAAGGTGATCAATCAAACGCCCTGGCGTTACCACGTAAATATGCGGACGCTGCTTTAAGGCACGAACCTGCATCTCGAATGATGCGCCACCAATCAAAACGACGGTGCGCAAACCGATACCAGCACCCAGGCGTTGAAGTGACTCTTCGACCTGAAGAGCTAATTCGCGTGTCGGCAAAACCACCAAGCCAGAACCCTTAGTTTGAGCGAGGCGTTGTAAAAGCGGGATACCAAAAGCGAGCGTTTTACCGGTTCCCGTTTGGGCGATACCCATTAAGTCCTTGCCTTCGATAGCAATCGGGATCGATTGATGCTGAATTGGCGTCGGCGTCGTATATTGCAATCGATCGAGTGTTTGCAGGAGTTTAGGAGCGATTCCTAATCCATAAAAACCCGAAGGCAACGGAGTTGTCGTAGTCATAGCGCCGAGTATCTCACGAATTGACCAAAAAGTCAATGCGTAGGCCAAAAAATCCGCTAACGAATAAAAGATGTAGTCAAGTAATGAATCAAGAATTGACTCAATTTGATTTTATACCTTATCCATTAGGCGCACCTTTTGATTTTACATACCCGCTAAATGCGTTCAGAACCTCTACCGGAACCGTAAAGACAACCGTATTAGACTGATCAGAGGCGATATCATTAATCGAATTCAACGTTCGTAGATGTAGGGCTCCGTTGGAGGCAGATAGAATCGACGCAGCCTTGGCCAGATTTTCCGCAGCAATCACCTCTCCCTCGGCATTGATAATAACGGCGCGACGTTCACGCTCGGCCTCGGCCTGCTTGGCAATCGTCCGGATCATATCCGGCGGTAAGTTGATATCTTTGAGCTCGGCAGATGTCACCTCAACACCCCACGTCAATGTCGCCTCGTCGACAATCTTTTCGATCTTGTCAGAAATCACCTGACGCTGACTCAAGAGTTCATCCAAGGTCACCTCGCCCACAATGTTGCGCATTGTCGTCTGTGCTAATTGAAGAACGGCATAATGAACATCCTCAACTTCCAAGACCGATTTTCCGGCATCAATGATCTTGTAATAGATCACGGCATTAATCTTAGCCGAAACGTTATCCTTGGTGATGGCATCTTGCGCCGGTACATCAACAGCCTTAAGACGTAGGTCGACTTTACGCATCGCCTGAAAGACGGGCAACACAACGCGCCAACCTGGATTCACCAGCCCAGAAAATCGCCCCATCGTAAAACGCACTCCCCGCTCAAATTGATTAACCTGACGCAGGCTAACCAAAAAGATAAAAACGACGATAAAAAGAAGGAAGAATGGCATATGTCTGGATCCTAGCATATACTGCCGTGAGTATGAAACCAGCACACCACCCATCCCTTCCGCGTTTCATCAAAAGCGTCGTCGACGTTGAGCTTCTACCAACCGATCGCCCCCATATTGCCCTGTTTGGACGCTCAAATGTCGGAAAATCCACTCTACTCAATACATTAACCAAGATCAAAATCAGCAAGACAAGTAGCACGCCGGGCCGAACGCAGATGGTGAATATGTTTGAGATGGAGCCAAAATGGTATCTCGTGGACATGCCAGGCTATGGCTACGCCAAGGCCTCTAAAGATACGCGCCAAAAACTTGAGGACCTCATTCTCGCCTACCTCAACGCCTCTCCCCCTCTCGCCCTCGTCTGCCTTATCATTGATGCGCGTCGCGGCGAGCCCACTGACCTGGATCGTGAAA
Organism: uncultured Gammaproteobacteria bacterium; assembly: GCA_964457295.1. GTDB lineage: Bacteria > Patescibacteriota > Patescibacteriia > 2-12-FULL-60-25 > 2-12-FULL-60-25 > CAYWEE01. The sequence continues at coordinate 14,081 of CAYWEE010000016.1, forward strand.
TGATTGAAGGATTAAACGAACACGGTTTTCCCTTCGTACTTGTTCTGAATAAAATCGACACCCTAAAGCGGCAAGAAATTCAAACCATGATGACCAAACTCTCACAAGAATTTCAACCCGCCCAACTCATCCCCTTCTCCTCCAAAACCAACGTCGGACGTGAAGCATTACTTCACGCCATCCACCAATCTCTCCGTTCCCATCAAAAATCAAGCTAGGCAAGGTACCTCATATAAAAACAGCCTCTGTGCAGCTACAGGAGGGCGCAAGCCCTCCTAGCGAATGCGGGGCTGTTTTTATATGACCCACTTCTCTGGCCCCCTTCTTCATTCATACGCTATACTCCTTGTTATGCCTCCCTCCAAACCTTCCGCCTACATCGTTGCCGTAGACATGGGATATGGCCACGAACGCGCCGCCTACGGATTACGCGAACTCGGCGGCAACGACATCATCATCGCCAACAACTATACGGGGATACCAGCCAGCGACAAACGTCTATGGGGAAATACGCGAAAAATGTATGAAACCGTCTCACGCCTCAAACCCATTCCGATCATTGGTGAAGCGGCCTTCGAGGTCATGGATCATTTTCAACGGATTGAGTCCTTCTACCCCCGTCGAGATCTTTCCGCACCGACAATGCAACTCAAGCAGACGTACTACGGAATCGAAAAACTCGGACTATGCCAACACCTCATTCAAAAACTGAGCAAAAAACCCTTACCGCTCATTACCACCTTTTTTGTTCCTGCCTTCGCCGCCGAGGTCAATGGCTATCCCGAAGATATTTATCTTGTCATCTGTGATGCGGATATCAGTCGCGCCTGGGCCCCGAAAGATCCCAAGACCAGTCGGATTAAATACTTTGCACCCAATGGACGAGTCGTCGAACGATTAAAACTCTATGGCGTAAAACCAGAAAATATTTTCTTGACCGGCTTTCCCCTGCCTCCGACGTTGATTGGGAATACACGCGGCGATATTGCACGTACCGATCTGATGCAGCGCATCTGTAATCTGGATCCGCAGGGCATTTTTATAGGCAAATACACCAAGACGATTAATGCTGCACTCGGAGCAGGAACGTGTACCCATCTTACGCCTCAACGTCCTACGCTCATGTTTAGCATCGGTGGAGCAGGCGCTCAACGCGACCTAGCTTGGGTTATTCTGAAAAGCCTCCGTCCCCGACTGCTGGCGGGCGACCTGATCTTTCGCTTGAATCTAGGGGTTAAAAAAGATCTCCTTAAACCCTGTCGCGACCGCATTAAACAGCTCAAACTCGAATCGTGCGTCAATACCACGTTATTCATTGATCTTGCTCCAAACCGCCAAGCTTACTTTCAAACCTTTACCGAGCTCTTACATACAACCGATATCTTGTGGACCAAACCCAGTGAGCTCTCATTCTACTGCGGTCTCGGTCTTCCCATTATTATGGCGCCTTCGATCGGATCGCAGGAACAGTTCAATCGTATTTGGTTAAAGAGCGTTGGCGCAGGAGTCACCCAAGGCGACCCGCGTTACGTGAACGAATGGCTATTTGATTGGATGAATAGCGGAGGCTTAGCGCGCATGGCCTGGAATGGTTTTATCGAAGCCCCCACTCACGGTGCTTATCGTATCGAAAGCATCATCACCGGCAAAAAAATTGATGTTGAGCGCATTCCCCTTATTGTTTGATACCCATGTTTACGCTTGTCATCTTAAGCATCATTCAAGGGCTTACCGAATTTATCCCGGTTTCATCATCCGGGCATCTCATTTTGGCGCGCGTTGTCCTGGGAGCCAACCTGCCCAGCGGACTTGCGATTGATGCCGTTCTACAAATGAGCACGGCCCTTGCGGCTGCTTGGTATTTTCGAGCGTACATTGTGCAGCTCATCCGTTCGCTCGTGCGCAATATCACAAACAACAAAACAGAAGAAACCGCACAAGACGCCCGACTTGTTCTTGGACTCATCCTCGGTACGCTTCCTGCGCTGTTCTTTGGACTTCTTCTGCAAGACAAGATGGAGACGACGTTTCGAGACCCTCTGCTCGTCGCTGTAGCTCTCATCGTCGGCAGCATATTGTTTCTCGTCGCAGAAACATATCATCGCCCTCGTACCACCCGCGCCACCCTGTCAACGATCATCTGGATGGGCATGTTTCAAGCGCTCGCCATTATCCCCGGCATGTCACGATCCGGCTCGACCATGAGCGGTGGCTTGCTTTTAGGACTTGATCGCAAGGCCGTGACGCGTACCAGCTTCTTATTGTCTTTGCCAATCTTGCTAGGAAGCGGCCTAATCAAGCTCATTGAACTCATTCGACATTGGGAACTCGCTAAACTCCAAGGTGTATCACCGCTCGCTCTAACACTGGGCTTCATCATCTCATTCACAACAGGCTATCTGTGTATTCGTTGGCTCATCCCCTACCTTGAACGCCATTCGTTGCGCGTCTTTGCCTGGTATCGCTTAGGACTTGCCGGTATCGTCCTGCTTATTCTTCTTATCCCCCGTCTGTGATCCCATCTCGCTCCTTTGCTGTTCCCGAAGCATGGAGTAAAACCCCAGAAGAACTGTTGACGCTGCTCGAAAGCTCTCACCAAGGACTTTCGATAGCGGTTCGTGAGGAACGTTTGCGCACCCATGGCACAAATACGCTGCAAGCGACACATCATGCTTCAGCGGCACGCATCTTTGTCGAGCAATTCACGAGCCCGCTCATTTTGATTCTCTTGGGGGCCAGCGCTATTTCATTGTTTTTAGGAGAACAAACCGAAACCCTGATCATCGTCACGATTCTGTTTTTAGGTGGCTTATTGGGTTTTGTGCAGGAATATCGCAGCGAACGTGCACTACGCCTTTTGCGCGCACGCCTCATTCACGAAGCCACCATTCTTCAAAACGGCAAACCCATCCGCGTCAAAACCACCGAGCTGGTACCGGGAGACATCGTAGAGCTAGACCTGGGCACGATCATTCCCGCCGATCTACGCTTGCTAGAGAGTGAAGATCTGGCCATTGATGAGTCGATTGTTACCGGTGAATCATTGCCGGTCAATAAAACGACAGCACTTCTGTCTGAAGGTCACCTGCAGCCGTCTGATCAACGGAACATCGTCTTTTCAGGTACACATGTGGTAGAAGGCTCGGGACTAGGCATCGTTATCGGCACAGGATCAGAGACCGAGATGGGCCGCACAGCCCTACTCCTCACCAAAAAAGCCGAGCGCACCAATTTTGAACAAGGCATCCAACAATTTGGCAACTTTCTGTTAAAAGTCACGATTGTCCTGACATTGGTTGTGGCGCTCCTCATGGGACTCATTCGCGGTAACTGGACGGAGTCGATCTTGTTCGCGTTAGCACTTGCCGTCGGCATCTCACCAGAGCTTTTACCCGTCATCATCACCCTCAATCTTTCACGTGGAGCACTCGCCATGAGTAAAAAACGTGTTCTGGTCAAACGCTTAATCGGGATCGAGGATCTGGGAAACGCTGACGTGCTGTGTACGGATAAAACCGGAACTCTAACCGTAGGCAGTCTACGCGTACGTTCAGCTATTGATAGCCAGGGAAACCCTCACGGTCTTGCCCTCGCCTATGCCCTGCATTGCCTTGAGCGCGATCGAAACGGCGAGGCGCATAACACCATCGATCAAGCCCTCTTAGCAGCTAAAGATGCCCATACAAACACAACCGATCCACTGCAGGATGCGCAAGAACAAGCCATTATCTCATTTGATTTTTCACGCAGACGGATGAGCACCGTGATCGAGATGCCGGATACAAAACGCTGGATGATCACCAAGGGCGCAACCACAGAGGTCCTGGCGACCTGCACAACCTACACCAAGGACAACCAATCCCTGCCACTAACGGATACCCATCGAGCGGATATCAAAAAACAAGCGGATACCTATCACGATCAAGGGTATCGCCTCCTCGCTGTCGCTCGCCGACCGATCGCCACGCAAACAACCTATACCCCCGAAGATGAACGAGACATGGAGCTTCTGGGATTCGTCCTCGTTAGTGACGCGCCAAAAGAAAGCGCAGCTTCAGCTTTGCAATCATTGGCTGCTTTGAGCGTACGGACCGTCATTCTAACCGGTGACCACGAACGCGTAACTCGCCACGTAGCTGAACAGCTTGGGTTTACGATTACAGGGCTTCATACGGGCGATGAACTAGACAGTATGAACGACGCCACGCTACGCGAAACCGTGGAGCAAGCCAATGTTTTTGCTCGCATTACCCCTGCCCAAAAACTGCGGGTTATCGAAGCTCTGAAGCATCAAGGACACGCGGTGGCCTACATGGGTGATGGCGTGAACGATGCGCCGAGTTTACGTGCCGCCGATGTCGGTATTTCGTTTAACACGGCGGTTGATATCGCCAAAGAAACAGCAGGCGTCATCTTGCTCGAAAAAAATCTGGCAGTCCTCGCCGAAGGCATACGCGAGGGACGACGAACATTCGTAAATACACGAACGTATCTTTATGCCACCATCAGCTCAAACTTTGGCAATATGCTGTCAGTGGCCGGAGCCGCTATTTTCCTTCCATTCATCCCCCTTTTACCCGCACAAATTCTTTTGCTGAATCTCTTGAGCGACATCCCCATGCTCCTCATTTCGACGGACACCGTGCCGGATATCGAACTCGCCAAACCAAAAAAGTGGAACGTGGCTACCATTTCCAACTTCATGTATTTTTTTGGCAGCATCTCGAGCCTCGCCGACTATGCCACGTTTGCTCTCCTCCTCTTTGTAGCTCAAGCCAACGTCAATCTGTTTCGCAGCGCCTGGTTCATCGAATCCATGCTCACAGAACTCGTCATCATCTTTCTCTTGCGTTCCCGCAAAATTTGTTTCGCTCAACGCCCCAGCTGGCCACTCATCATTTCTTCGCTCGTTGTCGGCATCGGCTCTATCGCTTTTGTCATGTCACCCCTAGGAAGAGCGTTTGGACTCTTCCCCGTTCCTCTGTGGATCTTAGGAGTTATTGTTCTTATCGTTCTCGCGTACAGCCTCCTCACCGAAACAGGCAAAACTGCCTACATACGCTTTCGTGAAAAATCTGGAAACGGATTTACTTGATTGCCACCGGCGGACGCACGGCCTTCAAAAACTCTCGACGGGCCCGTTCGACGGATTTTGTATACGATTTTTTAACTGCCACTAAGCCGCGACTTCCATACCCACAATACGGCGCCTCCATCGCCGACCAGATAACACCCAAGGTTTCGCGATACAAGGCAACTTCTTCGGGATACGCATCCCCAAATCGCTCGATGTCCACCTCCATCCGCAAAACCATATTAGCATGCAGGGCCTTCATGGCCGGGGTTAAGCACCGCGAGGCAGTATCCTCAAAATCACGCTCATCCGCCCCCGGAATCGCCGAAACCGTCAATTCAGCCGCTTTGGATGCTTGCGGAAGGCAAAAAGCCCCCAACAGACACAAAAAGCCCAGATATTGATAGGGATTTCTCATACATTGATGGGCAACACTGCAGCATATTCGGCTTAAAAAAGCAAGACTGGGGACCTTAAACCTACACATGATTTGATCACAAGGGCCTTGACGAAATACCTATTTTAGGGTACCTTGCTTGGTCAGTCTTGGTTTCAATCCGCTGTGGGAATTCACGAAAAACGAACCTTGGAGGCACGCATGAGTTACCGAGAAGGAGCAGCAAACGGTCAATATCGTGGATGGGGAGCCGAGGGCTGCGTCGTCATAGAAGACAAGTGCGACTGGACGCCTGAGATGATCGACGAGATGCTCGCGTGGGCCCTCGAAGAGGGCAAGGCCACCTTTCTCGAAGAGGGCATCGAGAGCAGCCGGGTCGTGGTCGTCGAGTTCTCCGGCCGGCCGCAGGAGGTCTACTCGCCCAACACCCTCCGGCGCAGCCTCCAGCAGTACATAGCCCCCGCCGCGACGCCCTACTAAACCCGCACCCCCTGAGCCGCACACTCGCGAGCTCTCTCAAGGGGGTGCGGTTTCAGTTTATAGAATTTTATATTTTTCTCTGCGGGACTTGATGAAAAAGGACCAAAATAACAGCATCTCGTTCCCCGGGTTTGGTTGAAGGCTTAATTGCTTTAACTCTCGGATGTCTTGGCAGCTCTCGCGTCAGCATTCTTTTTAATGCACCAGTTCCTATACCATGCATAATCTTAACACCCTCCACTCCCATTACAGCTTGTTCATCCAAAAAATATTTCGTTGTTAACCAAGCTTGATCTTGAGCTTCACCATGAAGATCAAGCATAACATCTGAAAACTCTACACGATGAAAAGCGGCTTCATCCGGGGATTCAACCCTTCCTCCTTTAAGCTCTCCCCGTGCTGCTTGCGCACGAGCTTCGGCTTCAGCCCCTTTTGCTGTCTGAAAAGCACTTGGACGTTCCCACTTAGCCATAATCGTTGAATTAAAACATTGCTTCTAGAGCAAATCTTATTGATGACTAGGATACCAATTTTAACTATTTATTCAAGCGAACATCTCTCTCAAGGAGGTACGATTTTAGTCTTAGAATATTTACATTATACGATCACCTGGCTACCAACAAAAAAGAATCCAGAAATTGGATTCTTTTTTGTTGGTAGCGCCAAGGGGAGTCGAACCCCTCTTACGTGGATGAGAACCACGTGTCCTAGCCGATAGACGATGGCGCCACGTAAAGCTCCTCGCGGACTCGTCGCCACGTGGCACGGCCCTGTAAAGGAAACTTATTTTGTTTCTAGCCAGTGTTTGGACTGACGGACGAGCAATTCGCTGGCGCGCTCGGGGTGGGCCATTAGTTCTTTGGTGACCCGCTCCATGCGCACCGTGTTTTGTGATCCTTTGATGAGGACCACATCCCCCTCGCGCAAACGCTCTTGGATGAACAGTCCGACCGCAGAACTATCCGGCAAAACGAAGATATTCTCTGCCGACATTCCCGCCTGCTTCGCGGCATCCGCCACGACATGCGCGAGCGTACCACATACAACTAGCATGTCAATTCCCGCCTCCGCTACCAACCTCCCCTCTTCTTCATGCGCGCCCTGCGCCAAAGAGCCAAGCTCGCGCATATCACCCAAAGCCGCAATCCGACGCGCACCGGGAGCAATGGGAAAATTTGCCAAATCTCGAATCGCTGACGCTACGGCTAATGGCGAAGAATTATATGAATCATCAATCAACCACGTGCGCTTAATCCCCTCAATGAGTCGCGTGCGCCCCGGAACGCCAACAAATTCCTCTTCGATACGTCGCGCCATGGCATCCGCATCTTGATCAAGCGCTACACCTACGGCACAGGCAGCCGCTACAGCGTACGTTTGAGAGCGCCCCACGACGCCATGCAAACGAATTTTGCGCAACTTACCAATGATAGAAATACAAACATCCAAACCTGAACGATCCGGCTGCTCAGCATCCAGACTCAGATTCGCTCCCATTACCCGAACCGACGCCGATTCCAAAGTGCCAAACGTAACATGCGACACCGTGAGCCCAGCGGTAATTGGTTGAACAAGCGGGTCGTCGGCATTACAAATAGCAACGCCCTCCGCAGATAGACATTGCACAATTTGCGCCTCCTCGCGGGCGACCGCCTCGATCGATCCAAAAAACTCGGTGTGTTCGGCTCCGATAGCTGTCAGGACGCCAATATTTGGCCGCACCATATCAATGAGATAGCCCAAATCCCCCGGCTTATCCGGTGCCAATTCGAGCACGAAGATATCCCCTCGAAGAGCCTTCAGGCCCCATGACGTTAATAGGCCGCGCCACAACAACCCCGCCCAACGCGCTATCGATCGACCGGGCATGTCTCCACCCAAAACAGAGATCGGCACGCCCAATTCATTATTAAAATTCTTAGGAGAAACAATCACCCGACTCCCCGGCTCATGCGCTCCCAACACCATCCCGATCATGGTCTTGGTTGAGGACTTGCCAACCGATCCTGCCACGCCGATAACGAGTGGATGTGTCCGAATAAAGGCGCGTTTGACACAGCGCCCCAAAAAACGCTCGAGAGTATGCTGAAGAGACATAGTTAGGGGGATGCGGAAGTAGATGTAGAAACAGGAGGAAGAGAAGACGAGGTTGTATATACCGGCACGATAGGCGCGGTCTTAATGGATCGCTCAGGAGGAACCTCGTAATAGCGTAAAAGAAAAGCGGCCATTTCGCCAAATAACGGCGCAGCCGAAGATTCGGCCCACTCCACATCTCGAGGATGATCCAATTTCACCAACATGGCAAATTTTGGATCCGTCGCTGGCGCATATCCTGCAAAAGAGCCGATATTTACGTCCTTTAAATACCCAACTCCCCCATCCGAACGAGCGACCTGAGCCGTACCGGTTTTTCCGGCCACCCAATATCCAGGCACGCCCGCTCGTTTGCCGTGGCCGTTTTCTACCACCGAAGTTAACATCCCCGAAATCAAACGAGATGTTCGCTTGGTAATCGGCTCACTCAAAACTTGCGGCTTCGTTTTTTCTCGAATACCGTTAGGATGAATAATTTCATCCACCACATACGGACGCATTAATTTCCCGCCATTTCCAAGCGCAGCATACGCGGCCACGAGCTGAATCGGCGTCACAGTCAACCCCTGGCCAAACGATGCCGTAGCCGCAAAAATACTCCCCTTTTTAGATAGAGAAGAAATATTCCCCTTGGCTTCCGGTGAAAGCTCGATGCCTGTCTTTTTTCCAAATCCAAATGCTTCCGTGTATCGTCGAAACGCATCCTTACCCACGGCACGCTGCACAAAAATCGTACCCGTATTCAACGACTCGTCCAGTACTTGCGTCATCGTCTGTAAGCCATGAGCCTTTCCATCGGAATTTTTAATGCGAAAACCATCTATTTCTTCTACCCCCGTATCAACATACGTTGTTTTGGGGCTAATTTTTTGCAGATCTAATCCAACGGCCAATGTAAACGCCTTAAACACCGATCCCGGCTCATACGCATGCAGCATGACGGCATTATTGAGAACATTAAGATCTTTGATCTTGCCGTATTCCGCCGAATCAAAATCCGGATATGAGCACATGGCAATAATAGCGCCTGTTTGAGGATTCATGACAACAATCGATCCCCCATCCGCACCGTGCTTTTCGACCGCGCGCTGAATCGCCCCACACGTTTGATATTGCACCGTTCGATCAATGGTCAAGACAACGTCGGCACCGTTCACCGCTTCAGTTAACTGCGTCTGTCCAATCGTTAATCGCCGACCGGCAGCATCTTTTTCGGCCTCCAATCGACCCGGCGTGCCAGCTAACAGCTCATTGTAGGCCCCTTCAATGCCATATTTTCCAGACATCGCCCCATGCTCATCACGCGTCACAAAACCAATCAATTGACCCCCGATATCACGCTCCGGATACAAACGTGCCGAGCTCTGAATCATACCGATACCTTCGGTCGAAGTCGCCTGCAGCTCTTTAATAACCTCAGAGGATACATCTTGCGCTAAAGGCTCGTATGGATCATCCGGGTTTTTACGAATACGCGCCTTCACCTCTTCTTCGACAAGACCGAGCAACGGAGCAACGGTTTGAGCAATCAAATCCGGATTCGTAATATCTTTAGGCACAGCGTAAACCTGCCAAGAAAGACGATTGGTCGCGAGAGGATGCAAACCACCATCAGAGCGATCTCGCACTAAAATCTGACCACGTGTCGGCAATAATTTAGAGGCCAGCTCGTGCTGATCTGACGCATACAGCGAGTACAGCCCATACTGAGCAATTTGAAGATAGCCTAAACGCAACACCACCAAGCAGCCAATAGCGAGAAAAGCCCATAGCAAAAAACGAAACCGACCGTGCGGATCCGTTCGCCGGGACTGATCCCCTCGCGCAAAACGTGTAGCTGCCATTTTACCCAAGTAAAGAACTTTTTTATTTGAATGAGATTCAAGCTAAAAAAGTTCTCTCTAGAATAGCATTCAGGACGTAGGAGGTGTAGGGAAGTCGAGATAGATGCGTGTAGATAGACGCTCGGGAAGATAGGTCTGATCGACAGGCTCGCTATAATCCGGATTGTATTTATACTCTTTTCCGTATCCGAGCTCTTTCATGAGTTTTGTCGGTGCATTACGCAAATAAATTGGCACTGGCTCGTTTGAAAATTCATAGACATCTTTTTTGACAGCTCCGTAGGCCGTATACAGCGCATTCGATTTGGGCGCACGAGCCAAGTACGCGACCACTTGGGCCAGATTCACCGTACACTCAGGCATACCGATAACCCGTGCGGCTTCATAGCCCGCCATAGCCTGTAGAAGGGCCGCTGGATCAGCCAAGCCAATATCTTCGGACGCAGCCCGAATTAAACGACGAGCAACATAGAGGGGGTCTTCACCGCTTTCCAAAATACGCCCCAACCAATACAACGCCGCATTAGCATCCGATCCACGGATAGATTTATGCAAAGCTGATATCAAGTTGTAATGCTCTTCGCCCTGCTTGTCGTATAACAGATGCGTGCGCTGGAGGAGCGTTCGCAGCTGCTCCATTTGAAGCACGATCGTTTTCCCGGTTTTTTTCTGAGACTCGCCCCCCGTCCCCTGTGTATGTACAAGTTGCTCCAACAGATTCAGTGCCACGCGGGCATCCCCATTGGCAACGCGAGCAATCGTTTCACGAACATCCGACGGAACCGTTATGGAAACGTTTCCAAGTCCACGTTTTGTATCCTGCAAGGCTCGCTCGATTAGTTGAACGATATCCTCCTCACTCAAACGCTCAAGAACAAAAACTTTAGAACGAGAAAGCAAAGCGCCGTTAACCGAAAAACTCGGATTCTCCGTCGTGGCTCCGATCAAAATAATAAGACCCTTTTCTACACCGGGCAGCAACGCGTCTTGTTGCGCCTTATTAAATCGATGAATTTCGTCGATAAAAAGGCACGTTCGCTTGTCGTGGAGACGCAGCAGACTCTCCGCGTCATGAAGCACACGACGAATATCCGGAACGCCCGCCTCGACCGCCGATAGCTGAATAAAAACGCCCTGGATCGTATGCGCCAACAGTTGAGCGAGAGAGGTTTTTCCTGAACCCGGCGGCCCCCATAAAATCATGGAGGGTAGGTGCCCCGAGGCAATCAACAAACGAAAAGCAGAATCACGAGACAACAACGCCGATTGGCCAACCATCTCTTCGAGATTTTGCGGCCGCATACGATCCGCCAACGGCGCATACGCGTGCTCATCCGTCTTCGCGGCCACAGAAAATCCATCAAACAAACTATTCGAAGCGCTCATAGAACAAATATAGAACAGACGCGTTTATGTCGTCAATATATGAATCCCAATCAAAACCAACACACGCTCCGGCAAGACATATAGCCCTGAACGAAGCGAGGGTCGAGGTACACCTAAAGGAGTCCCGGAACGAGAGAAGGGCTATATGTCTTGTCGGAGCGTGTCTCCTATATCTAAAATCATAATATATCCGGATTGCCGAGATATATCTCTGGACGGGATAGGACGCTGACCATCCACCTAAAGGGAATCCGCAGACCGGGAAGAGATATATCTCGGCAATCCGGATATCTCAATATCTTATGATCCGTACCGTCGTTCACGCGCCGAATATTCTTCAATTGCTCGATCAAGCTCCGCCTCATCAAAATCCGGCCAATGTTTCTTTACCCAAAACAATTCGCTATACACACTCTCCCACGTCAAAAAACCCGACGTACGCTCTTCGCCCGACGTACGAATCAACAAATCCGGCGCCGGCATCTCCGGCCAATACATCGCCGCCGAAACTCGCTCTTCTGTCACCTCTTCTGCTGTAACACCTTCGGTAATCAAACGACGACACGCATCAACGATTTCTAAACGACCTCCGTAATTAATGCATAAACCAATTGTGCCTCGGGTATTTCCAGCCGTTTCTTTTTCTGCTACCTCGATAGCGCGCAAGATGGATGGGCGGAATCCCTCGCGACGACCAATAATCCGCAAACGAATCCCCCGCTCCATAAACCGATGCAGCTCATTGGTTAAAGCAAACTCCAGCAGATCCATGAGATACCCAACCTCTTCTTGTGTTCGCTTCCAGTTTTCTGTCGAAAATGCAAAAACTGTTAACGTCGTAATTCCTCGATCAAAAATCCATTCCGCCACTTCTTTTAAGCGTTCATATCCCGCCCGATGCCCCTCAAGCGACGATAGCCCTCGCTCTTTCGCCCAGCGCCGGTTTCCGTCCATAATGATCGCAATGTGGCGCAAAGAGGTCTCCATAGTGTGCAATCTATAGTAACGGCTCATGAAACACGGGTCAATAACGACCCCTTGTTTTAGATATCAATTCCTGCTATTCTACGCCCGTTCT
>CAYWEE010000017.1:0-2328 GCA_964457295.1 uncultured Gammaproteobacteria bacterium
GCGAGTTAGGGACACTAACATGCTAATCCTTGCTCCGTTAGCTTTCTATGAGCCTCAGCATATCCCGCACCTTCCATCTTCAATGCATCACCCGAATTTTTCATCTTTCCGGATGCCGATGGGCACCAGTGGGGCGAATTGATATCCACATTGGAACAAAAAAAGAACAAAAATAGCGCTGTATATAGCGCTATTTTTGCATTTTATTTTCCTTTGACCCTAAAGATCCAAGTGGCATAGAATGGCACCAAGTGGGAAAGAGTGGGAAATAATAAAGTAAGTACTCCGAAAGCACTTTTTAATTTGGATGAGATTCGGGATGCTGGAGTCCGCCTGAGGCGGACGAAGCGCCCGAAGATCGCCAAATTAAAAAGTGCGCAAGCTATGTTCATCGGCGAATTCCATCATACGCTCGACGAAAAAGGGCGCTTGGCGATTCCCGTGAAATATCGGGGCTCTCTTGCGAGTGGCGCGGTGGTAACCCGTGGTCTTGATCGTTCGCTCGTGGTGTATGCCAAGAGTGAATGGGAGGCCCTGGCTGCCAAAGTTGCTGCTTTGCCGCTTAGTCAGTCGGATACGCGTGCCTTCGCCCGTTTCATGCTTGCGGGTGCCATGGACACCGAGACCGACAAAAGTGGACGCATCATGGTCCCCGAGTACCTGCGAACCTACGCCGGACTTACCAAAAATGTGGTCATTGCCGGAATGTATGACCGCTTAGAAATTTGGGATGAGGAGGCGTGGAAGGTGTACGTCACCCAAACCGAGGGCGCGAGCAATGATATTGCCGAGCGTCTCGGATCGGTTATATGACGAATCACATCGCAGTCATGACCGAGGAGGTGATGAAGGCTATCGCTCCTCGAGCGGACGGTCGCTATCTCGACGCAACCCTTGGTGGGGGAACCCACACAGAGGAGTTGTTGCGTCGTTCGGCACCGAGCGGTCGTGTGTTGTCGCTGGATCTTGATCTGGCGGCACTCGCTCGTGGTCGTGAACGTTTGGCGGCATATGGCAAGCGGTTTCAGTGTGTCGAAGGAAACTTTCGGCACTTGGCAACGCTTGCGCGCGAAGTAGGCTTCGCACCGGTCGATGGGATTGTCATCGATTTGGGATTGTCGTCTGACGAGCTCGCCGATCCGTCGCGTGGATTCTCGTTTCAGCTCGATGGGCCACTCGATATGCGTCTTGGTCCTAAGGCGAACGAAGATGGCACGACCGCCGAGTCACTGGTGAACAGTTTGCGCGAAGCGGAGCTCGCTGAACTTATCCGAACGTATGGCGAAGAGCGGTACGCCGGATACATCGCTAAGGCGATCGTGGCCTCGCGTCGGATCAAGCGCATTCGTTCGACAGCGGAGCTGGCGGCCATCATCGCCGGAGCGGTCTCGCGAGGATATGAACGCGGACGCATCCATCCGGCCACGCGAACGTTTCAAGCGTTACGTATTGCCGTGAATGATGAACTGGCGGTGATCCGAGAGGCGATCAGCGGAGCACGGGAAATCCTGGCTCCTAATGGCGTGCTCTCTATCATCTCGTTTCATTCCCTTGAAGATCGGGCGGCAAAGCAGACGATCCGCAGTTTTCCCGACCTGGTCCCGCTCACCAAAAAGCCGCTTATTCCAACGGACGCAGAGATTCAACACAATCCGCGCTCTCGCAGCGCCAAACTCCGCTCAGTCCGACTCGTCGTCCCGAGCGAAGCGGAGCGCAGTCGAGGGACCCCTTCGAAGGGATTCCTCCGCTCCTCGAGGACTCGTCGGTCGGAATGACAGAAGAAAAGAAATAATCTGCCCTGAGCTTGTCGAAGGGTCACCTAATCTCAAATCTCCAAAAACCAAAACACAGATTTTTTATGCCCAGCGCTCTCGCTATCTCTATGACCCGCCCCCATGAAACCTTGGGTTTGCGCCAACCCCTCGGCCGTCACCTCCCTGACGGATTGGTGGCATGGAATGTATTTTTCTTCATTCTATTGTTTGTCTTTGGAGGTGCGTATGTATTACAGGTAAATGTTGCCGCCTCTAAAGGGTACGCATTGCGTACGGCCGAAAAACGTATTCATGCATTGCAGACAGAAAACATGATGTTGCAAGATACCATTGTGACCAAATCATCCATGCAAGAATTGCGCGCGCATGCCACCGAACTTGGACTTGTACCGACCGATCGTTTGGAGTTTGTGAACCCCGCTGCCAGTTCGTACGCGTTGGCGAAATAGTTTTTTAAAAATTACGACAAAAAAACAAAATAGTCCCTGAGTGGAGCAAGCTCAGGGACTATTTTTGTCTGTACGGATGCAAACAACCTCATAAGAACGTGGTA
>CAYWEE010000017.1:2428-25733 GCA_964457295.1 uncultured Gammaproteobacteria bacterium
GCTCAGGGACTATTTTTGTCTGTACGGATGCAAACAACCTCATAAGAACGTGGTATACTTTCACTCATGACATCGCGCAGTGGACTCGTGCTTCGATTTATCGGAGCTGACCTGTTGGGGAGCGTGGTTTGGTTTCCGGTGTGGTGGTACACCACGGGTCTGCGTCGTTTGGGAGAATCGATCATGCGCCGTCTTGCGTATCGATCTAAGGAATACGCGCTAGCGTTGTGGGTCAAGAATTTTTTTGTTCCCATGTATGGACAATACGATCTAGCCGGACGGGCCATGAGCGTTTTCATGCGTGCGGTGGTTATTATCTTTCGCTCTATCGCGTTGGGCTGTGAGGCCTTGCTGTGGATGGTGATTCTTACCGTGTGGCTCGCGGTTTTGCCCACGGCCGTGTTGTTTTTCATTGCCAACCTGACGCGTTTTGCCGGTTTTAATGCTTTCTCGTGGTTTCAATAGGTCGTATGCAAACTCCCGAAGAAACACGCCAATTGATTGTGTGCACCCGTTGCGAAGGCGATCCACGCCGTTCGGAGCATTGTTCTGAATGCGGGGGAGCGACGGTGGGTTATGCCTCCGAACAGGGGTTTTTAGTGTGGCTCGCGCCGATTGATGGGTTTGCTGCTTATCTGCGGGGTTTTCGTCGTTCGGTTCATGGGGTTTTTCATGTAGCTTTGTTGACGTTTGGTCTGTTTTCTTTTGGGTTCTTTGCCTGGCACGTTTCTCAACTTGAAGATCTTTCGATTTTGTTTACGGTAGATGCGTGGCTGTCTGGTTCGTGGCCCGTCACCTTGCTGTGGTTGAGTTTGATTGTTGATGCGTTTTTGATTTTTCGTCTCTCGGAATTTTGGCAAGAAACTAAAACACTTTCTAATTGGGCAGCTGTTTCGCCGCCCTCTCCTCACGCTGGACGGATAGATGTTTCGTTGTGCTATAGCGAGCAGGCTATGACCGTCGTCTATGACGCGTATCGCTTAGCGCAGAACCTTCATACGACAGAGATTTCGGCGGAGACATTATTTGCTTCTGCTCTTGCGAGTAGAGCGGGTGGTGCTTTTTTAGCGCGGCTCGGTACGTCATTTGAGACGGTCAAATCTTCTGTGGCGGCTATCCTTGCTCCCGGAAACAGCCATGATGCGCCGATTGTGCTGAATCGAGAGGCGAAGCGTGTTTTGATTTTAGCCTATGACAGTGCCTGGAAGGCGAAGCGCAGATATGTGGAGCCCGTGGACATTTTATTTCAGGCTTTTACAGAGAGTGAATCGGCGCAGGATGCGTTTGATGCGTTAGGGTTTCCGGCGCGGTATGCGTTATCGGTGGCGGAGTGGATTCGTATTCAAGAAGAGTTACGTGACGATCATGATCGCTTTGTGCAGTTAGCATCCTTAAAGCCCTCGAGTATCATGAATCGCACCATGACGGCTCGTCAGACGTTATTATTGGATCAGGTGAGTGAAGATTTAACCATCGCTGCACGTAACGGTTACCTGGCTCCGGTCATCGGTCGTGCGCGCGAGATGGATGAAATGTTACGAGCGCTTGAAAGCGGACGTTCGGTGGCGTTGGTGGGGGAGGCGGGCGTAGGAAAGTCGGCCTTGGTGGAAGAGCTGGCCCGTCGCATGGTCGAGGAGGATGTGCCGGATATTTTATTCGATCGTCGCTTGGTGTCGTTGGATGCTGCGCGTGTTGCCGCGACCAATCCTGCCGAAGCGGCAGAGCGTTTGATCGGGATTTTGCATGATGTGACGATGACAGGAAACGTGATTTTGGTGATTTACGGTGTCGAGGGGTTGGTGGGTGCGGGAGCGGCGGGGAACATGGATTTGGCGGATATCTTATCGCGCGAATTGGAACGCCGTGCCTGTGTGGCTATCCTCACCACCACTCCCCGCGGATGGACGGAGCATTTGGAGCGCCGTCGTTTGGGTAGCGTCGTGACGCACGTCAATATTCCCGAGCTTTCTACAGAAGATAATTTGCGCGTTCTTATGGCGCGGAGTCCGTATGTCGAATATCAACAACGCGTGATTTTTTCGTATCAGGCGCTTGAGAAGTCGGTGTCGTTGGTCGGTCGTTATCTTCATGATCTCGCCATGCCAGAGCAGGCCTTGAGCGTGATTCGTGAGGCGGCTATTTTGGCGCGTACGGCACGCGGTGAGCATACGCTTGTTCAGGCCGAAGACGTGGCCAAGGTGGTTCAGGATAAAACTGGAATTCCGGTCAAAGCTTTGTCGCAAGATGAGGCTGCGTCGTTACTCACGCTTGAGACGCGTTTGCATGGACGCGTCATCGGACAGCATCAAGCGGTCACGGCGGTCTCTCAAGCCTTACGTCGCGCACGCGTCGAACTGCAAGATACTAAACACCCCATCGCCAACTTCTTATTCTTGGGACCAACGGGCGTTGGAAAAACCGAACTCGCCAAAGCTCTTGCGGCTGAATATTTCGGCGACGAGGAGGCTATGATTCGTCTGGACATGTCGGAATATCAGGATCGTTCCAGCATCGCTCGTCTGATCGGCGCGCCGGGGGATGAGCGCGGGGGATTGTTCACCGAAGCTGTGCGTCGTCGGCCCTTTGGCTTGGTTCTCTTCGATGAAATCGAAAAAGCCCATCCGGATATTCTGACTGCCTTTTTGCAAGTGATGGATGATGGCAGGCTCACGGATGGCATTGGCCGCACGGTGGATTTCAGTAGCACCATGATCATCGCGACCTCGAATGCCGGAACCTCATTTATTCAAACCGAGGTCGTGAAGCAAACGCCAATCGAGCGGATTACCGAAGCGCTGATCTCGCATGAATTAAGTGGTATCTTTCGTCCCGAGTTTTTGAATCGTTTTGATGGCGTGATCGTCTTTTCTCCTCTGACGCCGGATGATGTCATGCAAATCGCTTGGCTCCTCATTAATCGTATCGCGGCTCGGCTTGAACGCGAGCGCGGCTTGGTTTTTACTGCCGAAGATGCCGCCATCGAAAACCTGGCCCAGATTGGCTATGATCCGGCTTTTGGCGCCCGGCCTCTTAAGCGTGTGATTCAGGAGCGAGTCGAGAACGCCTTGGCGGATCTCCTCCTTCGGAATACTATTCCGCGCAAAGCTCACCTCATCTTGCGCGCCTCGGGCGAAATCACGGTTGAGCTTCCGTAGCCTATGACCCGTTCTGCCGTGATATCAGGAGTCCTTCTGCTCGCAGGATGCGCGGCACTGTGTTCGTATCTTGTGACGTTTGCCTCACGGCGCCTAGCTTTGCATGCGGGAGCCATTGATCAACCGAATGGGGGGCGCAAAATTCACCGCAAGCCAATTCCATTATGGGGAGGTTTGGGTATCGCTGTCACTATTCTGTGTCTCAGTGTTTTGCTGCGTTCGTTTTCATTGTTTGACGTCTTTGATCTCATTCCGGTTTCACATCTAGTGGGGTATCTCGCCGGTCTAGTGATTTTAGGTATTGGTGGTGCGGTTGATGATCGGTATCCGTTGGCGCCAAAGATTCAAATTGTTTTTCCTATTCTCGCTATTCTGGCGGTTATGAGTGGGGGAGTCGCGATTACGCAGGTGAGTCGATTGACCGGTCATGGGGCGTTGTCGCTCGTGTGGTGGTCTCCATCGTGGAGCGTGTTTGGTTTTTCTTTGGATCTATTGTTGCCAGCACATCTTATTACGTTTGTTTGGCTTTTGGTCGCGACCTATGCCACGAAGGTTTTGGATGGGTTAGACGGTTTGGTAACAGGGCAGACCGTGATTGGGGCAGCGTTGGTGGGTGCCTTAACGTTAACAACAACATACTTTCAACCGGGAGTGAGCGTGCTGGCGGCCGTGGTGGGTGGAGCATTTTTGGGTTTTTTGCCTCACAACATCTCTCCCGCTAAGCAGTTTTTAGGGGAGGCAGGTGCAACAATGGCGGGATTTTCGCTAGGTGTCTTGGCTTTATTATCTAGCGCCAAGATTGCGATCGCTCTGTCTGTTTTAGCGATTCCTATCGCTGATGTCGTCTTTGTGGTCTTGGGGCGCTTGTATCGTGGCGAGCCTTGGTATCGGGGTGACATGACGCATCTGCATTTTCGTCTGCTTCGTGCAGGGCTGTCGCAGCAGGCTGCGGTTTGGACGTTATGGCTCGTCTCGTTGTTTGCAGGTATTGCGGCACTCGGTCTCCAAACACGCGGAAAGATTTTTTTGGTGACAAGCCTGGTTGTTGCTACGGCACTGGCCTCGCGGGTTACCAGCTGGTTTGCTCATAAGGCAAAGGATGTTGATTAGGTCCCCCTCCTTACGAAGGAGGGGTTAGGGGAGGTTCCGGTCGAAGCAGAACCCCCTCTAGCTCCCCCTTCGTAAGGGGGAGAACATAGCCTATGGCTAAATATATTTTTCCCGTTTTGTTTTTGGTGATTGTTATTTTTGGCTATCGCGTTTTTGTCTTTTCCCCTCCGCCGGTTGGTTTAGAGACGCGTCATCTGACGATACATGGGCATGATCTGATTGTTGAGATTGCCGAAACACCATACGCTCATGAGCGCGGACTCTCTGGTCGCGCGTCATTGGCTGCTGATCACGGGATGCTGTTCTTGTTTCCCGAATCAGATGTGTATCCATTCTGGATGCAGGATATGCGTTTTCCGCTAGATATTATTTGGATGCAGGATGGTACCGTTGTTGATCTGACGACGTTGCCGGCACCAACCAGCAGCACGGATATTCCTCGTGCCGTTCCGCGAGCTGAAGCGAACGGGGTACTTGAGATTCCGGCGGGTGCGGCTAAAGACATAGGGATCTCTATCGGCACTCAGATTGATGTAGTGACTAAATAAAAGAAAAGGATATCTCCCCAAAGCATATAGCTCTGAACGAAGCGAGGGTCGAGGTAAGCCTAAAGGAGTCCCGGAACGAGAGAAGAGCTATATGCTTTGGGGAGATAGACCTCCACAATAGAATTATCTAATTTCAATAATCCGATACGTTGTTTCACCCTGAGGGGTTTCAACGTTAACGCTTTCTCCCGCCGCGTGATGGAGTAATGCTGCTCCCAACGGAGAAACGTGCGAGATGCGCCCACGTGCTGGATTTGATTCCCGTGGCCCGACGATCTCGTAGGTTTTTTGTTTGTCTTGGACCTCGACCACGACCGTCGAGCCTAACTGAACTGATCCGGACGCTGGATCATGTTGAATGATCGAGATGCGCTTGAGACGCTCTTTGAGTGAAAAGATCCGACTTTCAGTCCGTGCCAGTCGGGATTTTGCCTCTTGATACTCGGCATTTTCTGATAAATCTCCTTGTTTTACAGCCACACTCACATCTTCGATGGCCTTGGGTCGGTCAACGCGCTCCAACCGCTCCAACTCGCGTTTAACAGACTCCGCGCCGCTTTTGGTTAAAAACACGATGTCTTCGTCATCTCTTTTTTTAAGTAGGGCCGATTTTCGAATGGGGAGACGCATATGTCTGTGGAGGGGATGGTAGCCTGTTTGACAGAGAAGCTAAAGCGGGGTATTATCTCGCCACTATGTTTGCAGTTATCAAGACCGGCGGAAAGCAGTATGTCGTCAAAGAGGGCGATGTTGTTGCTGTAGAAAAACTCGAAGGAGAGGTTGGTGGGAGTCTTTCGTTTGAAACTCTGTTGGTTTCGGATGAATCTGGCGCCAAGCTTTCGATCGGTACCCCTGCGTTAAGCTCCCTTGTTCAGGGAAGCATTGTGGCCCATGGCCGCGCCAAGAAGGTTTCAGTGGTTAAATACAAGCCCAAGGTGCGTTATCGCAAGCGTGTTGGTCATCGTCAGGCCTTTACCAAGGTCAAAATCGAAAAGATCGCCGCCTAACACAAAAGCCCGCCTCTATGAAAGGCGGGTTTTTGTATCATGCTATACTCCCACCATGTCCTCTGTGTTTGGTGAAGGTATTATTGGTCACGGCGCGCAACTCCGGGTTTTAGCTTCCTCGCTATCTCATCCATTTGCCGCCTATCTTTTGACCGGTCCGGCGCACGTGGGAAAGCGCACAATTGCCGCCTCGTTTGTGGCGGCACTTTTAGGAATACCCGGTGAGCCCTCCCGCCTGCAGGCGCATCCGGATTTTGTCTTACTCGAACCCGAGGAAGGTAAAAAAATAATCTCGGTCGAGCAAGTTCGCTCCGCTCGAGAGCGTTTGACGTTCCGCCCTTCGAGTGCCGCACAGATGGTGATGTATGTTCCTAACGCGGATCGTTTAAACGAAGCGGGGACGAATGCGCTCCTAAAGATTCTCGAAGAGCCCCCAGCTCACGCGGTGTGCGTGTTGGTCGCCGAAGACGCTCATCGTCTGCCTGCCACCTTACGCAGTCGTTGTGTTGTTCTGCCATTCACGACCGTTCCCCGGGCAGACATGGAGGCGGCTGCGCAGAGATTGGGTGTGAGGCTCGAGGTTGCGGCATCGCGTTTGATTCAGGCCCATGGCCGTCCTGGATTGCTAATCACTCCTCAAGAGGACGCGTTGCAGGAACGAGGAAGAGATCTGGTGCATGATTTATTGACCGCCCCACTTGGTGCGTCTTTGGCACGAATTGATGATATCGCCAAAGCGTGTGATTCAACGGAGGATGCGACGGCAGCCTGGCGTGAAATCTTGGATGGGGCTATTGAGGCAGCGCGTTTGGCTCTGCATCGAGATCCGCAAAAAGCTTTGCTGGTGGGGATTGGGTTGACGGGTACCTTGTCGGCGCTATCCGGCCCCATTCCTCCGCGTTTGATGCTTGAAGCGACCGCCCTTCGTCTTTCGTCTCATACGAGCGTTTCTGTGTTGTTCCCTCGACATATTCCTTCCGCGCTTCATCCGATGTACAATATCTCACCATAGACCCCTATGAACTATTTTTCTCGTTTATCAATTGCGCTTCCTCTGTGTGTATTGGTTTTGCTTGGTGCCGGTTGCGGTAGCTCAAATACATCCCAAGGAGCAGATGGCGGTGTATGGAAAACGGTTGACGGTGGGCAAGTGTGGGCCAATAAAAAGGCGTTAGTGAGTGGGCCAAAGGTGACGGCCGGAGTGGCGAACTTTGCGGTATTAGGTGTCGCACTGGACCCGCAAGATCATCGCGTGGTGTATGTAGCGACACGTGAAAACGGGTTGGCGTATTCGTTGGATGGGGGAGATTCTTGGCAGCAGACCAAGGTTGAGGCTGGTAAAACGTCACTCTCTGTCGGTCGCGTTAATGCGGTGTTGATTGATCCAAAGAACACGTGCACGGTCTACGCGGCTAGTGCAAATAAGTTGTATAAAACCACCACCTGTGCGCGTGATTGGGAGCAGGTTTTCTTTGATCCTCGTACGGATAAATCGTTTACCAAGCTGGCGATTGATTGGTATAACCCGACCGTGTTATTTGCCGGGACATCCGATGGAGATGTTTTTCGTTCGAGCGACGCTGGTGAACATTGGCAGGTGGTCAAGCGTGTTGATGGCACAGCGATTACGGACATGGTCGTAGATCCGCGCGATTCACGTACGTTGTATGTGGGGACGCAGGGCGAGGGAGTGTTAAAGACGTCTGATGGTGGTACGACGTGGGTGCAAATCAAAAAACAATTTACGGAACAATTTACAGACGCTCGTCGGGTGATTCAGTTGGTGATTGATCCGGTTGATTCAAAGACGGTTTATTTGGTATCTAAATACGGCATTATTAAATCGCTGGATGGGGGAGAGACATGGAATGCGTTAACGCTTACGTCTCCGCCGGGTAGCGTGAAGATCAATGCCTTGGCTATTGATCCGAAGAATACGAAAAACTTGGTTTACACCGGAGTGGCTACCTTGCAGTTTTCTAACGATGGAGGGGTAACGTGGACGCCAAAGAAATTACCGACGACCCAAGTTGGTACCGCCTTGGTGATTGATCCAGTTGATCCCAACGTCATGTACCTGGGAGTTGTTCCGGCAGCGAAATAATAAACATCTTTACTGTCGGAGTCCTTCGACTCCGCTACTGCGGAGTTTACCCTGAGCTCGTCGAATGGGCTCAGGAAGGAATATATAGAGTAATTCGTCCCTGAGCTTGTCG
The DNA here is from genome assembly GCA_964457295.1 of uncultured Gammaproteobacteria bacterium. GTDB lineage: Bacteria > Patescibacteriota > Patescibacteriia > 2-12-FULL-60-25 > 2-12-FULL-60-25 > CAYWEE01. Next base: position 10,465 of record CAYWEE010000017.1, read on the forward strand.
AAGGGCTACATAAGCGAAATGTATCTTATTCGACTGATTGACGGATTCCTCAATTAATGACACACTAAACCCGCATTTAGGTGTGTTTTTGTTGCTAAAGATATTATCGTATGACCTCTCTTTCTTCTATTATTCCCGCGCTTGAAAGCGTTGTCAGTCATCTTGAAAAAGAATTACAAAATTTGCGCAGTGGACGGGCGAATTCCGCTTTGGTCGAAGATATCCGGGTCGAGGCGTATGGCTCTATGATGGAGCTAAAGGGCGTGGCCTCGATTTCTGTACCAGATGCAAAAACCATTCAGATTGAGCCTTGGGATAAGGGAGTCGTTAAAGACATTGAAAAAGCCTTGATTGCTGCGAATATTGGTATGACGCCGAACGTCGCTGGAACGGTCATCCGTCTTGTTGTTCCACAGATGACCGAAGAGAATCGTCGTGAGACCGTCAAAGTCATTCATCAAAAAGGTGAGCAGGCGCGTATCGGTATTCGCAATGTACGCGAAGAAACGCGTGCCACTATTGCTAAAGAAGAAGAGGCTAAGGAGATCTCCGAGGATGAAAAGTTTCGATTGTTTAGTGAGCTTGATACGTTAGTGAAAGAATATAATGCCAAGATTGAGGCCATAGTGGCCGAAAAAGAAACTGGTGTCATGACGATCTAACATTTTCCAATGCCTATCTCTCCTGAACAAAAAATGGATCTCCTCGTGTCGCTCTGCAAGCGGCGCGGGTTTGTATATCCGGATTCCGATATCTACGGCGGTTTTGCTAATGCCTGGGATTTTGGTCCGTATGGAGTGGAGCTGAAGAATAATATTCGTGATGCTTGGTGGAAGCGTTTTGTGCAGATGCGCGACGATGTGGTGGGTATTGATACGCCGATTATCCAGCATCCAAAAGTGTGGGAAGCCTCTGGTCACATTCAAAATTTTTCTGATCCATTAGTGGAGTGTAAACGTTGCCACAAGCGCTTTCGTGCTGACCATCTCCTTGAAGCCCGTCAGGCTGAGCCGGGATACGACAAAGAACGTCCGGTAAGTGTGCATGATTTACGCTGCGTTGAATGCGGCGGCGAGTTTACGGATGTCATGCATTTTAATTTGATGCTCAAGACGTTTATCGGCGTCAAAGAAGATTCCGCTTCTGTTGCGTACTTGCGTCCTGAAACGGCAGCCGGCATGTTTACGACCTGGAAGAACATGCGTGATTCGATGCGTAAAAAACTTCCTATTGGGATTGCGCAGGTCGGTCGTGTGTTTCGCAATGAAATCACCCCTGGAAATTTTATTTTCCGTTTGCGCGAATTTGAGCAGATGGAGATTGAATATTTTGTTCGTCCCGAAGATGCTCCACGTGCGTACGAAATGTGGCTCGAAGAATATAAAGCTTGGTGCACGGATGTCCTGCGCTTGTCTCCGGCTCATGTTGAGTATCACGAGATTCCCGAAGCCGATCGAGCCTTTTATTCTGCGCGTTCGATTGATCCTGAATACCTATTTCCGTTTGGCATGAAAGAACTGGGTGGTCTTGCTAATCGCACGGATTATGATCTCTCCCGTCACCAAGAATTTTCTGGTGAAGATTTACGTTGGTTTGATGAAGCTACCGGCGAACGATTTATTCCACATGTCATTGAGCCGACCTGGGGTTTGACGCGTTCCGTCTTAGCCGTCCTATGTGAACATCTCGACATTGATGAGGCGGATACGGCGAATGAAGGCGAGAAGGAGCCGCGCATGGTTTTGCGGTTTCCTCCGCGTCTTGCGCCGGTCAAAGTTGCCGTCCTGCCTCTGCAAAAGAAAGAGGAGCTCACAAGTCTCGCCAAAACGCTCGTAACCTCATTGCGAGCTCGCGGTATCGTGACGGAGTACGATGAAAGCGCTTCGATTGGTAAACGCTATCGCCGCCAAGATGAAATCGGCACGCCGTGGTGCACTACGATTGATTTTGATTCCGTAGAACAGGGGACAGTCACCGTACGTGATCGTGATTCCATGGAGCAGGTACGCATCCCGCTGGCCGATGTTCCGTCGTGGGTAAGTGAGCGTCTTCAGTGATTTTATTCCCCTCCTTACGAAGGAGGGGCTAGGGGAGGTTCCGGACGACTGAACCCCCTCTAACGCCCCCTTCGTAAGGGGGAGGATCTATATGCAACCAACCCTCAAAACCCTCAAAAATGGCATGCCGGTCATCATGGTCCCGCAAAAAGGCGTGGCCTCGATGACGATTTTAGTTTTGACTCGAGTTGGCTCGCGATACGAGACGGCAGAGGTGAATGGCGCTTCGCATTTTATTGAGCACTTGATGTTTAAAGGAACAAAACGTCGACCAACGGCTGCCCACATCTCTCGCGAACTCGATCGCTACGGTGCGGCGTATAATGCCTACACTGATAAAGATCACACCGGCTACTACATCAAGATGGATGCCGCTCACACCGAGCTCGCCGTTGATATGCTGCACGACATGTTGTTTGCTTCCAAGTTCAATGCGGCAGATATTGATCGTGAACGTGGTGTGATTGTCGAAGAAATTAACATGTACGAAGATAATCCTCAGGCTCATGTTGAAGACATGCTTGATGAGGCGTTATTCCCCGGTTCGACGTTGGGTTGGAATATCGCTGGTCCTCGCGAGGTTATTCGTCGCATCTCTCCTAAAGATCTAACGGATTATCGTGACGCCTACTATATTCCCGAGCGAATGGTGATTGCCGTAGCTGGGGCGCTGCCTGCCAATATGATGACGCTCTTAAATAAGACCTTTGGCACCGTTAAACGCAAGGCCGAGGTTGATGCGCCGTTTGTTCCATTTAAGCCCCCGACAAAGCTTAGTGATGCGGTAGCGTATCAAGACAAGAAAACGGAACAGGTACAGTTAGCCTTGGGTTTTTATGGATTTCCTTTGGGGGATTCGCATCTGGCTGCAGCGACACTGTTGTCGGTGATTTTAGGCGGCACGATGTCTTCACGTCTCTTTACCGAGATCCGTGAACGTCGTGGTCTGTGCTATTCCATTCACGCTTCGCATCAGGCGCGTGAAGACGTGGGCGAGTTTACCGTCTTGGCCGGTTTGGATAAGGTGCGTACGCAAGATGCTATCGTGGCGATTGTTGCGGAATTAAAAAAGATCGCCAAAAATCCGGTCACAGCCGAGGAACTGCGGCGTGCTAAGGATCACATTCGTGGTCGCACCCTTTTGGCCTTTGAGGATTCCGCGACCCAGGCCGAGTGGTATGGTAAGCAGTGGCTCTTTAAGAAGCGTATGGAGACCCCCCAAGAGCGCATGGCTCGTATCGAACGAGTGACGGTGAGTCAAATTAAAGAGGTGGCGAAATTGATCTTCCGTCCCTCTCACATGGCCGCCTCTCTGATCGGTCCATTGGGCACAAAAACGCACGTTACATCTCTTCTCACTTGGTAAACAAATCGAACATCTACGAATATGAAAAAACTTATCATTGCGAATTGGAAGATGCATTACGGCCCCATTCAAGCCGGAGGTTGGATTCGGGCGTTTCGTCGCGAGCGTTTGCCCAAGGATTTGGATATCGCGGTTGCTGTGCCGTTTGTTTCACTTCCTGCCGCTCGCGCTTCGCTCGGTCGCGCTTCGATCCCAGCATTGTCAGCTCAAGATGCCTTTTGGAGCGACGAAGGAGCGTTTACCGGTGAGATTTCCCCGGCCATGCTGAAAGAGTTTGGTACGGAATATTGCCTAGTTGGTCATAGCGAGCGTCGTATGCATTTGGGCGAAACGGATGAGATGGTGGCGCTGAAGGTTACCGGATTGCAAAAAGCGGGGATTATCCCGATTGTGTGCGTTGGTGAAACGGAAGCGCAGCGTCGTCGCGGTGAGGCGGGAAAGGTCGTGCGAGCCCAGGTTGCGGCTGCGATTGCCGGAGCTAAGATTGATGCTCGTATGTCGCTTGTGTTTGCGTATGAGCCGATTTGGGCCATTGGTTCGGGTAAGCCTTGTTCAGCCAAGGAAGCGAAGGATATGCATGATACGATCCGTGGGGTATTAACGAAAAAATTAGGCAAAGCCGCCGAGGGCGTTCGTATCGTGTATGGCGGTTCGGTCGATGGTCGTAATATTGCAGAATATGTCACGACCACAGGCGTTGATGGGGCGTTGGTTGGAGGCGCGTCACTCGATCCACGTGTCTTTGGACTTTTGTGTCGTGCCGCGATTCCCGCTTAATCAGCATTGATTCGTATGTTATTTTGGCTTTCTGCCGCCGTAGGGCTTGTGTCTGTCGCGGTGATGGTTGCGTTATTTTTGCGTCACTGGAAAGAAGTGCGCTTGCTTGATCCAAATTCTATCGCGGAAGAACGTGAACGACGCAAGAGAGATGAGCTGCTGCTCCAGCGTTTGCATCGTATCGGATCAGAAAAGGCTACGCCGTGGAGTTTGGCGGTGCGTCACCTGGTCGTAGGGGCCAAGACCGTGTATCACGCTGCGTATGTTCGATTGATTAAACTAGAGCGTTTTTATAAGCAGGCAACATCACCTTTGGCGATTTTGGCTCCGTCCGTCAAAGATCGTGTAAAGCTGATTTTAGATGACGCTCGCTCGTTAGCGCGAGATATGAAGTGGGCAGATGCCGAACGTCGATATCTGGAGGCGTTAGCGATTGATAAACGAAACTTTGAAGCCTATAAAGGTTTGGGTATTTTATATTTGAAGCAAAAGTTATATCCGCAAGCAACAGAAACGTTTACGTTTATCTTAAAGAGTCATAAAGCGGATGATATGGTGTTTGCCGGACTCGCCGAAATCGCTGAAGCCGAGGGTGATATGGTGAAGGCCGAAGAGATGCGCCTCAAGGCGTTAGAATACAATCCACGACTGCCGCATCTGCACGCCGAATTAGCGCATTTTTATGTACTTCAGGGCAAGGCGGATCGTGCTTGGGTGTACGCCCAAAAGAGCACAGAGCTTGATCCTAAATCTGTTCGATATCTCGAAATTTCTTTAGACGTGGCGATTTTGCTCGGAGAGCGTGCGGAGGCCCGTAAGCGATATGATAAATTGCGCCTCCTTTCGCAGGACTTGATGAAGCTTGATGCGTATAAAGAAAAAATCGACGCGATACCTCTTTCGGAATAACGCAGAAAGCACAACGCCCCCAGCGAGCTTCCGCGAGTGATGCGGGACTGGGGGCGAGGACGGAGCGCGAGCCGGCGCTCATGTTTTTATGATCGGGGTCAGGATATGGAGCCTTCCCTTTTGTTTTTTTTCGAACGCGGTTCCGAAGATTTGCTGCAGATACCAAATAATGGCTCTGATGCCGGCGCGATTGCTTCGTGATCGCTGAGTTTGATCGTGGGGGAAAAGCAGAGGTTTCTGCTGTGTAGCTTCTGGATTTGCGGGTTCGAAGCCTTTGAGCGTCAGTGTCACGCTCGTTGAAGTGATGGTTGGATCCAGGATCCAACCGAGCCTTGAGTGTAGATACTGCCGTAACGACCCCCATTCCGCACGCATTATTTTAGCGTGTGGTATTTTGATACAGGCGGGACCATTTTTTGCTTGGACGGTTGTGCGGTCTCGCCTCTGAAGCCAGCATTTTCCGTGTTGAAAACGCAAACGATCTCCAAGTTGGAGCATGAGCATTCTCCTGCAAAAGGGCATCGATATTTAGCGCTTATTTATAGATCTCGTCAAGCAATGATGCGGGAATTGACGTATTAGGCCCTATCACCTATTATTGCGATGCTTTTGATCTTTTTGATGTAGATAGCATTTACGCCGTTGTAGCTCAGTTGGTAGAGCATTTCCATGGTAAGGAAAAGGTCACCGGTTCAAATCCGGTCAACGGCTCCATCGAGCTTAGCTCGACTTCGCTCTAAAGAAAGGAACCAAAGCTCAGCTTTGTGATCATTCTGAAAGGGCGTGCCACGTGGCGCATGAGGCAAAAACTGTGCGCTTTACGTGGGCAGGTACCGAAGCGGTCAAACGGGGCAGACTGTAAATCTGCTGGCATACGCCTTCCAAGGTTCGAATCCTTGCCTGCCCACCAATAAAAAAGTATCGTTGCAAGACGGTACTTTTTTATTTTTTAGCTATGTCTTAAAAACATATATTGAATATGCTCTCTTCCGAAATCGATCGTCTTGCGCAAATCATCTGGGACTATCATTTAATGCACCATAACCTGCGAAAGGCGGATGCGGTTTTTGCGTTATGTAGTAACGATCTTCGGGTTGCCGAGAGGGCTGTGGATATCTTTGAGCAGGGGTATGCGCCGTATCTTATTTTTTCTGGAGGGGTGGGCGTGTTGACGAAGGATGTTTTTGATAAACCGGAGGCTGAAGTATTTGCGGATGTGGCAAGAAACAGGGGAGTGCCAGAAGATAAGATGCTGATCGAAAATAAATCTACGAATACAGGAGAAAACGTTGATTTTACCCGTCAGCTTTTGGAAGATCGGGGCTTGAGCATGCAGTCTTTTATTTTGGTTCAAAAACCCTACATGGAGCGTCGTACATACGCGACATTTAAAAAGCGCTGGCCAGAACCGGAGTTTATCGTGACGTCTCCCCAGATTTCTTTTCAAGATTATCCAACGGAGCAATTATCTAAAGAGCTTGTGATCAATATCATGGTAGGAGATTTACAGCGCATACGTATCTATCCCGCCAAGGGATTTCAGATCCCTCAAGAGATTCCCGCTGAAGTAGAGGATGCGTATGAAAAATTAGTAGCGGAAGGGTATACGAAGCATTTGATGAAGGAGTAGAAATAGAAAAGCACCTCGATCGCAATGGAGGTGGGCGAGAGGCGCTCTTCCATTACGGTCAGGTGCTGAGAGTGATCGTGCACTCGGCGACTCGTTCGATCGAGCATGTGCACGACATGGCCTTGCATGTAGTACAGCCGTTTTTATACGTCTCAATGACGATCTCTTCGAGATCGAGGTTGAGCATGTTCGCGATGGCGATCAGCCAAGCGAGGGCGTCCGCCGCTTCTTCGTAGTACCCATCCGGAAGCGAGAGCGCGTCTGTGAGGGGGAGCGTATAGAGTCCTATTTCGACCGATTCCGCAAAGAGGCGCAGCAGGGATCGTTCTAAGCCTCCGCCGCCTCGATTTCGATTGCCGTAAACCTGATTGAGGTGCCTTTGAAGCTCATGCAGGCTCCAGCTGGATGCGCTATCAGCGCTTTTCAGTGTTGAGCTTGGTCGATCACCATGTTCTGGGCATTGACATGGGCTATTGCTGCAATAGGAGCAATCATGACCATATTTCATGCCAACAGCTGATATGAATCGGTCGACGCCGCTGTTTTCGGCGTCGATGACGCAGACCAATCTGGCGAAGATGCTTGCCAGTATTGGTTGGTAGCGTGGGTCTTGTTGCTTCCTAGAAGCGCCCTCCAGCGTGTGAAACGCCTGTTGAAGAAACAGTACTCGATGTGACGGGCACTGCAGCGTTCGCTGGTTCTGTGTATGAAATATCGAACGAATCTTTTCGATGAGTTCTTTCAGCGTCATGTGAGTCACGTCGTCTCCTGTGGGTTTTAATGAAAAGAACCCGTAACGATAGGGTAATTATTGGATTTTGTCAAACGAAGGTTGTGCCACGCGAACCACCGCAACGAAGCCACGTAAAGCGCAAAAGGTTTTAGTGCTATGCGCCACGTGGCACGTAAAAACCACCGTTGGGCGGTGGTTTTTACGTGGCGGAGAGGGAGAGATTCGAACTCTCGGTACCTTGCGGTACGCTTGCTTTCCAAGCAAGTGCACTAGACCACTATGCGACCTCTCCAGGTCATTCGTCGTTTGGTGTTTTATTGGCGGTCTGTGAATTGCGGGGGAATCGTAGCGGAAGATAGCAAATTGGGCAAGATCGCAAAGAGAAGAAAGTGTGTTAAGATACAGAAACTGTATGTCTATATCTCATTTTGTCCGTTTTCGGGTCATTGTGGCCTGTTTTGCTGTGTGTGTAGTGGGGGTTTTGGGGGTGCTATTGGCACCTACGCGTGCGCTGTCGCAGCCGGCCCTGGTGAAGACGGACGGCTCGCCGGCAGTGTATTACGTGTACAACAACCAGCGTTATGCGTTTCCGAATGAGAAAACTTACTATACGTGGTATTCAGATTTTTCATCCGTGGTTACGATTTCCCCATCTGAATTGGCATCATATCCATTGGTAAAGAACGTTACCTATCGACCCAATGATCGCTTGTTAAAGATTACGACTGATCCTCATGTGTATGCTGTTTCACGATGTGGTGTATTGCATTGGATCGCGACGGAGCAGTTAGCTCAACAGCTGTGGGGTTCGCAGTGGAATCGATTGGTTGATGATTTGCCGGATACGTTTTTTTCAAGTTATACCGTGGGCAATGCGTATACGAAGATCACGGACTACTTGGTTGATCCAACGGTTAAAACAATCGCTGATAACGTGACGTGTGGAACAATCACGAATCCATTGCCCGGAACACCAACAACCACGAATCCATTGCCTGGCACGCCGACAACTACATCTCCGGTTGTAGTGACTCCTCCGCAGAATTTGACGGCGGATGCAACGGTTACTATTGATCTACAGCGTACGACGCAGGCGGATGCGCAGCGCTTATTAGGGATGACGTTTGATGCTCGAACAAGCATCACTGCTCCTGGATCTACCTCAATTCCTGCAGGATATTATAGCCCCACGGATGCTTCATTGTTGTCAGGGGTTGCTTCCTTTTGGAATAGTGTAACGCTAACGACGTTACGCTATCCCGGCAATGCGATTAGTATGAATTTTGATTGGAAGCAGACCGTTGGTCCGGTGGCGCAGCGTTTACCGCAGGTTACGGGTAAAAATGAGTCGCAGGTTATTAAATTTGGTTTTGATGATTTTATGGCCATGGCGCAGACCAAGGGGGCACAGCCGAATCAAATCCAGATTATGGTGCCGATTTATGCAGGCGGAACACTCGCCGATCCTGTGGCCGGTGCGGCCGATTGGGTAGAGTATGCAAATGCTCCGAATGATGGGAGTAACCCCGGTGGTGGAGTTGATTGGGCGGCTGTTCGTGCGACGAACGGTCATCCGCAGCCTTATGGTATTCGTATCTGGAATATTGGTAATGAGCCATGGTCTCCGTTAGAATTTAATTTTGATCCTACAAAGTATATCCCCATTGCTGTTCCGATTATTGATGCGATGCGTAAGATCGATCCAACCATTCAAATTACGCTGCCAGCTGTAGGGAACGCAAACACAAAATGGAATCAAGGTTTGTTAAACGCCTCAAGTCTTCAGGGTAAGGTGTACGGATTGTCGCCGCATTATTTTTACGATGAAGATGCGAGTACAGGGAGCCCGTCTGTAGAGCAGTCGCGGGTTGCTTTAGAAAGTATCGCTGTGGCGACTAAGGCGAAGGGCTGGAAGACGATCGCCGGAGATCACGCGCATGCTATTCCGACGACGGGTACAGGGCTTGCTACGGGTAATACGGATTTTGCAATGCAGTGGAAGGGGGCGCTGACGACTGCGGATTTTCTCCTCATGACGAGTCAGATTGATAATGTGGAGCGCGCAAATTTTTGGATTTTTGGTATGCCGAGTGCGACATGGCATCCCGTACGCCGTAATACGGATGGAACATACACGGTATTGCCCGTTGCTACGTTGTATCAGTTGCTACCATCTGTGTTTCAGGATCGAGCTGTATCGAGTGTGACCGTGTCGCCTGCATCGTCAGACGGGGCGAATTATTCGGTGCGTTCCGTGTTGTTTCAGAAAGCGAATAATTCAGCTTCAACGCTCGTGGCGGTCAATCGGGATTTTCAAAAATCTCATGTGATTGCAGTCAAGAATGGCGTAACATCGCCCGTTAAACGCGTGCGTTTGATTACGGCCTCCAGTGCAACGGCCGAAACAATTACCGTGACGGACGTCACCTTCTCCGCTTCTGATACGGCATTCTCTATTCCGGCTGGCAGTATCTTGTTAGTTGATTACTAGGAGGTATTCGTATATCGACAACCGGTGAAGCACGATATACTGTATATACTCCTCCGTTCGGGGGTGTATTGGCTGTGAGAACAGACGTATATGCAGGATAAAATCACCATTAAAGGTGCTCGAGAGCACAATCTCAAGAATATTTCGGTAGAGCTACCCCGTAACAAGATGATCGTCTTTACGGGGGTTTCGGGTTCTGGAAAGTCGTCTTTGGCGTTTGATACCATTTTTGCCGAAGGTCAGCGTCGTTATGTTGAGTCCCTTTCTGCATACGCACGACAGTTTTTGGGACAGATGGCTAAGCCAGATGTGGATGAGATCGAGGGCCTATCTCCTGCTATTTCGATCGACCAAAAAGCCCACAGTGCCAATCCGCGTTCGACCGTGGCTACCATTACCGAAATCTATGATTATCTACGTGTGCTCTACGCCCGCATCGGTGAACCGCGATGTCCGGTGGGTGGTGAGCCGATCCGCAAGATGACGATTGATGAGATGGTGGACGTTGTCTTGCAGCGGACTGTAGCGTTGCATGCTGATCCGGCGACGATCAAGGCGAAGAAGAATAAAAACAGTACCAACGAGATCGTGATTTTGGCACCTATCGTTCGGGGACGAAAAGGGGAGTATTTTCAATTGATGCAAGATTTATATCAGGGTGGATTTTTAGAAGTTCGTTTAGATGGGCAGTGGACGTCGTTACGTAAGCCGGTAAAAAATCTTGCGCGATATCAACAACATACGATTGAGTTGGTTGTTGATCGTGTTCCGCTCGCTTGGCCGATTGAGGGAAATACAGGTATTCGTGCTCGTTTAGCTGAGGCGCTGGCTGTAGCGGTTGATCGTGGAAACGACACGGCGATCGCGGTGTTGGATGATCTGTCCGAGCACATCATGTCTTCTAAGTTTTCTTGCCCTACGCATGATGTGGCGTTTCCCGATTTAGAGCCACGGTTGTTTTCGTTCAATTCTCCGTATGGTGCGTGTTCAGCGTGTAATGGTTTGGGCACAAAGGAGATTTTTTCTGAAGAGCCGTGTGATACGTGTCATGGCGCCCGTCTGCGTACGGAGTCGTTGCACGTGTTTGTGGGTGGAAAATCTATTGTCGAGACCACGGCGCTGACGATTGATAAGGCTTGGCTGCATTTAGCGGATTTGAATTTGAATCCAACGCAGGCCACGATCGCCGAGCCGATCATGAAAGAGATTTTAGCCCGTCTCCAATTTTTGTTGGATGTGGGCTTGCAGTATCTCACGCTGAATCGTATGGCTGGTTCGTTATCCGGCGGCGAAGCGCAGCGCATTCGTCTTGCGTCACAGATCGGTTCGCGTCTTGTGGGGGCATTGTATGTTCTGGATGAGCCGACGATCGGTCTTCATCAGCGAGACAATGCGCGTCTGATTCAGACGCTTGAGAAATTGCGTGATGCCGGGAATACGGTCATCGTTGTTGAGCATGATGAGGATACGATCGCGGCATCGGATTATTTGGTGGATATTGGTCCAGGTGCGGGTAAGCACGGTGGCCATGTGGTGGCTGCGGGTCCGATGCCTCAGGTTTTGAAGGATAAGACGAGCATGACGTGTGCGTATTTGCGCGGGGACATGGCCATACCGCAAGCCAAGCCTCGGTCAGAATCCAAACAGGTCATCGTCATTAAAAAAGCCGCAGAGAATAATCTAAAGAATATTACGGTTAAGGTTCCGTTGAAGCGTTTTGTGTGTATTACGGGCGTCTCCGGTTCGGGAAAGTCCACTCTCCTTATCGATATTTTGTATCGTGCCATGGCTCAGCGCTTGAATGGCTCAATGGCTAAGCCTGGTAAGCATGGAGGGATCGAAGGTATCGATTGGGTTGATAAGGTGGTTGATGTAGATCAATCAGCCATTGGTCGTACGCCCCGATCAAATCCGGCAACGTATACCGGTATTTGGGATCATGTACGTGAGTTGTTTACCTTGACGCCCGAAGCTCGGGTGCGTGGGTATAAGCCGGGCCGTTTTTCGTTCAATGTCCCGGGTGGCCGTTGCGAACACTGCGAAGGACACGGTCAAATTGCCATTGAGATGCACTTTTTGCCTACCGTCTATGTTCCGTGCGATGTGTGCAAGGGCAAGCGTTTTGATCGCGAGACGCTTGAAGTTAAATACCGAAATAAACATATTGCCGACGTCCTAGCTATGACGGTCGAGGAGGCGAACGATTTTTTTGCCGATATTCCTCCGATTCACGACAAGACCAAGATCCTTCTTGAAGTTGGACTTGGCTATATCGAGCTTGGTCAGGCGGCTACAACCTTGTCGGGTGGCGAAGCGCAGCGCGTGAAGCTCGCGACGGAGTTATCACGTCGTGATACGGGACGAACGTTCTATCTGCTTGATGAGCCGACAACCGGGTTGCACTTTGACGATATCCGTAAGCTTCTGGATGTCTTACAAAAACTCGTCTCGCGTGGAAACACGGTCGTTGTTATTGAGCATAACTTGGATGTCATTAAAAATGCCGATTGGGTGATTGATATGGGCCCTGAAGGGGGAGAGGCGGGTGGGCGCGTGGTCGCCGAAGGTACGCCAGAAGAGATATCGCATAAGTCAGCTAGTGTGACGGGGAAGTTTTTGCAGAAGTATTTTAAGTAGATTTAAAGCTCTCCCCCTTACGAAGGGGGAGGTGGAGGGGGTTCTGTTGGATCGAATGCAGAACCTCCCCCAGCCCCTCCTTCGTAAGGAGGGGGATAGGTACGCATACATGATTCCCGAATTCATAAACATTAAGAATAAATCACTTCCCGATAGTCCCGGTGTCTATCTCATGAAGGATGCCACGGGCAAGATCATCTACGTTGGGAAGGCGACGTCGCTGAAGCGGCGGGTTTCGTCGTATTTTGAACGTCCGCACGATGCGCGGATTGAGGCGATGGTTTCCGAGATTCGTAGCATTGATTACATCGAGCAACCGACGGTGATTGAGGCCCTGATCTTGGAAGCGAATCTCATCAAGCACTATTGGCCGCACTACAACATTAAAGAAAAGGACAATAAAAGTTTTTTGTATCTGGTTATTACGAAGGAAGATTTTCCGAAGCCCCTTTTGGTGCGAGGATCGGATTTGAGCGAAGAAGGGGAGAAGGCCTATAAGGCTGTCTTCGGCCCCTATACGTCGGGCCATGCCCTGCGTGCCGCTTTAGAGTTGGTGCGTAAAATTTTTCCGTGGTCTACGTGTACGCCGCCTGATGCCAAGGTATTGCGTCCGGGTCAACAGCCGCGTGCGTGCTTTCATGCGCATCTCCATTTGTGTCCGGGGGTCTGCGTGGGAGCGATCACGAAAGCGGATTACGCCAAGATTATCCGTGACCTTATTCGGTTTTTTCAAGGCAAAAAGGGAATGATTACAGCAGCCTATCGGCGAGAGATGATAAAGGCTGCCAAGGAGCGACGCTTTGAAGACGCAGCCGGCTTACGAAATAAAGTGTTTGCTTTAGAGCATATTCAAGATGTGGCGGTGATTGCTCGGGATGATCGGCCGGATCGTGGGCCGTCTCCATCTGGGATTGATGTGTTTGGACGGATCGAGGGTTACGATATCTCAAATACATCAGGGACGGCCTCGGTAGCTTCGATGGTTGTGTTTGAACGTGGGGCGGCAGCAAAGGTTGAATATCGTAAGTTTCGCATCAAGACGGTTGAGGGTGCGAATGATGTCGCCTCTATCGCTGAAACGTTGCGCCGTCGTTTTCGTCATACGTGGCGTCGACCGGATCTCGTCTTGATCGATGGGGGATGGCCGCAGGTGAATGCCGCTCGGGCTGTTATGAGCGAGCTGTCTCTTTCTATTCCCGTGATTGGTTTGGCCAAGGGTCCGGATCGGGATCGGAACGATATTATTTGTAGTCTTGAGGAGAAAGAATTACGAAATGTTTGTGAGCAAAACAAAGATATTTTGATTCGGGTGCGCGATGAGGCGCATCGGTTTGCCGTTGCGTATCACCGTAAGTTGCGGTCTCGAGAATTCATTCCAGGAAAGCGAAAGAGGGTGTAAACATGGTTTGCTGTGCGCGTTACGGAGCACCGGTACGCGGTGTTGTTTTTGTTTATGAGAATATGTACTATAGATGTTGTGTGCGGATATCCTGATCTTTATATGCGAATGTGAGATATATGAACGACGGAGCGTATCAAATGGTTAAGCACGACATGATGGCTTTTTTAAAAGATCATTTTGTCATGGAGCTTGCAACCTCGTACGATAATCAGCCTACATGTTCGCCGGTTATTTATGTTTTGGATGATGAGGGCTGTTTTTATTTTGTTACGTATCGCTTATCCTTTAAAGCGCAAAATTTGATTAAAAATCCGCAGTGTAGTTTGGCGATATGGGAGTTTTTAAAAATGTGTGTTCAGGCAAATGGTGTGGCAGCGGTCGTTGAGGATCAGAATCGTATTGAATGGGTAATGGATGAGTTTGCCGATGCAGCAACGAGGGATCCAAATTTTTGGGCTCCTATATTCAGGATTCAGCGTGGTGATTACTGTGTGTTTAAAATTACGCCTACGTGGATGCGTGTTCTAGATTTAACGCACACGACGGTCCGACAAGCGGATTCTCCATTTACCGAAATACATCCACCCTATGGATCCAACGCAACCGTCTCCTAAAAAGATTATACTTCTATTGCACGATATTGATCCGGTACTGTTGCGAGTGATGCGGGTCAAGGTAGAGAAAGATGTGGGTTGGCATTCGCTCATCGCAACAACGTACGTAGAAGTTTTAGACCTGCTAGAGAAGGAGCAGCCTCATGGTATTATGATGGATATTATTGTGAATGATGATAGAGGAAGGACGGGTTTTGATTTATTGCATGATATTCGGAAAGAGCGGAACAGTTCTATTCCAATTGTTATTTTTACGGACTTAGCTCAGTTGACAGATCGTCAGAAAGCGATGGATTTTGGCGCATCAGCATATTTTGTTAAAAGTGAAATCGGATTGAATGAATTAATTGGGCAGCTACAATTTATCCTTTCTTCATCTGTATCTACCGTGTAGATGTGACGCGTGATGGGCCCCCTGTGTGGTTATTTTAAGCGAAAACTCCTATGCTCCTTATAGCGGGAGTCTCTATAATAAAGGCAAATTCGCCATATAAAGGCCCCCTCGGCTGTATTGACGAAAAATAGAAACTAGGCTATTCTTTGGCGGTCTGTGAGCTGTTTAATCAATTTCTTTGATACTTCTCTGCGACGCCCTGCCGACGTAGCTCAGCGGTAGAGCAGCGGTTTTGTAAACCGTTGGTCGCCGGTTCAAT
>CAYWEE010000018.1:0-25666 GCA_964457295.1 uncultured Gammaproteobacteria bacterium
AGGCGACGAATGGGCCAACGATTGGTATTGCCTTAGAAGATTTTAATCAAACAAACGAAGGATTGATCGAGGTATTTATTCTCTCTAGCTGGGAAGGGCAAGCTTCTTTGGCGGGAGGGGCTGGCTCTGGGGCGGCCTTACGGAGCGGCATGGCTGTGATTCGTGCGGGGGATAAGGAGGTTGCGGTTGATTTTCCTTCTATACAGGCTTATCCACTGATTACCGTAACTCCATACGGTGCCTCGATGCCACTGTGGGGGTTGTCTTCTGTCACTGATCATGGGTTTACCATCCTGCTTGCGGAATCAGTAACATCAGATGTGTTGTTTGCGTGGAAGGCCGAACCGTCTGTTAGAGGAAATACGATGTCGTTTTCTGATCACGCATCTGTGGAATACGACGCGATGTATGGTTCACCGTTGCCATAACGCCATTGTATAGATCTTGATAGAGTGGCGCCTCATTTTTGAGAGGCTCCGTATATGATATCCTTAGCGGGAAGACATTATTCTTTCGTAGATTTTTGTTATGGACGTATCTTTTCAAGACAACCTTTCCGCTCTCGAACGCTTCGGGGGACGTATCATGCGCAGCGCACTGCTGCTGATCATTTTTTTGACCCCCGTATGGTTTTTACCTTTTACGCTCGATGTTTTGGAGTTTAATAAACAAACGTTATTTATCGCGTGTACGTTAGTGGCCGTATTGGCTTGGTTCTTACGGGCGGTTTTTAGCAAGCGTTTTTCATTTGTTTTTTCTTGGACACAGGCCGTTGTTGTGATGCTGCTGGCGGTTGTTGGTCTTTCGAGTCTGTTCTCTCTTCATCGATATCTTTCGTTCGTAGGCACGATTGGGCAAATGTCCTGGTCATTTGTGTCGCTGCTGTCTTTCGCACTGTTTTACGTGTTGATGGTTCAAGCCGCGACCAATAACGAGCGGTTCGTAGACAGGTGTATCAGTGTACTCTTATCTTCTAGTGCCGTATGTGCTTTCTTTGGGCTTTTACAGATGATGAACGTGCATGTTTTTCAGGGATTTGCAGCTAACCATAACTTTACCAGTCTTGGCACGCCTAATAGCTTGAGCGTGTTTTTAGTTGTGCCTGCCCTGTTGGCCTTGGGACGCCTTGTGTTGGGAGGGGCCGAGCGTCTATCTCCGCTAGAGAAGCGGCCTGTGTTGGGAAAAATCTTAGCCTGTAAAGTATTGATTCTTTCGATTTTGGTTTTTGTCTGCGTTGATTTTTGGGTGCCGTGGTTGATATTTGGATTGGGAGCGCTCGCAGTCACCGTATTAGGGTTTTTGCGCTATCGTCCCATGTCTGTACGCGCCGTGCTGCCCTCCATTGTTTCTGGCGTTTTTGCGTTGGTATTTTTGATGTGGCATGCACCGTTGTCGTTGGGGTTAGCGGCCGAAGTCGCGCCGTCACTTTCTCACTCTTGGAATATTGCTACACAGGTGTTGCGTGCGGAGCCTTTGTTGGGCTCGGGTCCGGGGACGTGGGTGTACATGTATGCGGCTCATCGCGCGCCGTCGGTTAATTTGTCCGCATTTTGGAATGCGCGCTTTGACCATGGATTCTCAACGGTGCTTACCGCCCTACCTACGGTGGGAATAATCGGGATGTTGTTGGGGTTGGTGCTGGTATTGTGGGCTACGTTTCAAGCGGTTCAGAGTGTTCGACGTGGAACGCGTGATGAGATGTGGGGCGCTCGCATGACAACGATGATTGCTTGGGTTGCTGTTCTTGTTTTGGCCGCGCTATACGCCTTTCCGTTTGCGCACAGCCTCCTCTTTTGGTTGTTGTTGGGCTTGGTAACAGCTATGTCACCGGTGTCCGTAAAGATGTGGGATGCGGTGCGTACCAAAACGGCCATGGCGATTTTTTCCGTTGTATTTTTGATCGGCTCCGTGGCGAATATTTCTGGTTTATGGTTGTTGGGTCAGCGCTTTGTTGGCGAAATGGCGTACGCAAAGGCGGTTTCTGCGTTTCGCGAGGGGAAGGATGCGACGAGCGTGCGTTCTTCTTTAGAGCGAGCGATTACGTTAAATCCCTGGGAGGATGCGTACCAGCGAAATTTATCTCAAGCCTATATTTTAGAAGCGACGCAGGCGGCGAAGGGTCCGGCGGACGAGGATCGTGCCAAGAAGGTTGATGGGCTTATTCGTGCAGGTGTGGAGGCAGCCTTGGTGGCTACGCGTTTAGCCCCGGTGAATGTTGATAATTGGTCTAATCTAGCTTCGATATACACCTCTATTGCGCCTTTTACGCGTGGCGCGGATGAATTTGCCATTAAGAATTTTGAGGAGGCCTTGCTGCGCGAGCCAAATAATCCAGTGTTCTTAAATGAGATTGGGCGGCTGCACGTGTTGCGTGCCGATGCTTACGCCACCCTTTTATCTTCTAAGGAAGAAAAAGCGCGTACCGATGCGGCAGCGAGTGTGAAGGTTGAGCTGGCGGCTGCCGAGCAGGCGTTTCAAAAAGCTATTACGGCTAAATCCGATTATGCCCCCGCGCATTATCACTTAGGTATCGTGTATGAGCGTGAGGGGCGATTAGGTGATTCTATTCGTAAGCTTGAACAGGTTTTGACGGCGAATAATAAGGATGTGGGCCTTGGGTTTCAGTTGGCTACGCTGTACTATCGCAATAAGGACAAAGACAAAGCATTGGATTTATTGGAACAGGTCGTGGCTCTTGATCCGCAATACGCCAACGCCCATTGGTATTTGTCGGTCTTATACGAGGAGCGTGGAAGGTACGATGACGCCATCGCTCAAGTTAAAAAAGTCCAAGAAACCAATCCGAATGAGGCTGTTGTGAAAGAGCGTTTAGAGCGTTTGATCGCAGCTCGTGCCGCCGAAACTCGTCCCACCGCGCCAACGGTACTGCCCGAGCCTCTGTCGACCTCGCCGCAACCGTAGCTCGCATGTCTTTTCTCTCTCGATTATTTTCACGAACTCCGTCCTCTTTTGGAGAAGATGGGGGGTGCGCGGCTATGAAGGCCGAGGTGCAGCGTCTGCGTAGCATTCAGCGTGTACTATCGCGTGAGATCGAAGAGGTGTTTCGGGATTATGATCAGCAGTTACAGCACGTAACGGCACAGCTTCAAGCGGCGGGGACTATTGAGGATCCGGTAGCCCTGTCGCATGCCCTTGGTGATATTCAAGAACAGCAAGCTCGTTTGTGGCGGATGTTGTTTCGTTTTCAGGCGACGGGTAAAACACAACAGACACTGCTTCGAGAGCTTGCTGAGTGGGAAGAGCGAGCGGACGGAGAATTGCGTGCCGAAATGTTGCGCTCCGAATTAGCTACACGTGAAATAGCTACGCGTGAAACCGAAAAAGAGGAATCATCAGAGCAGGTCTTACGAGAAGCCGTGTTGGATTTTCCCTTACCTGCTTCTTCGGCGGTATCTCAAGAGGTTTCTCCCGCTGCCGTGAGTGATCAGGACATCATCGTGGCTATTCGTGAGGCTACGCGTGAGGCTGAGCGCTGGCACGCTCTATCGCATTCAGCTCACGATCACGAAGCGATTATCCAGGTTCGCCACGTGAGAGAGCTGCATGGAGCACTAAAAGCATTTGATCGTGAGCATGGCATTCGACGTGAGCGTTTGCCTTTTGCTATTCGTATTCGTGATACAGTGTGACGCGTATGAAAGAGGTTAAAGCTCCGCATCCGTATCGTTTAACGAAAACAGCACTATTTTTAGCGGGGAGCATTGAGCAGGGGAAGGCGGAGCATTGGCAGCGTCGGGTAGCTGCCACGTTGGCGGAGGAGGATATTTTGATTTTAAATCCGCGTCGAGAGTCGTGGGAGGATCTTGGTGACGAAGGCGAGCATAGTGTACGTTTTCGCACGCAGGTGACGTGGGAATTAAACGCATTGCAGCGAGCGGATATCATCTTATTTAATTTTTTACCAGAGACATTTAGCCCTATTAGTTTGCTGGAATTGGGACTGTATAAAGATCATCCGCGTGTCGTTGTGTGCTGCCCGCATAGCTATTGGCGGCACGGAAATATCGAGATTGTGTGTAAAAGATTCAAGATTTCATTGTTTGCCGAGCTTGACGAAGCTCTGACGCGCGTTAGACGCTACATTCAAGAATGTTCTTAAGTCTTGATGATTGATAATAGTATGCCATTAGAAATTCCACGTGAGGTTCCGCGGCCGGCGGATTCGGGAACCAGAAAGAAGAGCGACGTTTTAGTGCATGGGCAGGATGAATTTCAAAAATTGCGTTTCGAATTTGCCGAATTACAGGCTCAACGTGCCCAGATGAAGCGAGATGCTGACTGGGAGCGTGTGATTCGAGGTAATTCAGATAAGGTAACGATGGAAGAAGAGGATGCTCTTTCTTGGCTCCGTGATACGTATCCAGTACTAGAGGCAGATTATGTTCGTCGTTTTGTAGAGCAAAACTATGTCCCATGGGCAGATGAGACGGGGCAGTTGCATTTTTACGTTCCTCATCCTGAGGTTCCGTATGATCAAATGGATGCACCAGCTTTTAAGCGCATGATTGATTCTTGGGTTGTCATTGTGCGTTTCATAAAACATCGCATACAGATGCTATTAGAAAGACAGGGGGCTCTGATGCGAGAAGCTGGTCGGCATGCGGCCGCTGTGTCGGAAGATGCCGATCCGCTCACTTCGGAAGAACGTGCTCGAGTGCGCACAATACACCAACAAGAAATAGAGAAGATACGGCAAGATATCGGTGATGCGCTAAAAAGATTGCAATATAAACAAGATCAGATACAGGGGTGGATTGCCGAGGCATTACCATTTGCCGAGCAGCACGGATTTGTCGATGCGGCAGATCTTACAGAAGACACTCCTCGTCTCGTACCTGTGCCGAGTAAATCCGGGCCTCGCGAGATATCGAAAAAGGCGGCGTAGGGTGGGTGGTGTACAAAAAGATCCCTTTTATAGGGATCTTTTTGTATGTCTTTACCTTGGTTGAGGATAAGGGGCATTGACTTTTTGATTAATTTCATATGTAGTGAGGTGGCTCTGCCAACCGGCATGAGATGTGGAAAGAAGGTTACAAATGAAAGTCGTCGATTACGAGCGAACGATTCAGAGACTCATGAACGCAGCCAGCTCAGACCGTATGATCTTGCTGCGCACATTGCTCGATGGGAAGTCTGCGGACGCGATCCGTCAAGTCACGACGGCGCTCGTGACCCTGATCGACAAGAGGACTCTTGATCTGGAGGGCGAGAAGATTGTCCTCACGGTCTTGCTCGAGGCCTCGTCTCAGGATGTAGGGCTTGCGACAAGCCTACGCTGCACGATATTTCCTGGGATCGCGAAGAGATTGCTTGCCGTGTCTGACAGACTTGGCGAGAAGATCGGATTCGAAGCCGCGCTGGCACATCTCGATGAGCTGTGTCGGATGCAGGACGGCGCCGTCGCCGTATGGTGTCGTGCGCAGATCCTGGAAAGCGTCACGGACCGCCTTGTTCAGGGATGGGGGCGCCTCCGAGAGGTGGTCCAAGTACTGGACTGGACCGGCGCTTTTCGGCCCGCAATTCGTGCGTGGGATGAGGCGAAAGATGCCTTTTCACCATCCACGCAATCGCCAATGCTCCTCGGTCTTGCCCTGCTTACGGCAAAAGCTTGTGAGCGTACTGGAAAGCTGGGCATCGCAGCTGGGATCTATACGACCCTTGGTCGTCAGGTCTCAGAGCTGATTCCGCTGTATAGGCAGGCTCAACGATGCGGGCAAGTCATTCGCCCGGATTGGTTCGGCTACCTATCTACCACTCCATCAAGCGAGCACGGTGACGCGCTGCTGAAGAGGGTGTTTGGTGAAGAGCCTGCGCAGCACCCCGCCTTTCGTCGGCGCGATGAGCGTCAGGATGGCTACTCCTACCAAGTGGATGCGGAAGGCGTGATCACTGTCAACGATCCATTTGCGATGGCAGTCGTTGAGCGACTACTTGCTCATGGCGCTTGGGCTAGTGCGCATCACCTTTTCGCTCATCCGGGTGTGCAGGCTTTGCGTCGCCTGTACAACATTGGCGGTCTCGTGATTCCGGCCATGCAGTTGGCCGGCAGACAAGGAAGGATCGGCGTAGCGGCTGCTCTTGGGCAGTTCGCTCTTGCTCATTCAGATGGTTTGATTGGGTGTATCGCGAAACAGCTCGCGGCCGACAAGTTCGATGAGCCTCTTGGGGTTGTGGGTCGGGCACTGTATGTCGCACAAGCTCCGTGGATACCAGCACCGGAATGGGAGGGAGGTATGTATGAGCCCGCTCGTCCTCCACCGCTGGATCTGAAACGGCGAGAGGATGACCTGCGCGCGCAGCAAACAGCGTTTGCGATAAACCTGCGCGCGGCCCTCACTCAAGAAGCTCAGCGTTACCTTGATGAAGCGATTCGCGCGAATCAACCACTCGTTTGGAACGCGGGCTAGGAAAAGTCTCCGTGCCATAACTCGGCACGTTGAGCGCCGACCAGAAACTTGGTCGGCTTTTTTAATTCTATCGATAATTGAGACTTGTGCAACAAAATCACGCCTTTGAAGGCGTGATTTTGTTTGGTGGACCGTAACGGGATCGAACCGTTGACCTCTTCCATGCCATGGAAGCGCTCTACCAGCTGAGCTAACGGCCCATGTTGGGCTTGAATTGTGCGATGAGGATGCCATATCGCTCGTTTTGCGTCAACGGAGCCCTCCTCTTGCTCTCTTTTTTCTTTTTCAGTATATATATTTCTACCCTTTTTTCTCAATTTATTTCTTTATCTTGATCTCCTCTATGCTATTTTCGCAAAGACCTTCAAGATTCACGTTGTATCTTTTGTGTGGCGTTGGAATAGTCGCTGTATTGGGTATTTCGACGACGCTGGCTGTATCGCATTTTTACGCGCAGAATGCCGATGGCTGGTTGAATCGGCGCATCGCCTTTATTCGCCAATCATTGCAATCCTCTGTACCAGAGGCGCCGGCGGCTTCGTCCGTTATACAAGTTGTGAACGAAGAGTCGCAGGTGATTCATGTGGTGAAGCAGAGTACTGGGGCGGTGGTGAGTATTGTTGCTTCTAGCGAGGTTCCAAAGTTAGAGCGCTGTTACGGCCAGCATCCGTTGTTTGGAGATCTTCCTCCGGAGTTTCGTGGTTTGTTTGATATGCCAAGCTTGTGTCAAAACGGAACTGAGCTTCAGCGCACGGGGGCCGGATCCGGTTTTTTGGTTTCTGCGGATGGGTATATTGTGACCAATCGTCACGTTGTTTCTAATGAGCAGGCTCAATATACGGTGGTCTTGAATGATGAAAAACATGCGGGTGAAAAGTTGACCGCCAAGGTTGTGGCGCGGCACCCCTCCAATGATATCGCGGTGTTGAAGATCGACGTTCAGGATGTGCCGTTTTTGAGTTTTGGCGATTCATCAACTCTGCAGGTTGGGCAAACGGCGATTGCGATAGGGTATGCGCTCGGAGAGTTTGATAATACGGTTAGCAAGGGAGTTGTGTCTGGACTCGCTCGTTCAATTTACGCTACAGATGGTCAGGATGCGGAGCAGTTGCGTGGATTGATTCAGACGGATGCGGCGATTAATCCCGGGAATTCTGGTGGGCCGTTGCTTGATATCGCCGGCAAGGTGATTGGGATGAACACGGCGGTTGCGAATGCGCAAAATATTGGCTTTGCAATTCCAGCTAACAGCATTCGTACGGCTTTTGAGCAGGCGCGCTCTTCGGGAACGATTACAGAACCGGTTCGTCCGTTTCTTGGTGTGCGTTATGTGCCCATTACGGAGCAAATGAAGAAGGCGAATAATTTGCCATACGGGTACGGTGTTATCGTTTCTCGCGGCAAGGATCCTGTGGATCTTGCGGTCATTCCTGGATCGCCGGCGGATAAAGCGGGTATTCAAGAAAACGACATCTTGTTAGAGGTGGATGGTAAGCAATTGAATGAACGATATGATTTGATCGCCGCGATCGAGAATAAAAAACCCGGCGATGTGGTCACGATCAAGGTCTTCCACAAGGGCAAAGAAGAGACGCTGAAGGTGACGTTGGAGAAAAAGTGATGACGTTGCTCATGACGCGCATTGACCAGCGATCGGTTTCCGCGTTAGGCTGGTTGGCATCATATGCCTCTTCAAATTGGAATTGTTGGTTTGCCGAATGTGGGAAAATCTACGCTGTTTTCCGCTATCACGAAAAAGGCGGTTGATTGTGCGAATTTTCCGTTTTGTACGATCGATCCTAATGTCGGCGTGGTCGAGGTTCCGGATGAGCGTCTGGCAAAGCTGGCGGCGGTTTCGCATGCGGCCAAGATCGTTCCAACCACAATTGAATTCGTGGATATTGCTGGTCTCGTTAAAGGTGCATCAGAAGGGCAGGGACTGGGGAATAAGTTTTTAGCTCATATTCGTGAGTGCGATGCGATCGCCCAAGTTTTGCGGGCATTCGAGGATCCAGATGTTATTCACGTAGACGGAGCGATTGATCCGGTGCGTGATGCCGAGACGATTGGTATCGAGTTAGCGTTGGCCGATCTCGAAACGGTCACGAAGCGACATCAAAACGTGGAGCGTCAATTAAAGTCGGGACGGACCAAGGAGCTGGAAGCAGAACTCGCCGTTTTAGCGCGAGCAAAAGAGGCGGTTGAGGCGGGGGCGCAATTGCGTGATGTGGAGTGGAGCGATGATGAACGAAAGTTGTTAAAGGGTCTTTCGCTTTTGACGTTAAAGCCCATGCTTTATGTTGTTAATGTGAGCGAGGAGCAGTTGCAGGACGGATCTTGGAAAAACAGAGTGCAGTCATTGGCCGCTTTAAAAGGCAATCGTTTGGTTCCGGTATGTGTCAAAATGGAGTCAGAGCTTGCCTCGATGAATGCCGAAGAAAAGAAAGAGTATCTGGAAGCATTGGGTCAGACGTCATCGGGTTTGGATCGCTTGATTGTTGAGGCCTATGACGTTTTGGGATTGATCACCTTTCTTACGTCTGGCGAAATGGAAACGCGAGCTTGGACGGTTGTAAAGGGAACGAAGGCGCCACAAGCGGCGGGCGTGATTCATACGGATTTTGAAAAGAGTTTCATTCGCGTCGAAGTTACCAATTGGCAAGATTTTGTACAGTACGAAGGGGAAGCGAAGTGCCGAGAGAAAGGGTTGGTGCGCATCGAAGGGAAGGAATATGTGATGCAGGATGGGGATGTGTGTTATTTCAGAGTGGGGGCGTAAGGGAGAGTGGTCGTTGTATGAGCCTATGTTTCAAGAATTGAAACTGCTCGATTATTTGTACTCAACATTTCAAAATGTTAACTTGAGCAAAGTCGCTTTAGTGAGCTGTCAGCATCTACTTCAATCAAACTACATCACTCTTGAGTATTTATTTCGGCTTGGACTAGAGCCGCAAAATACGTTTTTACTTGGAAAAGCTTACTCCTCAAACCGAAGCGTTGCCTCGCAGCTTTCTTCTCGGGGAGCTCATGTTCGCAAGGAGAGTTTTTTCTTTGATAGTCATGAAGGTTATGATGTGCAGCTGGAACGATATATACGGCAATTCATTTTTGAAACAGCCTCAATTCTTGAGGAAAGGAGCGACATTGAAAGGGTTATTGTTGTAGATGATGGCGGACAACTAATATCACAGATTGATCAATTAACATTCCGACAACAGGCCACAGCTCTCGAATGGACAACGTCTGGCTATAGAAAACTGCTTGGCCGTGATATCAAAATTCCCGTTCTCAATATGGCGAGATCGGAAACAAAATTAAACATAGAATCTCCCATTATTGGCCGGGGTGTAGTTGAGAAAATACAAGATCAATATCCAAAGCTTTTTTCAAGTAAAGATAACGCTGTTGTGATAGGAGCTGGCCCGATAGGTCGAGCCGTTGCAAAAAGTTTAGAAGACCTTAGGAAAAACGTTATTATCATTGATTTAGATACTCGGCTCGCCGAGATTAGTAGTCAATACGACCTTATTGTTGGCTGCACCGGAGAAAGTATTTTTGAAAAAAATGATTTGAGTAGACTACAAGATGTTGTGCTGGTCAGTGCTTCCTCCTCAGACAGAGAGTTCTCTGCTGTTGAGATGAGACGTAAATTTCCTCAAAACCATAATTCACATAAGGAATATGTGCTTGGAAATATAACGCTTGCAAATTCAGGTTTTCCTATTAACTTTGACGGCAACATACAATTTTTACCACTTGAAAAAATACAAATAACATTAGGGATGGTGCTTGCGGGGGTTTGCCTTTGTGCTTCTCATTCCTACCCTAACGGTTTGAATAATTTTCCCAATGATGTAGACGAGGAAATTACAGATTTCTTTTTACGACTTTCGAGCTAAAATGACCACTTCTCTAAATTCCGGATGGAAAAGAAAAGAGAATATATCAATATCACGATTCATTCTGACGGTTTCGTGCTCTACGATGTTTAAACCAGATGTTTGGAGCCAATCAAAGATTGCTTTCTCGTTTTTCCATACGATGTGATGTTCTGGAATGGGATTTTCTATCTCAATGGGCAAGGAAAAAATAAAATGAGTATTTGGTGGCACTGAGGCAACGTATTGAGATAACGTTTCTGTCGGGTTGCTTGCGTGTTCTATGGAATCTTGAAAAATATAAACATCATATCCTTGCGGTAAGACGTTTTTATTCAAATCAAACATTTTTAATGTTATTTTTTCCTGCCGGTCTTTATTCCAGTATTCGAGAAGTTTTTTAGCAAATATCAGACTGGATGGCTCGTAGTCACCGAGAAAAATACGCGTCTCTGTATGGAGGAAGGATTTGATATACTTTTGAGGCACGCCAAAACCGATTTCGCATATATATGCAGGGTCGATTGTTTTGAGATATTCTAAGACGATGTCCTGACGCGTTACGTGCCAGCTATGCGTGAGCTGATTGTGTAGATGCATGACAAGCCGAAGAGGCTCTGATGCGTAGACTTCATTTGAGTATTTGCGAATTCCGGTATCCCAAAAAAGCCATGAGGCGATAATCTGTTTTCGACTAATCCCCAGTTCTTTTTGGAGAAAACTAATTTCGTTGAAAATCTCTTTATCCAATAGAATAGAATCCAAGAAGTTTTCAATTTTTATTTCTAGCTCTTTTTCATTCATTGTTTTAAATGGTAGCAAGAAATTTGTTTTTTGACCCGCCCCACTCCACTCCTTGTACTGTCCGTGCAGGGATTATGTTTTTTATATTTGTACGTTCGTATACGGCGATTCGTACTTTGGCAGATCTCCTCCATTCGTCTTTTCAATGACGCTTGATTATACTGCCAAGCATATGGGACAAACCGTACGTAAAATCATCATTCCGGTAGCGGGTTTAGGGACGCGTTTTTTGCCGTTTACTAAGGCCATGCCTAAGGAGATGTTGCCGATTATTGATAAGCCGGTAATTCAGTATGTGATCGAGGAGGCGGTGGCCTCGGGAATTACCGATATTATCTTGGTCACGAGTCACACCAAGCGACCGGTAGAGGATCATTTTGATGAAAATCGCGAGCTGGAATCGTGGCTTAAGCATCAGGGAAAGAAGGATTTATTGGAGCAGATTCGTCATATTCACAATTTGGCGAATTTTGTTTATGTGCGACAAAAGGGTCCGTATGGAAACGCGACGCCGGTTTTGAATGCGGCGCATTTGATAGGCAGTGAGCCGTTCGCGGTGGTGTGGGGGGACGATGTGTATACAGGAAACGTTCCTCGTCTAAAGCAGATGATTGATGTGTTTGAGCGGTACCAGGATCCGGTATTGGGTGTGATCCGAGTAAAAAAAGAAGAAGTTTCACGATATGGCATTATTGATCCTGCCGCTCGGGTTGAGCCTCGGGTATATCAATTGAAGACGGTTGTTGAAAAACCCACCGAAAAAACTACACCGTCTCTTTTGGCTGCCGCGGGCGGGTATATCTTGACCCCGGATATTTTTGATGAAATTCGTCGATTAAAGCCGGGTCACGGTGGCGAGTATGTGTTGTTGGACGCTATTCGCATGCTCATGAAAAAACGTCCGGCGTATGCTTGCGAGATTGAGGGGAATTATCATGATACGGGTTCCAAGATCGGTTGGCTCAAGGCCAATATGGAAATGGCGCTCCTGCGTCCGGATATGGCGCCCGAGGTGCGTGCTCTCGTCGCGAGTTTAAAAAAGAGGTAGACTGAGGAAGAAATATGTCTTTAGGCGTAAAGCGATGGGTAGCCGCGGTGTTGATGCTGAGCGTCGTTGGAGCTGGCTGTACCAAGGGCCCGGATGCAGCGACGGTTGCCGCTTCTAAAAAGGCTGATATTCAGATTTGGGGAGTGGTGGATGACGGCTCAGTGTACGAGCCGCTATTGCGTGAATATCGTGCGGCTCATCCGTTTGCCAATATCGAATATCGCCGTTTTCGCTTGGAAGAATACGAAGAACAATTGTTGAATGCGTTTGCCGAGGATCGTGGTCCGGACATTTTTTTGATCCATAACACCTGGGTAGGTAAGTATTTGCCAAAGATTCTGCCCATGCCCGCCTCTACCAAGATCGCGGTTCAGACCGTGGCGGGAACGGTTAAAAAGAGCGTCGTGTATAGCTTAGCGACCGAGCCTACGGTGTCTTTGCGGACATTCAAAAAGGATTATCCAGATACGGTGGCAGAGGACATGATTCGCACCGTCAACACTTCGGCCGATCCCAATAATCTAACCCTGGAACCAAGGGTTGTGGGTATACCTTTGTCGGTTGATACGTTAGGCATGTACGTCAACAAGGATTTGCTTAATGCTGCGGGGATTTCGACGATTCCCGAAACGTGGGGAGATTTTCAGACGGCAGTTAAAAAACTCGTCAAAGTGGATGCGAACGGTGATTTGCTTCAGTCAGGGGCCGCTCTTGGCACGGGGGTGAATGTGCAGAGATCGCCTGATATTTTGTCTGTGTTAATGATGCAAAATGGTGCCGAAATGAGCGCTGCCGATGGTTCGCCAACATTTCAGGCGGTTCCTCCAGCGTTAGACGGGGAGCGACGCACTCCGCCGGCGTTAGATGCATTGGGTTTTTATACGGATTTCGCCAACCCTTCCAAAGAGGTCTATACCTGGAATGCAAAACAGCCAAACTCGCTCGATGCATTTATTCAGGGGAAAGTCGCCTTTTTCTTTGGGTATTCGTATGATTTACCGATTATCAAGGCACGCGCACCAAAGTTAAATATAGCGATTGCAAATTTACCCCAAATTGAGGGGAATCCACAGGTAAACTTTGCCAATTACTGGGCTTTGACCGTGTCTAAAAAGACCAAGCATCCTGATTTGGCTTGGAATATCTTGAATGCGTTACGTAAGCCCGAATTGTCGCAAAAGTATTTGGATGCAGCTAATCGTCCCGCCGCGCTACGGTCGCAGCTTTCGGCTCAACTCGAAAAAGAAGATCTCGGTGTGTTTGCTGCACAGGTATTAACGGCTAAATCGTGGTATCGTGGTACGGATCCTCGCGCGGCAGATGCGGCCTTCGTCACTTTGATCGACTCGTCGCTCGCCGGAGGTCCAGAGTTTTTTGATGATGCCTTACGCTTTGCCGCAGAAAAAATTGCTCAAACTGTCCGATAGGATGCATAACGATGTCTTTTATGAGTTTTTTCCCCTCACGCTCACCTGTCTGTCATCCTCGCGTCATGCCAAAGGCGGATCAGCTTGGGCTAAAATGTAATGATAGACTTTTTTTGATTGCACGTGTCGTTGTTTTTATCGCACTTAGTTTTGTGATGAGCTCATCGGTTTTTGCCTCTGAGATAGCTGTGGTTGACCCTCTTGATCCGAATGCTCCAAGTTATGCGCTTCCTAAAGACACTCCTTCATTACCAGCTGCTTCAGCCCCAGCTCCCGCTAAGGCAGCGGCCGAAGGAACGGTGATAACGCCGCAGGCCGGAGCTCCGCTTACCTTGCAGCGATTTTTATCTGCAGGCGTTAAAGAGTGCATGAGAACCGGAAACTGCACGTTGGACGATATTGTGTCTACCGGAGCGGCTTTCGCGAATTTGTTGACCGAGCTATCGGCCGCTATCTTTTTTGCTACCTTTGTTTACGGAGGTGCGATGTACCTGCTATCTTTTGGCGACTCGCATCGCGTAGATACGGGGAAGAGTGCCATGACCGGTGCGGCCATTGGTATGGCGATTGTTCTCGGCGCGTGGGTTTTGGTGCGTACGTTGGTTAAAGTTATTTTGTCTGGATCGGCTTAGAATTATTGATTATGTCTTCTTTTTTGAAACGCATCCTTCTTTCCTCTGGTTTGTTTCTTGTAGGTTGGGTTGGATTTTTTTCTTTTCCCCTTTCTGCTTTAGCTGCCCCCACGTGCTTTGAAGTCGCACAGAGTAAATATGGACCGGAGGTTGTCGAATCTGGGACGTGTAAAACCAATTGTGAGGCGGGCGATGAAGTTATCTCGGGAGCCCCTTCCGAGTGTGATACCAATCCAGATAATAAAAAAGCCTGTTGCTGGGTTCGAAAGGCTGCAAGTGCTACTACCGTGTCTCCGCCAATCAGTGTTGCCTCTACCCCCGTATTCGATCCGCTTAAGGGGATTGGTTTGATCGGGTTGTTAAATCGATTGATAACTGGATTTTTGAGTATCGTGGGCGCATTGGCGTTACTCGTGTTTGTGTATGCCGGGGTTATGTATATGGCCTCGGGATCTTCAGAGGCGCGTTTAAAAAATGCCAGAGATACCATGAAATATGGAGCCATTGGTCTCGCGATTATTATATTCGCGTACACCATTACGCGTGTATATTTTCGTGTTCTTATCGAAGAGCCCCCGGCAGTTCCAGCTCAACAAGCCGCCCCTGTAGCCCCAGCGGGATCTTAAATTATGCGTATTTTTATATCCATATTATTCCTCTTAGGAGTCGTGTCTGCTCCTTCGTTGGCGTTGGCTACAACCTGTGCTGATGCGGCCAAAACAAAACATGGAGACGCATTAGAATCTGCTCAATGTGCTGCGCAGTGCGTAACTATTCCAAATCAAACTCTTGAAGAAGTTGTGGGTGCGCCATTCGTTATTGATGATTGCGGTACGCAATTTTGTTGTGCCAAACTAAAAGGAGGCGCGTCTTCTGCGGATGCGACTTTGGCCTATGATAAAACATACGGTTACGAATCTCCTTTAGGAGATGTGAGCATTCCGAACCTGATCGGTCGCGTTATTACACAAATTTTACCTTTAATTGGTTCCTTGTTTTTGGTGTTGTTTTTGTGGGGAGGATTTTTGTGGCTAACCTCAAATGGAGACGAGACACGTGTTAAAAAAGCCCGCGGCACGCTTACGAATGCCGTGATCGGCATGGCGATTATTATCGGGGCCTATACGATCGTCGCGTTTTTGCTGGATACGTTGGGCAGCGCGGCTCTTGGGTAATACGTGCCGTTACGGCGAGCATAGACGAGAGGTGGTGTGTTTGCTATCATACCGGCATCACGAAATCCGTGAATCTTCAGTCTTGAAAGGAGGTGACCATGAAATGACACAACGTCAAAAGCAAGTGACAAGCGCCGTGATCTCACTTGGTCTGGCTGCTTCGTGTATGTTACCTATGGCGGCTTTTGCAGCCGATACGCTTACGACCAACGACTTGGGCGTAAACGCTATTCAGTCTTCTATTAAGCTCGGTTCCGGAGATATTCGTCAGACAGCTGCGAACATCATCAATGTTGCTCTCGGTTTTCTCAGCATTATCGCCGTCGTTATCGTTCTGCTTGGTGGATTTAAGTATATGGTCTCGGGAGGGAACGAAAAGAACACCAGTGAAGCCCGTAAGTTAATTGTCTCGGGTATTATTGGTCTCGCTATTATTTTGTCCGCCTGGGCCGTGACCAGCTTCGTTATCTCGCGCTTGGTTACCGCTACACAAGAAGCGTAATTACTCTTTTATCTATGCTCCGCCGCTTTTCTCTATTATTTCTTTTGGCGTGTTCCGTCGTATCGCTGGTCGGTACGGCTATGGTTTCGTCTGCCTATGCGCAAGGCTCCATACAAACACGCATTGAGAATGGATTGGATGGGGCGGCGGCTGGATACGGCGATGTCCAAACGGACCCCAACGTCATCGTGGCCAAACTCGTGAACGTGGCCTTGGGCATCTTTGGCTCGATCCTGTTTATCTACATGATTTGGGCGGGGGTTCTGTGGATGACCGCCGGGGGTGAAAGCAAAAAGGTTGATCAGGCCCGCGATATGATTAAGAATGCCATTATCGGCATTGCGATTATTACCTTTGCGTATACCATCGCGACGTACGTCCTTAATCAAATTGCCGGTGCCGTTGCGAAGTAATATTCTATGAAATATTTCGTTTCTTTGGTTGGGGGTATGGTGGCAGCGCTAAAGACTGCTTCCGTGGTACATGCAGCTGGCTTTAAGGATAGATTGACAGGCGGTGTGGGTGCGGTAGCTGGAGATTTAAAAGAAACGAGCCCAGACTTGCCTGTAGTTGTTGGTGAAATCATTAATGTCGCACTCTCTGTTGTAGGCTCCCTGCTTCTTATTTATCTCATTTATGCTGGATTTCTTTGGATGACAGCCGAGGGAGAGAGTAAGAGGGTTGATAAGGCGCGAGACATTCTTAAGCAAACCATTATTGGTTTAGTGATTATTGTCGCCGCGTTTGCTATTAGTAACTTTGTTATTGGTAGCTTGGCTAATAGCGTGGGGCCTGTAGGATAATTCACATTTTAATCTATGAAACATCTTTCTACGTTTGTGCGAGCCGTGGGTGCTTCGTTGGTGTTGTTGCCGACGCAGGTCTTTGCAGCTCCGAATCCGTTTGATACGGCCAAGAACTTGACCGGGAATGTGGCCGAAAGCGCAGGTGTGCAGGGCAGTAACAAGGGCTTGCCAGAGATCGTGGGTAGCATCATTAACGTTGCTCTTGGTTTCTTGGGAATTGTCTTTTTGGTTCTTCTCTTGTACGCGGGTTTTCTTTGGATGACAGCGCAAGGTGATAGCAAAAAGGTTGATAAGGCTCGTGACATGATTATCCAAGCCGTTATCGGTTTGGTCATCATCGTAGCCGCCTTCGCGATCTCAAACTTCGTCTTGAGCTCCCTCGTCAACGTCACGCAATAATACGCTGTAAAGCGTATATTCAGGTGTCTGTCTCTGCAGAGCATAAAATCCCGATCACTCGGGATTTTATGTTTCATCAACGTTTTTCCCATCCTTCGCAGGAATGACGAATGGGATGCTACCATATCATCCATGTTTCGTTCCCTTTGGCGACCTCTTTTATTGGCCGTGTTCCTTACGGGGTACCTCATCGTTTTACTTCCCTGGCACAGCTTTGCTGATCCTGACGCCTTTTATCATGCGACACTTTCTCGTGCGCTATGGCAATCGGGGCCCGTGCAGGATTTTCCTGCGCTTGATCTGACGCGCGTTGGCCAATCCTTTGCCGATCTTCATTTTGGTTTTCATGTTTTTGTTGTGCCCTTCACGGCTCTTTTTGGATCCCTTCTTGGTTTACGTATTGCGACGCTCTGCTTGTCTCTCATTTTTTTTGCCGCACTTTATTTTATCTTACGCCGTGAACGTATCTCGTATCCTGAGTGGTGGGTCGGGCTTTTAGCCCTGTCTGCACCATTTACTTTTCGTTTGCTTTTAGGCAAGGCAACGCCACTCGCTTTATTGCTGCAGCTTGTGGGAACGTGGGCCGTGCTGCGTCGTAGACCCTGGTTCGCGTTTTTAGCTGGAATGGGATTCGCTCTTTCGCATGGTGGATGGCCGTATCTTGCCGGATCAGCTTTTCTCATTTTGGTGAGTGAATATTTGTATAACAGAATTGTTTTAAGTGATTTTTCTCTTCTGTCATTCCGACCGAAGCGAATGCGAAGTGGACGTACAGTCGCGTGGCGACTACGTCGCTATACGCGAGGAATCTATAAAGAAAACAATTATTGGAAGGATTTCTTTAGAGGTCTCTCCACTACGCCTCCGGTTTCGGTCGAGACGACAGGGGGATTGCCCTGGAAAGAAGTATTGGCGGTCTGCGCCGGTGTTGCCATAGGCCTGTTATTTCATCCCAATCGGACGAATTTATTATCATTTGCCTGGACGCAGATCGTGACTATTGGTTTAAAAACTCCATTAGATCAGGTGGCCTTGGGCAAAGAATGGCTACCAGCTGCGCCTGGTATGGTTCTAGCATCCCTGGCGCCGTGGGTCATCCTTTTGCTTTTAGCTATCCTAGGTACCTGCCTCGCTCCTCGAAAAATATTCGATGAAGCCCATGCGCGTGGTGCGTTGGCTTTTGCTGTTATCTCCAGCGCTCTGGTTGCTTTGTCGTTCAAGAGTTGGAGAAACGTAGAATATCTCGTGCCGACAATTTGCCTGTCTCTCGCGCTCTTGTGGCAGCTTATCGACCTATCGCGTTTGCTTTCTTTTTTTCAGTTTGTCATTCCGACCGACGAGTCCGCGAGGAGCGGAGGAATCCCTTCGAAGGGGTCTCTCGCGTATAGCGACGTGGTCGCCACGCGACTTTACGTCGGCTTCGTGAGACTTCGCTCGGGACGACAGGGTGCTTGGAAAGTATTTTTTATCAGTATATTTCTCCTTTTATTCGCTCAATCCACTTTTGCGCTATGGCGCGGCTTTCGCACCTCTCCTTTTCCAGACACGATGTTTCAAGAAACGATGGGCGAGATTTCTAAACGAGCCGTTCCAGGCGATCGAGTTTTTCATGTGTGGTGGGATGATTTTCCGATGCTCTTTGCAGCTGACCAACGCTTGCGTTACGTCTCGGGATTAGATCCGACATTTTTGTATGTGGTGAATCCCGTATTGTCTGATGAAATGCATACATTGATGCAGCATCCAGCCTCCTCAACTCAAGCTGATATATGGCGAGTAGTTCATGAAGAGACGCGCTCACGTTTTCTTTTATTGGATTTGCGGCGAGATGGGGAGCTGGTAAAGATCGTAGAAAATGACGCAAGATACGCTAAGATTAGCGAAAATAATGAGGCTATAGCGTGGGAAGTACGATAAAGGTTAATTTTTCTCTTATTTTAGCCAAGTTTTTACTCCGTTATTTTAGCTGAGATTAGCCAAAAAGTATTTCATTCACTGCTTGACAAAATGGTCTTTTTTTGGTATGCTTGTTTGTTCCATCAGATACTGTCTGGTGGTCCAAGTCACGAAACGCAACGTTTGTTCTTCGACAACTCAATCAGGTGAGTATTAGATCGAAGAGAAGGAGATTGGGCCACCATGGCACAGCAAGATCAGCGCCAGCAGCGACGTGTCCCGCAGGCTCCTAAGGAGGAGAATCTTCTGGAGAAGCCGGCTGGTGTGTTCACGGGATTGATGCACGGTGCCGTTGAGGACATCGTGCGAAAGGCGGGTGGGGCCGTTGGATCGGACCCTCGTCTTCAAGCGGCAAAGAGCTACATAGACAGGACCGTCGGCATCAAGGGTGTTACGGCCCTAGGAGCTGGAGTTCTGTCCGATGTTCTCGAGTCGCTCGGCCTCTACGATGGGATCAAGTACCCCGTTGGAGACGTCGTTGATGCCTTCCTCGAAGAGGTGGGTAAGGCAAAGGGCACGGGTCAACTGACGCAGAGTCAGTTTGACGTGGCGAAGAACAAGGCGATGGAGCTTGCGGCGGCAGTCGCGAACATGCGTCGCCAGTTCCCGGATGCCCTCATCGCCTTCATCCGGATCGAAGCCCAGGAGTTTCGGTCTTCCCCTCTACCTTCCGCCAGGTCAGTCGCGCCCTCTCGTTTTCGTCCGAAGACTGCTGGCCGTGTCCGTACGTCTGTCGTGTCAGCTGCGAACGCTGGAGAGATCCTTCAGCATTTGCTTCGCACGATGACGCCCGAAGAACGCGACCAGTTCGGGCTCTACGAGCCTGCGCTCTACGAGCCGGAGCGGATCATGCTGCTGCGCTATGCGTTGCAGCCTGGTGCGACCGTCGCGGATCTTCTCAAAGAGCTCCAGGCTACTTTTGGCCAGCGCAAGCAGGTCGAGAGTTCTCCGGAGGTGCGAGAGCTCAAGGATGATCTGGCGAAAACCCTCAAGGGCATTACGGGAGGGTTTACTCGACTCGTTCGCCGATTCGCGGACGATCCCGGCAGTCTCATGCGCGCTCTCAAGAAGGAGGCGCGGAGGCGGTTGCGGAAGGATATCAAGGGGATTCGAAAGGATCGGCAGCGAGTTGAGGAGCTGGGTAACCAGCGCGCCCCGACCGCGACCGCCCTCTTTGTCCTCGGCCTCGTAGCGTTCGGCTTCTTCCGGACGTTCTGCGGTCAGCACGCGTGGTGGTGGTACCCGGGTGCGGCGATCATTGCCGTCGCTTGGGTGCTTTACCTCTTCTTCCACTTTCGAGCTGTCAGTGCTGCGAAGCGGGCGAGTCAAAAGCCTCTGCCTAAATCGCCGCTGCGGTTCGATAGCGTGACCGTATCTGGGCGTGAGGATCAATCCTGCTCGCCTGATCCTGATGCTTCTTCCACCCCCGAGTCTTGCTGACTCGTGGTGGGTGACGCAGAGGCTAACCATTGAAAGGACTACGTGATGAGTATTTTGGTTGTGTTGGTGTTTGCTGTTCTTGCCGTGATCGGCTGGTCCATCGCCCGGCAGGAGCCGGAGGTGCGAGAAGTCGCGGAATCCGCGTCTCGCATCCTGGGGGTCAGGTGGCTGAGGATTCAGGCGCTGATGGATCGGGCGAAGCTCGGTCCACTGGTTAGTGCCTTCCGAGGTCTCTCCTGGGCGGTCGTCCTCCTACTCGCGGCTGTGGTCGTGAGAGCGGGAACGCTGTTCGGAGCTCCGGAGAACATGTCTGATGGTCTCGAAGGGGCTGCTATCGTAACGGCCATCGCGATCGCGCTGCTCGCTTGGAATAACTTCCGGACGAGCGAGAACTTCTCTATCCCCCTCATGCTCGCGGTGTCCACTGCGGCGTGTATGGTAGTCGGGGGAGCGCTCATGTTTCTCGGCAGGCCGCATCCCACCTTCGAGATCGCTCTCTTGGGTGGAACGCTGTTTTGCGGAGCCGGTCTCTTCTTGCAGGCAACGGGTGTTCTCGCCATTCGCATCCTCGGCGGTGCTTGGGACTGGACGAAGTCTGCGCTCGATATCGTCGCGAATCTCATTCAGGACAGCATCAGGGGCCTGCCCGAGGCGCTTGACGCCCTGCGGATGAAGCAGTCGGGTACCTCTGCGGTTCCGATGGATGCGACGGCGCGGTGGCATAGGGGTTTCGGGTATTTCTGGTTCACTACGCTGCCGTTCGTTTTCGGTGCAGTCGGCACGCACTACAACGCGTTCCTTACGGCGGTGCTGTTCGCCTCCTTTGCCATCTCTCTGAAGTATGGCTTTCTGGAGGTGGCTGGCGTCGATACGAAGGCACAGCGTCAAAGGGACGCGATCATGTTCGCTTCCTTGATGGCAGGTGTCATCATCATTGCCGTCGTGCGTATTCTCTGGCCTTCTACGGAGGCCCAGCAGTACGACATCTTCAACTCGAGCGGAAAAGCTCTCGGAACTGGGCTCGATGACACGAACGAGTTCATCAATACCTATGATTCCTGGGTTGGAGCCGCGGTCATTCTGTGGCCGCTGGCTGTTCTCGGATTCATCAACAAGACTTACGGGTTCACCAAGGATCACGAATGGACCAAGCAGGGTCCGCTTTGCAAGATTGGACTGGTGCTGTTCGTGATTCCGATCATCGGGTTTACGAATGCGTACTGGCAAAATCACAAGGTTCCTGTCGTGATCTCGGGCTACGACGTCGCCCACCACCAGACCTATGTCGAGGTCCAGTGGCCGCGGCGTGGGGAAGGGGTGTGGATTCGACGCCGTGAGGGAACGGACTCGACCTACACCTCGCAGATCTGGCTCCCCGCCAGCATGGTCTCGTGGCGTGACGTCAACGTCCGCGTGGGAGAGGAGCATCACTATCTCATCTCCTTCACGAAGGAAGCGCCGCCGGCAGGGGACGCGCAAGCGATCCCTCCGTCGGATATCGTCTTTCTGACCCTGCCCGAGGCGTTCGGTCTGGCGAGACCTGCGCCGCCCTTCGACTCTCTCGCCCGCAAGTAGTACTTGGTGACTCCCCTCGACTCCGCTCCGAGCTGGTCTCGGAGCGTGACGTCGGGGCGCCGCAAACGCTACTTCGTGAGGCCCCTCCCTTCTCGGTTGAGGGGCCTCGTCATTTCTGGAAGGTTCAACTTCCCGTTAAGGCGCGCTACTGCGCCAGGGACGTTCGCCCCACGTACGGGGAGAGTGGAGAGGCTACATGCGTCATCGTCTTGTTTTCGTGCTCGTGTCGCTTGTCGGCGTGACGGGCTGCCACACGTACGACTCGTGCGTACGCGATCCCATCAACGGAGGGCGGTATCGCGACGTCACCCACGTCGGGGTGACGGAGACTGTGGGCGGGTCAGAGT
Organism: uncultured Gammaproteobacteria bacterium; assembly: GCA_964457295.1. GTDB lineage: Bacteria > Patescibacteriota > Patescibacteriia > 2-12-FULL-60-25 > 2-12-FULL-60-25 > CAYWEE01. The sequence goes on from CAYWEE010000018.1 coordinate 22,418, forward strand.
ACTACTCGCCCACCATGACCGCGCCTGCCCGCTGCCCCAACACCCCTTAGGGTCACGGGGATCCCAAGTTCGTTCTTTGCTTCCTTACACCCGTGACCTAACCAGTCGCGGGTGTTTTATTTTGCTTAAATTAGCTAAAAATACCATTTTTTATCCCTTGACAAAAAGCCTATTTTCTGGTATCTTGATACGTTCTGTGGATCGTCTAATCCGCAGGCAAAATGTCAGTCGCACCTCGAAAAAGCCGCTCAATCCCGCAGATCAGTGGGAGGTGGCATAAGAGGTTAGAATAGAGAGGGGGCGCTACCATGGCGCACCGTTTCATGTCTCGAGTTTTCGTGGTTTTCGCCATCGCGTGCACCTTCGGATGCACGCGGGTCGATCGGGTCTCCGTCGCTACCCCCTACGGGTGGGCTGACGTGAAGGAGACGGAGGGGGTCTTCTCCTCCAGTTCCGAGACGAGGGTCCGTCGTCGGGCCGATCTCGACGACTGCATCCAGCGGCACGAGGCCGCATGGGGTGCCGACGTCGATCTCAAGTGCCGCGAGGCGCTCGAGGTTCCGTCTCGTCGGGAGCTGTTCTACGGCCCCTACGGCTGGGGGCATCCCTCGACGGGGGCCGAGGCGCTGATGCGGTAGCGCGCTCTCGATCGTCGCGCCGTTGAGTAACGGTGCGGCGGGAATGATTTATCGATCACATGTTTTAGCGACGCGATTGTCGCCCGGAGGTTCCCATGAAGAAGTCCAGTATCGTCATCGCGATTGCCATGATCGCGACATTCGTTCTCGTTGGTTGCGCGGGCTCCGAGGCGAGTCAGCGCACGGGCACGCTCGTGGCTCGGGCCGAGTACGCACTCGACCCCAACTATGGTGGTTCGGAGGCACCCCTGGTGCTCTCGGCCCCCGCGCCGCGCGTGCCTCAGGCCGCCCCTCCCGGTCTCGGTCTCGTGGTCGACAACGAGACCCTCGGGCTCGTCGAGGTGACGGGCGACCTCGACCCGGTTCGGTGCTCGCCGGATCGGAGTTTCTGTGAGGACTTGGTCGTGAGGCCGGTTCTCGATCGCGGGGCGTCATCGCCCCGGATGGCGCTCCTGTTGCCTCCCAAGGGCAAGGCGCTCTTCCGTTTGCGCCGCGGTGGGGACGGTATCCAGGTGATCTTCACCGGATACGCCCAGACCGAGCCGGCGACCGCTCAAGCGCGGTACGTCAAGACCTACGATGGGGTCGGACTGCGGCGACTGGATCCCGCGCGGGTTCGCTGCCTCCTCTCCTTCACCACGGGGATGTGTCAGTAGCTCTGCACCTTCCCCTCACTCTCGACGTCCCTGTCGAGCCACTTCGTGGCTCCGGGGACGTCGTTTTATTTTTAGAAAGTTTTTTCTTTGTCATCCCGACTGAAGCGTATGCGAAACGGAGGGATCTATAAAGAAAAACACGCATTAGATATATTTTTTAATAGGTCTCTCTACTGCGCCTTCGCTCCGGTCGAGATGACAAAGAAACGGTATTACGAAAATCCCGCCTGCGGACAGACGGGATTTCCTCCTGACGTATTCTGCGTCACCACCAAGCATGGGTAGGGCGACACGGAATACTATTCGGTCGAGAGTCACCGCAAGCGATGAAAGCATCATGCGCGTAAAGCGTCACGAACGCTGCTCGTCAGACCGCATGCATCTTCCTCTTCGTGATGCGTGTAGTCCTTCGAGCTTCTCTTACGACGTAGTTCTTCTCATGCGGCAAGCGCGACGTCAAGTTTAAAATAGTGGATAACTTTGTTTGTCATCCCTTTTTTATTTTTCTTCTTCTTTCTTTTCTTGATTCTCTCCTCCCTCTTCCTCCTCATCCCATTCAAACTGCGGCTCCGGCCAAAATCCTGACTCACGTAATGTTTTATCGGCCGCGTCTTCGGCTTCGTCGACGCCCATGCCGATTTCTAGAATGAGATGATTAATCATCGAAGCACGACATTCATTTTTTGGCTTGAGCGCACCGACGTCGTTGTAGCACAACGGGATGAGAGATTCTTTGTGATCCATAGTGATAAAGATAGAGTAGCGCAGGAGTGTTATTTTGACGAATGGCTAAGAGCACACTAATATTTCATATCCTCCCCCTTAGCGTAAAGGGGAGCTAGAGGGGGTTAGGAATTTTTCTTGCACCAAGGAGGATGTGATTATTGGATACAGGTGAACGGATACCGTCAATCGGATTGACCGTTACGGCGTTATCCGATATGTTGTCGCCTGTTAGGGGGCGTACAACGAAACATGGAGAGGTGGCTGAGTGGTCGAAAGCACCGGACTCGAAATCCGGCATAGCCGCAAGGTTATCGAGAGTTCGAATCTCTCCCTCTCCGCCACGTAAAAACCACCGCCCAACGGTGGTTTTTACGTGCCACGTGGCGCATAGCACTAAAACCTTTTGCGCTTTACGTGGCTTCGTTGCGGTGGTTCACGTGGCACAGCCAAGAGGTTAAAACCTTCTGCGCTTTATACGTGGCTATCTATTGAATTCGCCGGGATTCCCGCCGTACCACGTCCTACGTGGTGGCGCAGTCATTGACAGAGGACGATTTTTTATGGCAGCGGTATATGTATGTACTACGTTTATATCTTGAAAAGCCTTTTAGATCAGGGATGGTATATCGGATACACAGAGGACGTTCATCGACGGCTGATCGATCATAATTCAGGAAAGAATATTTCAACACATTCCCGTAGACCATTCATCGTAATTTACTACGAAGCCTATTTGCATAAATTGGATGCACTCGGAAGAGAAAAATTCTTGAAAAGCGGGGCCGGAAGACGGTTCATTGAAAAACAATTACGACATTTTTTGTCAGTATAGAAAATGCTCTTATTGCCCTCCGGGGGCGTTGCGGCTGAACCCGCAATTTGATTTATCGATATAAACATGATTGAATACACGCATTCGCACGTTTGCTCTATCGTCAGCAACCCCGCAGGGAGGTGTCTCATGGCCGTTTCCGATCCCGTTGCCGTGCCTTCAGCAGAAGAACCGGTCAGCCCTTTTGCCGGTCTCCCCTTCGATCCGGTGCGATCGGTTGTGTGGATCGGAGCGGTGATATTCTACTTCGCATCCTGGGGGCTGATTCTGTATCTCATCGCCCGCTAGCCGCGTCTGCGACGGGCTCTCGCTTTACGCAAGAGCCCGTCCGTTGGCGCGGCTTTTGCTATGTAGATTTTTGAATCCCTGTTTCCGTGGGGATGGTGTGGGTAGATGA